>JBFWWD010000083.1:0-20488 GCA_050246385.1 Geminicoccaceae bacterium
TCGGAACTGGCGTCACGCTGATCAACAGCACCGTAACGGGCAACAGCACGGCAGGCATTTATGCGGCAGGTGGCGGGATTGAGACGAGCAACTCTTTCTTCTTCCGCCTTTCAATCAGCAACAGCAACGTTGCAGGCAATGCTACCGCTGCCAGCCCTGGTCAGGATATCGCTCCCAACCCCAACCCCGGTTCTTATTCTCCCGGTAGAAGCATATCCAGCAACGGCCACAACATCTTCGGGAGCGACATCGAAGGCAACGTTGCGGGCGATCTGGAGAACGTCCCCGCGGGGCTCCTCTTCGCTGGCGGGCTGGCCGACCATGGCGGGCCGACCTGGACCATCGCGCTGCGCGACGATCCGACCAATCCTGCGCTGGGTGCGGCCGACCCGACCAGTGCTCCTGCCACCGACCAGCGCGGTGTGACCCGGCCGCTTCCCGGTGGCACCAATCCCGACATCGGTGCCTTCGAGCACGCGGCGCTGCCGTTGGACGGGCTGCAGTACATTGCATCGTATGAGGACCTGATCCGGGCTCTGGGGCCGGACGAGGCGGCGGGGGAGGCTCACTACCGCAACTACGGTGCCGCCGAGGGCCGGCAGGTCGGGTTCGACGGGCTGGAATATGTGGCGTCCTACGGGGACTTGATCGTCCGGCTCGGGGCCGATCGCGATGCCGGCTCGAGCCATTTCATCCGCCACGGTCTCGACGAGGGCCGGCGCACGAGCTTCGACGGGCTGGAGTACATCGCCAGCTTTGCCGACCTGATCGCCGCCCTCGGGGCGGACCGGGCGGCGGGCAGCCGCCATTTTATCGAGCATGGTGCCGCCGAGGGCCGGCAGGTGTCCTTCGACGGGCTGCAGTACATTGCCTCCTACGGTGATCTGATCCAGGCGCTCGGGCCGAACGCCGATGCCGGGGCGGTGCATTTCATCCGCAACGGCGAAGCCGAGGGCCGCGTGCGCGACGAGTTCGACGAGGTCCAGTATCTCAGGAACTACGCCGACCTGCAGGCCGCCTTCGGCGACGACATCGAGGCCGCCACCCGACATTTCATCACCTACGGATTCGCCGAGGGCCGCACCGATCATCCGCTGGCGGCGGCGGCCGACTTCCTGCTGTAGCCTACGCCGCCCGCTTCCGCTCGCGCCAGACGATGTAGAGGCCGGAGGCCATGATCAGGGCGGCGCCGGCCAGCATGCGCGGGGCGGGCACGTCGCCCCAGACCAGGAGGCCGAGCAGCATCGCCATGGGGATGCCGGCATAGCGGAAGGTGGCGATGAAGGAGAGCTCGCCCATCCGCAGGGCCATGACGAAGCTGGTGTAGCCGCCGGCCACGCAGAGGGCGGCGAGCGCGCACAGGCCGATGTCGGACCAGCCGAGCGGCACCCAGTCGCCGCTGACCGCCGTCGCCCAGCCGGCAAGCGTGACGCAGATGCCGGTCAGGGCGGCGACCGTGCCGGAACCGACCGAGGCGGGGATCCAGCGGGTCACGAGGTCCCGGGCCACGCTCAGCAGCGCCGCTGCGAGTGCGATCAGGGAGGCCGCCTGCCACTCCTGCGGCAGGCCGAGCACGACCAGCACGCCCAGAAAGCCGACCGCCACGGCGGCCCAGCGCCGCGGCCCGACCTGCTCGCCCAGGAGCAGCGCGGCACCCGCCGTGAGCAGGAGCGGGCCGGAGAAGTAGAGGGTGTAGGTGTCGCCGATCGGCAGCCGGGCGAGTGCCGCCAGGAAGGCGAAGGTGACCGCCACCTCGCCCGCCGCCCGCAGCCAGGTGAAGCGCTCCGGGCGGCCGACATGCAGGCCGAGCCGCGGCAGCAGGAGCAGGAGGAGGGCGACCGCGAACAGGCCGCGCACCGCGATCAGCTGGCCGATCGGGACGTTCGCGCTCAGCGTCTTGACGAAGGCGTCGTTGACGCAGAACGCGGCCATGGACACCGCGGTCAGGAGCGCCCCGCGCAGATTGGCCGCGCCCGCCGTCAATATGGTGGCAACCTTCCTCGCAGCCCCGCGGCGCCGCCCCGGCGCGGCGAGGGGTTAGCGCAGGGACGGCCGAAACGCCAGCTGCATCCGCGATCAGGCAGGTGCTTCGTCGGGCACGGAGCGGGTGACGAAGACAGTGCCTGTAACCGGAAGTGGGCAAGCTGTCGTACAGTAGCTTCGAAGCTGCAAAGGGCAGCACAGCAGTAAACAGAGCTCGAATTTATAAGCTAGAGAATGATTGTCACTCTGGCCGGATAATGTAAGCTATCATTTTCCGTCTTGCGGGCGGTCGATCCGGTAAGAGCGGCCCGCCGGGCGATCAGCCAGGGAGAGACACAATGACGAGGTCGAGAAGCATCGTTGCCGCCATGTCGCTGGCGTCCGCCGTCGCGGTCGTGGCCGCTTCTCCCGCCAGAGCCGTCGACGACAAGACGGTCCCAGGCTCGAACTGCGTGCCAGCCAACGGCAATCTCACGACCGGCCCGAGATTCTTCCTCAATTTCAGTATCCTCCTCAACGGGTCCGCTACCGAAGCCTTGCGGGCGGACTGCCCGATCATCAAGGAGCGGATCGGACGTGGGATCCTGAGCTCTTCGGTGTTCGTGGTCGACAACAACCCGACCCAGGACGTGGGTTGCGAGCTGGTTTCGGTGCACGTGGTGACCAACGCCCAGATCAGCTCCCAGCTCGGCCTCACCCGCTTCACCGCGGGCTCGAGCCCGGCCGTGCGTCGGCTCGATCTCGGTGGCCTGGCCGCAGTCAGCGGCATCGGCAGCTACTGGTTCATCGGCTGCACCCTGCCGCCGAGCACCGGCGTCGTTTCCTACTATGTCAACGAGCAGTCGTGAGCTCGCGACGGCTGGTCGGAGCCGGCTCCTGCACTGATCCGGGACCAGCCGGAGAGAAGAGGCCCGCGGTCGGAGCCGGACCGCGCTCTGCGCCACCTCGCGGGCGCTAGGCCGCGTTGCCATCCCGGCGGCGGGCGGCCCGGACCGAGTACAGGGTCTGTCCGGCGCCCTCGCTCACCTCGGCTGCCACCTTCCGCAGGGCCTGGCGCAGCCAGGCCACCGGCGCCAGGTCGCCGAGGCCGCGGGCCCAGACGGTGGCGACCGAATGCGGTGGCGAAGGGTAGGGCGGGTCGTAGAGGCGGAGCCGGTAGCGGGCGGCGTAGGCGGTCGCCAGACGTCTGGGGACGAGCGCTGCCATGTCGGAGCGGGCGACGATCCGGGGGGCTGCCAGCACGTGCGGCACGGTCAGGGCGATGCGGCGTCTCAGCCCGAGACCCGAGAGCGCCGCCTGGAACGCTCCGGCATCGTCGCGGATGAGGCGCCATTCCAGGCCGTGGTCCGCGATCACGCCGTCCACGGTCGGGCGGTCATGGTCGTTCAGCGCGACGATCAGGTGCGGCAGCTCGGCGAGCCGCTGCAGGGTCATCGGCCCGGCGCAGGCGGGATTGTCCGCGGCCAGCACCCATACCAGCCGCTCCTCGAACAGCTCCTCGCAGCCGAAGCTCTCGCCGATGTGGCCGAACGAGCCGATGCCGAGATCGATGCGTCCGCTCTGCAGCGCCTCCGCCACGCCGGCGTGGACCGGCACGACGCGCAGCGACGCCTCGGGCGCCTGCTCGCGCAGCCGCGCCGTGACGCCCGGTATGAGCGAGGCGCTGATATAATCGCTGCAGGCGACGACGAACTGGCGCTCGGTCCGCAGCGGGTCGAACCGCACCTCGGACACGGCCAGGCGCAGCTCCATCAACCCCTGACGGGCTCGGGCACCGATCTGGAGGGCGCGCGGCGTCGGCTCGAGGCCTGCGGGACCGCGGACGAACAGCTCGTCGTCCAGGGCGTGGCGCAGCCGGGCCAGCCCGTGACTCACCGCGGACTGGCTCAATCCCAGCCGTTCGCCGGCGCGCGTGGCGCTCCGCTCCTCGAGCAGCGCATCCAGGACCCGCAACAGGTTGAGATCGAGGGCGTTGAACGGCACCGCACTCATGCTGGCAGTCCATTCCGGGACGGATCGAGCCGAGAGCCGATGAGCATGATGCATCCGACCGATGACGGAGTTTCATTTGTAATGGCAGCCAGGGAAAGAAATAGGATCTCAACGAAACTTGATCGCAGCCGAATGGAGACGGACATGGTCAGGCTACTCATGGCCTTGTTGATGACATGCGTGCTCGCAGGCAGCTTGACCGCCTGCGAGAGCGGCCACATGGACCCGATGTCATTCGGCGGCGACGCGCCGGGCGACATCAGCACCAATCATCATTGATCTCGACAGCGGTCGAGATCTTTCTCCGACCGTCACGAAATCAGGGGCTTGGCCTCGGCCGACCGACCGTCTCGAGCGGGCGGCGGTTGTCCGGGGCCGGCTCGTGATTCGGCCGGGCATGAACGGCCCGACATGATCGCCCGACATGGCCGCGGCAGGCGATCGGCGACCCGAATCCTGCAGCAATGCAACAGCTTGGCAGTCCTCGCCTTCGCGGAGCGAGGCTGCTTGCATTCGCGCCGGTGAAAGAGCTATCGCAAGGTTGACAAGCGCAACTGCTCTTTGGAGTCGGCCTACCGCCGCACGATGTGCAACTCTCCCGATCGGGCCGCGCCGTGAGCGGCTGGACCATTGTCGTCGACCGGCTCGCGGACCTGCCGCCGGCCGTCGCCGGCCACCCCGCGATGACCGCGCGCGACTACATCATGCAGCCGCGCGCCACCCGGCGGGCGGTGCCCAAGATCCTCAACCTGTCGCGCAGCTACGGCTACCAGACGCTGGGCTACTACTGCTCGCTGCTGGCCGAGGCGCGCGGCCACAAGGTGGTGCCCACGGTCACCACCGTGCTCGAGTTGAGCCGGCGCAGCTCTTATGTCTATGCGCTGGCCGAGCTCGAGGAGACGCTGAACCGCACCATCCGCCGGCTCGCCGAGCCGCCCACCGCCTCGTTCCGGCTGCTGGTCTGCCTCGGCCAGTGCGACGATCCCCGCTTCGGCCGGTTCGCGCGGCAGTTGTTCGACTGGTTCCGCTGCCCGATCCTCGAGGTGTTCGTCAAGGCCGGCGAAACCTGGCGGGTGCGCAAGCTCGCCCCGCTCGCGATCACGGAGCTCGGCGAGGCCGGCAAGGCGCAGCTGGGAGCGGCCATCCTGGCGCATGTCAGCCAGCCCTGGAAATCACCCAAGGCCAAGCCGCCGCCACGCTTCACGCTCGCGGTCCTGCTCGATCCCAAGGAGAAGCTGCCGCCCTCGGATCTCGCCACCATCCGCCACTTCGAGCGCATCGCCGAAGGGATGGGGCTGGGCATCGAGGTGATCGGCAGGCACGATTTCGACCGGATCCCCGAGTTCGACGGATTATGGATTCGCGAGAACACCAACATCGACCACCACACCTTCCGCTTCGCCAAGCGTGCGGAGCAGGAGGGTCTGCCGGTGATCGACGATCCGAACTCGATCATCCGCTGCACCAACAAGGTCTACCTGGCCGAGCTGCTGCACGGCAACGGCGTGCCGACCCCGAAGACCGTGCTCCTGTCCTCGGTCAAGGATCTGGATCCGCTCGAGCGGCAGCTCAGCTATCCGATGGTGCTGAAGATCCCGGACGGTTCCTTCTCGCGCGGCGTGGCGAAGGTCGGCAACCGCAGCGAGCTCGAGCGGATGGTCCGCGGCATGCTCGAGGACAGCGACCTGATCCTGGCCCAGGAATTCATGTACACGGACTATGACTGGCGCGTCGGGGTGCTCGACGGCGAGCCCTTGTTCGTCACCCAGTACCAGATGGCGCGCAAGCACTGGCAGATCGTCCGCCACACCGAGAGCGGCCGGGCGGTCGAAGGCGGTTTCCGCACGATGCCCGTGGCGGCGGTGCCCCGGGACGTGATCGACATCGGTGTGCGCGCGGCGCGGCTCATCGGGCGCGGCCTCTACGGCGTCGACATCAAGGCGACCGACCGGGGCGTGTTCGTGATCGAGATCAATGACAACCCCAATCTCGTCCATGACGTCGAAGACGCAGCGGAGAAGGACGAGCTGTGGCGGCGGCTCGCAGGCTGGTTCCTCAAGCGGCTGCAGCGGGAGGAAGCACCTCCGGTGGGACTCACGATGGCGAAGGCGGGCTAGGTCACATGCTTGAGACGGTGGCGACGAGCGGCACGGTCGACGGGTTGCTGGACCGTCTCGAGCGTGCCACCGGAAGCGATCGGGACCTGGACGCCGCGCTCGCGCGCGCCTTCCAGATCGCCGCTCCCGCCCCGGACTATACCGCCTCGGTCGACCGCTGCCTCGACCTCGTGCGCGCCCTCCTGCCGGGCTGGGCCTGGCATGTCGGCTGGAACGCCACCGGTATCCTGCCCTATGCGACGCTGCACGGGCCGCAGGGGCTGGTCGCGGCCTCGGCCGCCACCGTGCCGCTGGCGCTGCTCAAGGCGTTGCTGCGCGCGCTGAGCGTCCGGGCCCCCGGCTGAAAGAAGGGTCCTCGGTCGAGAGCGACTGGCGCTCTGGTCGCGACGGGTTAAATTGCCCGTCCCGGGAGCATGACCCGGCGGGAGCAGCCGACCTTGGCGCCGAGGCCCCTGATCACCGTCTGCATGATCGCGATGGCGACGCCGGCCGCGGCTGCCGACCTGCCCGTCGACCTCGAGCTGGTGCTCGCGGTGGACATCTCGGGCAGCGTCGATGCCGAAGAGGCGCGCCAGCAGCGCGAGGGCTATGTCGCGGCGATTTCGCACCCGGCGGTGATCCAGGCCATCGGCGCCAACTTCCACCAACGCATCGCCGTGGCCTATCTCGAATGGGCGGGGAGTGATTTCCAGCGCCTCGTGCTCGACTGGACGCTGATCGCGGGCGGAGCCGATGCCGACGGGTTCGCGCAGCGGCTCGCGGCGGTGCCCTACCGGCGCGGCCGCTGGACCTCGATCAGCGGGGCGATCGACGCCGCAAGCCCGCTGTTCGACGGCAACGGCTACGCGGGCGACCGCCGCGTCATCGACGTCTCGGGCGACGGCACTAACAATCGCGGCCGGCCGGTCGAGAATGCCCGCGACGATGCGGTGGCCGCGGGTATCGTCATCAACGGCCTGCCGATCCTGAACGACCGGCCGCAGCCGTTCCAGCTGCCGACGCCGATGGATGTGGCGCTCGACACCTACTACGCGGAGAGCGTGATCGGCGGCCCCGGAGCATTCGTCCAGCCGGCGCTGGACTTCACCGACTTCCGCATCGCGATCCTGAACAAGCTGATCCGCGAGATCGCCGGCGATGAAGCGCCGCTGCGCGCGGCTCAGCGGTAGACGAACGCGGCGTCGGCAAGGTCGATCGCCGGAAACTTGTCCTTCTCCGCCCAGTAGTCCTGCGTGTGCATCCATTCCGGCTTGGCACCGCGTTTGGGCAGCAGATGCATGCCGCGGGCGAGGTAGCCGGGATTGAAGCTCTCCGGATCGATCCAGGGCAGGATCGGCATGTCCCTGTCCTCGGGTCGCAGCGCCACCTCGACGCTGGCAGCACCGATCTGCCGCATGTGGGTCAGCAGCCGGCAGACGAAGTCGGCGACGAGATCCACGCGCAGGGTCCAGCCGGCGCGGAAATAGCCGAAGATCCAGGCCATGTTGGGGATGCCGGTGAACATCATGCCGCGATAGGTCACGCTGTCGTGGAAGGCGACCGGCCGGCCGTCGACCACGAGCTCGACGTCACCCAGAGCGCTGAGATGGAAGCCGGTGGCGGTGACGACGAGGTCGGCGTCGAGCTGTCCGCCGGACCTCAGCCGGACGCCGGTCGGCGTGAAGGTCTCGATCTCGCCGGTCACGACGGAGGCATTGCCGGCAGCGATGGCTCGGAACAGGTCGCCGTCCGGGACGAAGGCGAGGCGCTGGCGCCAGGGCCGATAGCGTGGCGTGAAATGGGTGGCGATGTCGTAATCCGGGCCCAGCAGCGCGCGTACCGCCGCCAGCAGCTCCCCGGCCACCTTGTCGGGCTCGGTGAAGGTGCGGCGCGTGAATTTCGCCGTCTCGTAGAGGATCTTGCGCCGGACGATCTCGTGGATCCAGCTCGCATCGACCCCGAGCTCGCGCAGCTCGTCGGCGATCGGGATCGCGTTGCGCGCGGTGCGATACCAGGTCGGCGAACGCTGCAGCATGGTGACATGCGCCGCGTCCCCGGCCATCGCCGGCACGATCGTGGCCGCGGTCGCGCCCGAACCGATCACCAGGACACGTTTGCCCTTGTAGTCCAGACCTTCCGGCCAAGTCTGGGGATGGACGATCGGCCCCGCAAAGTCCGCCATTCCCGGCCAGTCCGGCGTGTAGCCCTCGGTGTGGCGGTAATAGCCCTGGCACATCCACAGGAAGCCGGCGGTGAGACGCACATGCTCGCCCGTGTCGGCGCGCACCGCATCGACGGTCCAGCGGCCCTCGGCGCTCGACCAGCGCGCGCGCCCGATCCGGTGCCGGTAGCGGATGTGCCGGGCGAGGTCGTTCTCCTCGATCACCTCGCCCAGATAGTTGCGGATTTCCTCCGCCGTCGCGATCGGCGGCCCGCTCCAGGGCTTGAAGCGGTAGCCGAAGGTGTAGAGGTCGGTATCCGAGCGAATGCCGGGGAAGCGATGCGTGCGCCAGGTGCCGCCGAAGTCTTCCTGCGCCTCCAGGACGACGAAGCTGGTGCCCGGGCACTGGTGCGTCAGATGGTAGCCGGCGCCGATGCCGGAGATCCCCGCCCCGACGATCAGGACGTCGACATGCTCGGCCGTGCTGCGCTGTCCTACGACCTCGCCCGGGTCGACTTCCTGCTCTTCGTCCACTAACTGCGCTCCCGGTGACAGCGGAGGAAGCCTGGTCGATGCTGACCGCGACCGAGTTCGAGCGGCTCGCGACCGAGGGTGTGCCCTATGTCGGCCAACTCGGCTGCCGGGTCGAGGCCTGGGCACCGGGCGAGGTCACCGTGCGACTGCCCTATCGCGACGATCTCCTGCGGCCCGGCGGGACGGTGTGCGGCCCGGCGATGATGGCGCTCGCCGACATCACCCTCTACGGCGTGGTGCTGTCCCTGATCGGCCGGGTCGAGCTCGCGGTCACCACCGACCTGAATGTCCATTTCCTGGCCAAGGGCCGGCCCGGCGATCTGCTCGCACACGGCCGCGTTCTCCGGCTCGGCAAGCTGCTCGCGGTCGGGGAGGCGACGATCGTGGCCGCCCAGAGCGGCGAGCGCGTGGCCCATGCGGTCGGGACCTACGCCATTCCGCCGCAGCGCGAGGCCGTCATTCGACCAGCGTGAAGCCGTCCAGGCTCCAGCGCTCGCTGCCGACGCCGTGATGGACGATGAACAGATCGTCCGGGTCGTAGCGGCGCTTGATCGCCAGCAGCCGCGGATAGTGCGGGCCCCAGAAAGCCTTGGCCCAATCCGGCTCGAAGAAGTCGCTCTCGGCGAGATAGGCGCCGGCGGGCAGCGGGAGCTTGCGGATCTCGCTCATGGCCCGGGTCAGCGCTCCTGCCTGCCGATAGGCTTCCGCGACGTCGGGTTCGTGTCCGGTGATGCCGGGATAGGCCGGCGGGCCTTCCGCGCCCGCGATCAGCAGTGCGAAGGCATCGAGGACCACGGGGTTGGTGGCGGTGTCGCGGGCCCCGCTCATGGCCTCGGGCGAGGCGCCGGCGAGGCCCTTGTTGAAATGCAGCGCCACGCCCCAGTGACGCGACGCCAGGAACAGCGCATCGCCGAGCTGCTCGAGGTCGCCGAGCAGCGGGGCCGGCAGCCAGGCGGACTGGTAGGCGTAGATGACCTGACCGACCTGCCCCTCGTCCCCGGCATAAAAGACGTTGCCGGGCGGCGCGCCGGGCCGGGCATCGGCGACGACCAGGCCGGGAATGCCGGCGAGAGCGCCCGGATCCCAGAACTCCCTGCCGGGAAGTGCCAGGAACGTCGGCCCGGAGTCGATCGTGAAATCCGAGGGCGAGCCTGCGACCCAGTCCAGGAAGGGCCGCCAGACCGCCTGCGCCGCATCGCGGTCGAGCCCTTGGAACACCATGGCCGCGACGAGCCTGTTGTCCGGCCGGAACGCCATCTGCTCGCCCCAATGCGGGTTGAGCAGGGCCTCGCGGTAGAACTCCAGGGCACGCCCGACGAGCCGGCGGAAGGCGTCGTCGGAGCGTGCCGTGATCGACATCACGGCCGCGCCGATCCGGTCGGGCAGGGCGTGCGTGCGCAGCGTCAGGCGGGTCACCACCCCGAAGCTGCCGCCGCCACCGCCCTTGAGCGCCCAGAACAGGTCCGGGTGAGTGCAGGCGTTGACGGTCAATGCCGACCCGTCGGCGGTGACGATCTCGGCCTCGATCAGGCCGGCGGCCGCCATGCCGAACGCCTTGGACATGCTGCCGAAGCCGCCGCTGAGGACCAGCCCGGCGACGCCGACCGTGAGGCAGCCGCCGCCCTGGACATAGCGGCCCGCCTCGACCGCGACCGCGTCGTAGACCCGGCCCCAGAGAGCGCCCGCCTCGATCGAGACCGCCGGCAGCGGCGGCTGCCGGCCCTCGCAGCCCGAGCCCACGAACGCGTCGTGCAGGGTGACCGCCCGCATGGGGCGGGTCCAGACCAGCAGCGAGTCGGGCGCGTTGGAGGTGCCCTGATAGCTGTGGCCGCCGCCCTTGACGACCAGCCGCAGATCGTGCTCGCGCGCGAAGCTCACCGCCGCGACGACGTCTCCCGTGCTCTCGGCCGCGACGGCATAGACGCTCGGGCGGGAGGTCCAGGCCTCGACCCAGCCAAGCGTCTGCGTGAGGCCGACCTCGTCGCCGAGATAGAACGGGTTCGTCAGCTGGCCGAGGATGCGGGCACACTCCTCGCTCGCAGGATCCGCCATGCAGGGCTCGAGCGGTGGTCGGACCGTGATCAGGCGGCCTCCGACCGCGCGGCGCAGCCGGTCCCAGTCGGCCGGCTGCGGCCAGCCCGCGTCGCCTGGTCGCGTCCGCGACAGGCGCTGCGCCGCGCCGGCCCGGCGGACGGCCGGCAGGGCCGAGATCGCAGCGGCGGTACGCAGGATGCCTCGTCGATCCATGACCGTAACCCTAGCCCGTGGCGCGCGGCGTTGACAGCGGCGCCGTGACCGCCTAGATCAGCCGCCCACGGCGAAGGCGTCCCCTTCGCGGGGGCAACTGTTGTCTGCGGCGTCCCGAGGACGGGGTGCCGGCGGACCGATCGGACGGTCATTCGGATGAAGACGTATAGCGCGCGGCCCGGCGAGATCGAGCGGGGCTGGTTCCTGGTCGATGCCGAAGGGCTCGTGCTCGGCAGGCTGGCCACGATCCTCGCCAACCGTCTGCGCGGCAAGCACAAGCCCACCTTCACGCCGCACATGGACTGCGGCGACCACATCGTGGTGGTCAACGCCGAGAAGGTGGTGCTGACCGGCAAGAAGCGGACCCAGAAGGTCTACTACCACCACACCGGCTATCCGGGCGGCATCAAGGAGCGGCGGGCCGACAAGGTGCTCGACGGCCGCTTCCCCGAGCGGGTGATCGAGGCCGCGGTCAAGCGCATGGTGCCCAAGGGGCCGCTCGGCCGCGACGTGCTCCGCAAGCTCCACGTCTACAAGGGTGGCGAGCATCCTCATGCCGCCCAGTCGCCCCAAGCGCTCGACATCGCCGTGATGAACCGGAAGAACTCGACCCAGGAGGCCGCCCATGGCTGAGCTCCGCGAAGGACTGGCCGGCCTCGCCCGGCTCCGCCCCGCCAACCCCGTCGAGGCGGCGCCCGAGCCGCAGAAGCCGAAGCTCGACGCGCAGGGCCGCGCCTACGCCACGGGCCGCCGCAAGGATGCCGTGGCCCGCGTCTGGCTCAAGACCGGCACCGGCAAGTTCACGGTCAACGGCAAGGTCATGGGCACCTACTTCGCCCGCCCGACCCTGCAGATGATCATCGGCCAACCCTTCGACGTCATCAACCGCCTCGGCCAGTACGACGTGATGTGCACGGTCAGCGGCGGCGGCCTGTCCGGCCAGGCCGGAGCCGTGCGCCACGGCCTCAGCCGGGCCCTGACCACCTACGATCCCGCCCTGCGCCCGCTGCTCAAGCAGTCCGGCTTCCTCACCCGCGACGACCGCGAGGTCGAGCGCAAGAAGTACGGCAAGGCCAAGGCGCGCCGGAGCTTCCAGTTCAGCAAGCGCTGAGCGAGCAGCTCGCAGGATCGCCCGAAGGGGTCGGCATCGCCGGCCCCTTTTTCGTTTCGCCCGGCTGAACGATGTCTGGTCGCCGATCCGGGACAATAGGCTCCGGCGGCATTTGGCGGACGTTCGCCTTGACGATCCCCGCCGCAGAGCTGATCCTGACCGCCTGTCGGGAGGCTGCCATGGCTGAGAGCGTCTACAAGGTGGTCGAGCTGGTCGGCACCAGCACGGAATCCTGGGAGCGGGCGGCGCGGGCCGCGGTGGAGCGGGCGGCCGAGACCTTGCGCGACCTGCGGGTCGCCGAGGTGGTCGAGCAGGACCTGATGCTCGAGGGCGGCAAGGTCAAAGCCTATCGCGCCAAGGTGAAGGTGTCGTTCAAGTACGAGGGCTGAGCCGGCGGTCCACGCCGGGAGGCTCGCGCGACGCTGGTTGATCGGCCTGCATCGGCGTATCTGCTCCAACGACCCGGAAGAACGGGTCGTTGGGTGGAGAGACGCGATGTTCGCTTTCTTGCGCGCAGGGTTGGCGATCTGCGGAACAGCACTCGCCGCCGTCGTCGCATTCCCGGACGCCGCTTCGGCGGCGGCCGTGATCAAGACGCAGCCGCCATGCAATTCTGGCGGCGACACCTGCTTCAACTTCGGCGTCGGCATCGTCGGGGTCGGTCAGTTCGACATCCGGGACTTCACCTTCAAGGCGCCGAGCAAGGGCACCGCGCAGGTCAGCTTTCACGGCTCGCTGCTGTGCGCGGCCGATCTCACCGCGGGCAGCAAGGTAGTCGACCTGGTAACGCAGATCGTGAACTCGACCACGGCCACCGCCTCACCCAGTGGCCCCGGAGGATTGCGTCAGGCCCTGGTGATCCCGCCCAACACTTCGGACACGCTGAACCTCGCCTCCACCCGGGTGTTCACGTTCAACTCGGCGGGCTCGCAGATCTATCGCTATCGTGTGCGACCGCTGCGCATCGACTCGGGCGCCAACTGCTACATCTACAACGCCACCTTCAGCGTCGTGTTCGTTCCGTAGGCGATCGCCGGATCAGCGATCCTCGCAGGAGACGAACCCGAGCAGCGAGCCACCGGTGGGTCGAGGCCTCAGAGCGGGGCGGGTCCTAGAGCGTAAACGCCGCCCCCGATGTCGACGACGAACAGTTCACCGCCGACCGTTTCGGCGAAGGAGGCGATCGAGAGATCGGTATCGAGCAGGACGGTAGGCTGGTTGCCGACGAGGCCGAAGATCTCGCCCGAGCAGAAGTCCGCGAACAGGTAGATGCCGTACAGGGCGGGAACGGCGCTGCCGCGGTAGACATGGCCGCCGGTGATCGAGCAGCGCCCGTTCGTGTGAGCATAGGTCGCCACCGGTAGCCGCAGGTTGGCGGTGAAGCAGTCCGTGGCCGGGCGGTAGCAGAGCTCGCCCTCCATGCGCGGCCAGCCATAGTTCTGCCCGAGACCGACCACGTCGATCTCCTCGCGTTCGGCCTGGCCGACGTCCGCGACATACAGGGCGCCGGTCAGGCGGTCGAACGAGAAGCGGAACGGGTTGCGAAAGCCGAACGCGAAGATCTCCCGCCGGCCTTGGCCGAGCGCGACCGGGTTGTCCGGCGGCACGGTGTAAGGCTGGGCCGCATTGACGTCGACCCGCAGGATCTTGCCCAGCCGGGTGCGCGGATTCTGGGCGAGCTCGAAAGGATCGCCGGCGCCACCGCCGTCGCCCATGCCGATGAACAGCCGGCCGCCGGGCCCGAACGCGAGCGTGCCGCCATTGTGGTTCGCGAACGGCTGCGGGATCACCATGAGCACGCGCTCGCTGTCGGCCGGGGCCGTGCTCCGGTCCGCGGCGGCAGTGAGCTCGGAGATGACGGTCGCCCCGTCCGCCTGGCGCGTATAGTCGACGAACAGTCGGCGGTTGAGTGCGAACTGGGGATGGAAGGCCAGCCCCAGCAGGCCCCGCTCGCCGCCGGCGAGCACTCGGCCGCGAAGGTCGAGGAACGGGACCGGCTGCAGGGCCCCTTTCCAGACCAGCACCCTGCCGTCCTGCTCGACGATGAACAGCCGCCCGCTGCCGTCCCCCGCCACGGCGGCCTGCAGCGGCCGGTCGAGGCCGGTGGTGACGACCGGCGTCAGCTGGATCGAGCTCTGTGCCAGAGCTGGAGAGGAGAACGAGGCGACGAGAGAGCCGATCACCGTCGCCGTCAGACGCCACGAAAGTCCGAACCGCATGATCGCCCCCTGACACCGGTCCCGGCAGACTAACCGCCGTTGCCGGAATCGGTTCGGCCTATCGCCTCAGCTTTTGTGACCCGGCGCAGAGTAAGGTTGATCCGGCCACCACCGGGTACGAGCGGCGAGGTCCCGGCCAGCACGCGCTCGACCCCGTGAAAGCATAGCCGCGCGTCGCCTCCCAGGACCACGATGTCGCCGCTCGTCAGGGCGAGCGTCCTGGTCGGCGCGCCGCGGCCGGTGCCGCCGAGCCGGAACAGCGCGGTGTCGCCGAGCGACACGGAAAGCACGGGTGCGGTGAGGTCCGCCTCGTCGCGATCCTGGTGCAGACCCATCTTCGCGTCGCCCCGATAGAGATTGACCAGGCAGGCCTCGGGCGGGTCGGGCCAGCCGGTGACCTCGTCCCAGAGCGCCAGGAGCGAGGCCGGCATGGGTGGCCAGGGACAGCCGGTGTCGGGGTGCGCGGCCTGATAGCGATAGCCCTGGCGGTCGGTCACCCAGCCCAGCGGCCCCAGATTGCACATCCGAACCGACATGGGCCGGCCGGAGCGCGGCATGGTCGGCTGGAACCAGCCGGCCGTGTCGACCGTGGTCAGAATCTCGCTCAGGAGGGCACGCTGTGCCCCGTCGGGCAGGTAGCCCGGCAGGTGACGGAAGCCTCGTGGCCAGTCGAAGAGTGGCAGGGCGTGCTGGTGCGGCATGGACGGAGGTCTGGCAGGTCGCGGGGCATGCGCAAAGAGGCTAGAGGTGGTGGCGGAACGATCCGCGGAGCACCCCATGGCGCCAACCCGGCCGATCGACCTCGACGCCATCCCGCTGGAGACGCATGAGCGGTTCATGCGGCTCGCGATCGAGCAGGCGCGCAAGAACCCGGCCTTCCCGTTCGGCGCGGTGATCGTGCGGATGCCCGACGAGCAGGTGCTCGCCGCCGCGGTCAATCGCGGCTCGGAGAACCCGACGCTCCATGGCGAGATCGCCGCGATCCACGACTATGTCGAGCGCAACGGCCACCGGGGCTGGCCCGAGACGGTGCTCTACACCACCGGCGAGCCCTGCCCGATGTGCATGAGCGCCATCATCTGGGCCGGCATCGGCGGGGTGGTGTTCGCCACCTCGATCGAGGAGCTGAAGGCGGCAGGTTTCGACCAGATCGACGTCGCGGCGCCGGAGATCGCCGCCTCGGCGAGGTTCTGGAACGGCGACGTCAAGGGCGGCGTGCTGGCCGAGGAGACCGACCGCATGTTCGCCGAGCGGCCGAGAGGCTAGCGCTGCGCTCAGGCCGGTCCGCGCATCGGCTTCAGCGCCTGTGCCCAGCGCGCGAGCTCGTCCAGCATCGTCTTGGCCGAGGTCCGATGGATCTCGGTCGGCTTGAAGCGCTTCTCTTCGTCGAGCTGCTGCGCGACCATCGGGATGATCACCCCCTCGACGACCGGCACCACCTTGAGCGTGTTCAGGATCTGCCGGGTGAACTGCACCGCCCGGACACCGCCGGAGATGCCGCCGTAGCTGACGAAGGCGGCAGGCTTGTAGTTCCATTCCCGGTAGACGTAGTTCAGCGCGTTCACCAGCGCCGGCGTGGTCCCGCCATTGTATTCCGGGATCACGAGCACGAACGCGTCCGCAGCACCGATGCTGGCGGCCCAATGCCTGGTGTGCTCGTGCTCGTACTGGCCCAGGGCCGGGTGACGGGGCTCGTTGTACAGCGGCAGGTCGATCGCGGCGAGGTCGAGCAGCTCGACCTCGAACCCGCCATGCTCCACGGCACAGCCGTGAAACCATTCGGCGACCGTGGCGCCTACCCGGCCGGGCCGGGTGCTGCTGAGGATCACCTTGAGCTTCAATGTCACGGGCCGGTCGCCTAACGCCGGACGGTCGCGGCCGTCTGGCCAAACATGATCTTCTTGGCCTCCTCGTCCATGGTCGCATCCCGGTTGCGGTAACGCTCGCCCGTCTCGTAGGCGCGAAGCGTCGCCGGGCGGCCCTCGATCGCCCGAAACCAGCGCTCGAGGTTGGGGAAGTCGGCGAGGTTCTGGCCCTGGCGCTCGTACGGCACGATCCAGGGATAGGAGGCCATGTCGGCGATGGAATAGTCGTCGCCGGCCACGAAAGCACGGTCGGCGAGACGCTTGTCGAGCACGCCGTAGAGGCGGTTGGTCTCGTTGACGTAGCGATCGATCGCGTAGGGCAGCTTCTCGGGCGCATATTGCGAGAAATGGTGGTTCTGCCCGGCCATCGGCCCTAGGCCGCCCATCTGCCAGAACAGCCACTGCAGGGCCTCGACCCGCCCGCGCAGATCGGCCGGGACGAACCGCCCGGTCTTGTCGGCGAGATAGAGCAGGATGGCGCCCGACTCGAACACCGAGACCGGAGCACCCCCGTCCACGGGCTCGTGGTCGACGATCGCGGGCATCCGGTTGTTCGGAGCGATCGCCAGGAACTCGGGGCGGAACTGCTCGCCGCGCCCGATGTCGACCGGCACGATCCCGTAGGGGAGGCCGGTCTCCTCCAGAAACATGGTGATCTTGTGCCCGTTGGGCGTCGGCCAGTAGTGCAGATCGATCATGGTCATGTCCCGGGGAACGTGTCGGGGCGAACAATAGTTGCCGTGGACAGAACCTCCAGCGCAGACGGCGCATCACGGCTATGCGAGCGGGCGCTATTGAGCTGGCTCCCCAACCGCGCGGGGCTAGCCTGTGTCCGCAGGCGGGCGATGCCTGAGGAGGCGCACTGATGAAGCAAGAGATCATCGACCTCTACGACGAGTTCACCCATCGCGGCCTGGACCGGCGGATCTTCATGGCCCGGCTGGCGGAGCTCGCCGGCGGCACGGCCGCAGCCGCGACGGCGCTGGCGATGCTGCGGGCGGACCCCGCCGGCGCCGCGATCGTGCCGGCCGACGATCCGCGGCTGAGCGCCGAGATGGTGACGGTGCGCGCGGGCGACCCACCCCTGCGCGGTTACCTCGCCCGGCCCGCAAGCGAGACCGGCAAGCTGTCGGCCGTGCTGGTCGTGCACGAGAATCGCGGCCTCAATCCGCACATCGAGGACGTGGCGCGCCGGCTCGCGACCGAGGGGTTCATGGCGCTGGCGCTCGACTTCCTCTCGCCGCTCGGCGGCACGCCGGCGGACAACGAGGACAAGGCGCGCGAGATGATCGGCACGCTGAAGCAGCCGGACGTGGTCGAAGACGCCAAGACGGCGATCGCCTGGCTCAAGGCGCGGCCGGACGGAAACGGCAAAGTCGGGATCGTCGGCTTCTGCTGGGGCGGCGGCGTGGTCGGTCGGGTGGCGGCGGCCGATCCGGAGCTCGATGCCGGCGTCGTCTATTACGGGCAGCAACCCGCAGTCGACACGGTGGCCAACATCAAGGCGCCGCTGCTCTTGAACTATGCCGGCCAGGACGAGCGCATCAATGCCGACATCCCGGCATTCGAGGAGGCGCTGAAAGCGAACGACAAGACCTACACCCTCTACATGTACGAGGGCGCGCAGCACGCCTTCAACAACGACACCTCGGCGGCACGCTACAACGAGGCCGCTGCCAAGCTCGCCTGGCAGCGTACCGTCGACTTCTTCAAGCAGACGCTGGCGACGGGCTGATCATGCGTTGACATGGCGGTAGCCATCAATCCCAGCTGCCGCCTACCGCTCCGAGCGGTGATATGCTGGTAGTCTCCGAGACCGTCTGATAAGGCGGCGGCCAGAGAGTCACATCAAGTGACGGCAATGCTGCGGGGAGCAGGCGCAATGGTCGGGTGCCGTCGATTGTTTGCGGGTTTCCTCAGGCGCGAAGTACCGGAGCGAGCAATCATGCCGGTGCGGTACACTGTCCGTGTCCTCGGTCTGACGGTTCTCCTATCGCTGTTCGCCGTGACGACGGCGCCGAGCGCGCAGGCCACCAACGACTGGGCCGGCAAGAAGCGGACGCTCGACGTCGTGCTCACGGAGGCGATCAAGCGCTACGACATCCCGGGAGCGGTCGTCGGTGTCTGGACGCCCGAGGGACGGTGGATCGCGACCAGGGGCTTCGCCGATATCGACCGCCGCATCCCGGTCAGGGCGGCGAGTCGGTTCGGCATCCGCAGCATCACCAAGTCGTTCACCGTGACGATCATCCTGCAGCTCGCCGCGGAGGGCAAGCTGCGGCTGGACGACAAGGTCGCCAGATATGTCGCCGGCGTGCCCAACGGCCATCGGATCACGTTGCGCCAGCTGGCCAACATGACCAGCGGGCTGGTCGACTACTCGAAGGTTCCGGCGTTCTTCGACAGGTTCGCCACCAATTTCGCGCGGCGGTGGACCAACGAGGAATTGCTGCGCTTCGCCTTTCGCGCCAAGCCGCTGTTCGACCCCGGCACCCGGTACGACTATTCGAACACCAACACCGTGCTCCTCGGTGTGATCGCCGAGAGGGTCACCGGCAGGCCCTTCGCCAAGGTGATCGAGCGGCGCATCCTCGACCGGCTGAAGCTGGCCGACACCCGATATCTGTCGGGCAGCAGCGTGCCGCCGCCGCGAGCGCTCAACTATCTCTACGACGAGGACACGGACAGCTACTTCAGCCTGCCGGTCAGCTTCACCTCGCAGGGGCCGGCCGGTGCCCTGAGCAGCGATCTCGACGACCTGCGCCGCTGGGGGGTGGCCCTGGTCGACGGCAAGCTCCTGCCACCTGCCCTGCAGCGCCAGAGGTTTGCCGGCAGGCCGCCGACGAACGGGCCCGAATATGATCAATATGGCCTGGGCATGGGCGAGCTGAACGGATTCTGGGGCCACACCGGCTCGGGCCTGGGCTACCAGGCGCTGGTGATGCACCACCCCAAACGCCACGAGACCGTGGTGATCCTGATCAACACCTCGCGCTACGAGGACATCCCGGCGCACATCTTCCGCAGGCTCGCGCGAATCCTGGCCAAATAGACTCTCAAGCCGTGGCGGACATCGTCCGGTGCGTGAGCCGCTCGAAGCGCAGCACCATGGTCGCGGCCACGGTGGTCAGGGCGAAGGCGAGACCGATCCAGATGCCGGTCCCGGCGAGTGGCGTGTGGAAGCCCAGGAACCAGGAGATCGGGAAGCCGATCGCCCAGTAGCCGAGGACGGCGAGCCACATCGGCACCGCGGTGTCCTTGAGCCCGCGCAGGTTGGCGATGCCGATCACCTGCAGCCCGTCGACGAGCTGGAACACCGCGGCGATGTGCAGGAAGCCGACGGCGAAGGCCGTCGCGGCAGCGCCTTCGGGCGTGGCGGCGTCGAGGAACAGGCTGACCAAAGGCCCTGCCGCGGACGCGAACAGCAGCGCCATGAGGGCCATGAAGGTCAGGCCGAGGGCGCATGCCACCCGGCCGGCGAGCCGGGCGCCCGGCCAGTCGCCGCCACCGGCGGCGAGGCCGACCCTGATCGTGGCGGCATGGCTGAGCCCCAGCGGCACCATGAACGCGATGCTGGCGAGCTGCAGCGCGATCTGGTGCGCGGCGAGCTGGGCGGTGCCGATCAGCCCCATGAACAGGGTCGAGGTCGCGAACAGCCCGGTCTCCATGACCACGGCACCGCCGATCGGCAGCCCGACGCGCAGGATCTCGCGGAAGACCGGCCAGTCCGGGTGCCAGAAGCGGACCATGACGTGATAGCGCCTGAGCGGGGCGGTGGTCAGGCAGTAGGCGAGCAGGACGGCGAATTCGAGGGCGTAGATGATCGCGACCGCGACGCCGGCCCCGCGCGCGCCGAGCGGCGACAGGCCGAGACCACCGAAGATGAGCACCCACGACAGGGGAATGTTGAACAGGGTTCCCGCGACGGCGGCGGCCAGGATCGCGCGCGTGCGCCCGAACGATGCCGCGAAGCTGCGCAGCACGATGAAGCCGACCGCGAACGGCAGACCCCACAGCGCTCCCCGCATGTAGGCCTCGGTCATCACCAGGAGCTCGGGCTGCTGACCCATCGCGGTGAGGATCGGGCGCACGAACCACAGCACCAGCATGAGCGGCAGGGTGACGGCCAGCGTGACCCACAATCCCTGGCGCACCACGCGGCGGATCTTGCGCGCCTGACGCGCCCCCTTGGCCTGGGCGACGAGGGGTGCGGTGGCGCTGGCGATGCCGACGCCGAACATCATGGCCGTGTGCAGCAACGCCGCGGCGAGGCTGGCCGC
>JBFWWD010000084.1:0-20425 GCA_050246385.1 Geminicoccaceae bacterium
CCGCGAGCAGTTCCGGCTCTGCCGCGAGCTGTGCCGGCGGCACGGATTCGGTCGGATCGAGGTGGGCAGCGTCCACATGACCGGGGTGACCCGGCGCTACCTGCACGAGTTTCGTGAGGGTCTCGCGGACCTGCGGGCCGCGGCGGACAGGGCGGCCCGGATCGGCAATCTGCGGACCGAGATGGTTGCCCTGACGCTGCTCGGGGAATTCCTCGTCGACCACGGCGACGTCGAGGCCGCCTACGACGCACTCGACCGAGCTCTCGGCATCGTGGACGGCCTCGGCAACCGGCGTTACCGCGGCTACATCCTGTATGAGCTGGGGCGCGCGTTCTGGCACGATCCCCGGCGGCGGGACGACGCGGAGCCGGCCCTGGCGGAGGCGCTCGGGCTGAGCCGCGAGACCGGAATCGGCTTCGTCGGGCCGCGGGTGCTCGCGGCCAAGGCGCTGACGGCCGCGAGCGAGCCGGCACGGCGCGAGGCGCTCGCCGAGGGGGAAATGGTCGTCCGCGCCGGCTGCCTCGCCCACAATGTCCTCTGGTTCCGCCGCGACGCGATCGAGGCGGCCCTGACAGTCCGCGACTGGCAGGAGGCCGAGCGTCACGCCGCGGCGCTCGAGATCTACACGCGGGCCGAACCCCTGCCCTGGGCCGACTTCTTTGTCGCCCGCGGGCGGGCGCTTGCGGCCCGTGGGCGTGGCGAAGCCGGCGCGGAGCTTACGGCGGAACTGATCCGACTGCGGGACGAGGCCGAACGGGTCGGTCTCCGGAGCGCATGGCTCAGGCTGGAAGCGGCGTTGGCCGGCCCGCCAGCGTTCGGGGACCGAGGCTAGCGCGGCCTGCCGGTGCGCAGCGTCCAGGCGACCAGGTCGCCCAGGATCGGCGCGACCGCTTCATCGAACGCCGCGACGACGGCCTCGTTCGAGGAGGTCGTCGCGGCGACACGGCGGGTGAACTCCCTCGTGGCGGCGACCTCGCGCGTCGGAAGGGCGAGCAGCCGGGCGCTCAGGCTGACCTGCGCCGCGTAGGTGCCGCCGTCCGGCTCGAGCTGGAAATCGTTGAGGGTCGACTGAAGCAGATAACGGCCCGGAAGGTCGTCGCGATCGGTGCCGACGGCGCGGAGCCGGTCCGCGCCCTGGAACGCCTGCACGATCAGGAACTGCAGCATGACGGTGGCACGGTCGCTCCACACCACGTCGGCCAGGCGGTCGACACGGCCCTCGGCGAGGATCGCGATCCGGCTGGTGTCGAGCGAGCCCTCGGCGCCCGGCTCGGCGACCAGCAGGACCCAGTCGCGCCGCGGCATGTCGGCCGGGAAGGTCGGACTGGCGGTCAAGGTGTACTCGGCGGGCGTGGGCGCGTTGCGCGCGGCGAGCAGGCCGGTACAGCCGCCCAGAGCCATTGGCAGGCCGGCTCCCAGGATGAGCGCCCTCCGGCGGTCGGCGAGCCTCATTGCAGCCTCACTCCCTCGGATGCCGGGTCGCCCAACAGGAACCGCGCCGGATTCTGCCTGAGATCCCGCACGGTCCGGCTGATCTCGCCGACCGCGCGGTCCATGTCCTGGATCAGCCCCTGCAGGCTGGGCAGCCCGGTCTGGGCGAAGGCCGCGACCGGCGCCCGCGTCTGGGCGACCAGGGCCGAGAGCTGATTGCCGAGCTTGCGTAGGTCGGCCAGGCTCGCCTGCAGGTCGGCCAGGGTCCGCGCGACCGGCGCGTCCGGGCCGGCCGTCAGCCCGTTCACCGTCCGCAGTGTCTGGTCGACCTCCACCATCAGCGGCGGTGCCGCCGCCGCGGCCCGGCCGACGTCCTCCATCAGGGGCGGCAGGCCGTCGAGCGTCTTGAACAGGGAGCCCTGCGGGTCAGACAGCTTCTCCAAAAGCTGCGTCGCCGCGGCCATTGTCCGCGTGATCTGCTCCGCCCCGCCGCCGGCGACCATGAGGTTCAGGAGCTCGAGCGTCTGGTCGAGCCCCTTCTCGATCTTCGGCCGGTCGGCGAGCAGGTTGTTCAGCGTCTGCTGCAGCCCGTACTGCAGCGACGGGAGCGACGGGATCTGCGGATAGCCGGTGGCGTTGGTGACCTCGACCGCCGGCGTGTCCGGGTCGAGATTGAGGTCGACATAGAGCTGGCCGGTGATCAGGCTGGTCAGTTCGAGACGCGCGCGCAGGCCGGCGGCGATCAGCTCCTGCAGCGTGGTCACGCCGTCCTGCAGTCCCTGCACCGAGCCCTTGGTCAGCTCGACCACCACCGGAATGTCGAACATGCGCTCCTTCGCGGTGAAGGAGGGCGTGATCGAGACGACCTGGCCGATCTGCACGCCGCGGAACTTGACCGGTGCGCCGACGCTGAGACCTTCCAGCGAATCCTCGAAGAAGACGACGTAGCGCGAGACGCTCTTGAACAGGAGCCCGCTGCCGAACACGATCGCGATCGCCACGGCGATCGCCATGGCGCCGAGCACGAAGGCGCCGACGGCGGTGGCGTTGCGGCGGACGCTCACGGCCCCGCTCCCGCTCCGGCGCGCTCGCCGCCGCTGAGGAACGCCACCAGGTCCGCGTCCCGGCTCTCGGCCAGGAGCTGCTTCGGCGGGCCGAGCGCGGTCATGGTGCGGGTCGCCGCATCCAGGTAGACGACCCGGTCGGCGATGCGGAAGATGCTGGCCAGCTCGTGCGTGACGATGACGAAGCTCATGCCGAGCGTCCTCCTGAGGTCGAGGATCAGATCGTCGAGACGGTGCGAGGTGACCGGATCGAGACCCGCGGAAGGCTCGTCCAGGAACAGGATCGACGGGTCCAGCGCCATCGCGCGCGCGATCGCGGCGCGCTTGGCCATGCCGCCGCTGATCGCTGACGGCATGAAAGCCTCGAAGCCGGCCAGCCCGACCAGGGCGAGCTTGTAGGACGCCACCGCCGCCGCGCTGCGCGCGTCGAGACCGGAATAGAGCCGCAACGGCATGGCGACGTTCTCGGCCAGCGTCATCGAGGTCCACAAGGCGCCGCCCTGATACATCATGCCGAAGCGCTGGATCAGCGCCTCCCGCGTCTCGGGATCGGCCGCCCAGAGGTCCTCGCCACCGATGCGCACCGCCCCCGCGAGCGGCGGCAGCAGGCCGGTGACCACGCGCAGGAGCGTGCTCTTGCCGCAGCCGCTGCCACCGATGACGCAGAACACCTCCCCCGGTGCCACCGCGAAATCCAGGTCGTGCTGCAGCACGCGGTCGCCGTAGCCGTAGGTCAGGCGCTCGACCGCCAGCCGCGGCGGCTCAGGCGATGCCGAGGGCATGGTAGATCACGTTGATGATCGCGTCGGCGACGACGATGCCGACGATCGAGGTGACCACGGCCGAGGTCGCGGCGTTGCCGACCGCGGCCGCGTCCTGACCGCAGCGCATGCCGCGCAGGCACCCCGCCACGGCGACGATGGCGCCGAACACGGCCGCCTTGAGGATGCCGCCGGCGAAATCCTCGATGCCGATCATCAGCCGCATCTGCTGCGCATATTCGATGGCACCGATGCCGAACACGGCGACGCCGACGATGGCCCCGCCCAGGATGCCCATCAGCATCGCGTAGCAGGCGAGCAGCGGCAGCATCAGCATCAGCGCCAGCAGGCGCGGCACGACCAGATACTGGATCGGATCGACCGCCAGCGTGCGCAGCGCGTCGGTCTCCTGGTTCACCTGCATGGTGCCGAGCTCGGCGGCGAAGGCGGCACCGGTCCGCCCGGCCATGATCACCGCCGCCATCAGCGGGCCCATCTCCTGGGCCATGCCGGTGGTGACCAGGTTGGCGATGTAGATCTGCGCCCCGAACAGCTCGAGTTCGTTGCCGCCGACGAAGGCCAGGATGAAGCCGGCGAGCAGCCCGATCAGGGTGACGATCGGCAAGGCTTGGGGACCAGCGGCGGCGAACACCCGCGCCACGTCCTCGACGCGGAACTTGGCGCGCCCACGCAGGAAGGCGAGCAGCGCCAGCGTCACCTCGCCGATGAAGGTGACCGTATCCGCGATCCCGGCCCACCAGGCCTCCGCCGCCAGCCCGAGCCGGGCCAGCGGGTTGGGCGGCGGCGCCGGCATGGCTGCCGCGCGCGGCGGCACCGCCTCGGCGATCGCGAGCAGCCGCCGCAGGCCCTCCGGTGCGGCGTCCGCCGACAGCTCGACCCCCTTGCCACGGAGCATGGTCGCGAGCTCGAACAGAAACGCCGGCAGAACCGAATCCCAACGCCCCAGGGCCGCCGTATCCAGTGTCACACGGCCGCTCGATCCCAGCTCGCCCGCGAGCGCAGCCACGTCCGGCAGTGGGCCGGCGAGAGACCAGTCGCCGGCCAGGCTGACCACGGCAGCAGCGCCCGCGTCGCCATGGACGGTCGCACGCGGGGGTTTCGGGCCGGGATCCATTGCCGCCAGTTAACTTAAGCTAGGGCTATCCTCAATGGGCGGTCTGGAGGGATCCGCGACCGCTCTTCTGCCCCACGCCGGGCTGTGTTAGTCCGGCCGCAGAATAGGAGCAGGGAGGGCTCATGCCGGGCCAGGGCATGGCTGCGGTCGCCTATGTGTGCGGCACGTTCGATACCAAGGGTGCCGAGCTCCACTATCTCGCGGAGCTGCTCCGGGCGGCCGGCCTCGAGACGCTCACCGTCGACCTCGGCACCAAGGGCCGTGGTGAGGCAGTCGACATATCTGCCGAGGAGGTGGCAGCGGCCCATCCCGAAGGCGCGGCGGCCGTGCTCGGCGGGGACGACCGGGGCGCCGCCGTCGGCGCCATGACGCTGGCCTTCGAGCGCTGGCTCGCGGCCCGCGACGATATCCGCGGCATCATCGGCGCCGGCGGCTCGGGCAACACGGCGCTGGTGGCACCCGCGATGCGCGCGCTCCCGGTCGGCGTGCCCAAGGTGCTGGTCTCGACCGTGGCCTCCGGCAACGTCGCGCCCTATGTCGGGCCGGCCGACATCATGATGCTCCACGCCGTGACCGACGTGCAGGGCCTGAACCGGATCTCGCGCCGGGTGCTCGGCAACGCGGCGCACGCGCTGGCCGGGATGATGCGCAACGCCATCCCGCAGCCGGCGATGGCGGACAAGCCTGCCCTCGGGCTCACCATGTTCGGCGTCACCACCCCCTGCGTGCAGGCGGTCGCGAAGGCGCTGGAGGCGGACCACGACTGCCTGGTGTTCCACGCCACCGGCACCGGCGGGCGCGCCATGGAGAAGCTGGTCGACAGCGGCCTGATCGCGGGCGTGATCGACGTGACGACGACCGAGGTCGCCGACTTCCTCGTCGGCGGCATCCTCGCCTGCACGGACGACCGGTTCGGCGCCGTCGCGCGGACCGGCATCCCCTATGTCGGCTCCCTCGGCGCCTGCGACATGGTCAATTTCGGCGCGCTGGAGACGGTGCCCGAGCGCTTCCGCGGCCGGAACCTGTACGTCCACAATCCGCAGGTGACGCTGATGCGCACCACGCCGGAGGAGAACACGGCGATCGGGCGCTGGATCGGCGCGCGGCTCGACGCCTGCCCCGGCCCGCTGCGCTTCCTGCTGCCCGAAGGCGGCGTGTCGGTGATCGACGCGCCCGGCCAGCCGTTCCATGACCCGGCGGCGGACGCGGCCCTGTTCGCGGGCATCGAGGCAACCCTGCGGACACGTCCGAACCGCCGCATCGAGCGGCTGCCCCATGCGATCAACGCGCCGGAGTTCGCGGCCGCCCTGGTCGCGGCCTATCGCGAGGTCGAGAGCTGATGCCCCGTTTTTCCCGTACCGAGCTGATGGAGAGGTTCCGCGCCATGGCGGCGCGGCGCGAGCCGATCATCGGCGGCGGCGCCGGCACCGGTCTGTCGGCGCGCTGCGAGCAGGCCGGCGGCATCGACCTGATCGTGATCTACAATTCCGGCCGCTACCGCATGGCCGGGCGCGGCTCGCTCGCCGGCATCCTGGCCTACGGCAACGCCAACGAGATCGTGGTCGAGATGGGCCGCGAGGTGCTCCCCGTGGCCACCCGCACGCCCGTGCTCGCCGGTGTCAACGGCACCGACCCGTTCATGCTGCGCGACCATTTCCTGGCCCAGCTCGGCGCCATGGGGTTCTCGGGCATCCAGAACTTCCCGACCGTCGGCCTGATCGACGGCACCTTCCGCCAGGGGCTGGAGGAGACCGGGATGGGCTACGGCCTCGAGGTCGATCTGGTCCGCGCCGCGCGCCAGCAGGACCTCCTGACCACGCCCTACGTGTTCGAGCCGGTCCAGGCGGCGGCGATGGCCGAGGCCGGTGCCGACATCCTGGTGCCGCATATGGGCCTGACCACCGGCGGCGACATCGGCGCCACCACGGCACTGAAGCTCGCCGACTGCCCGGCGCTGATCGACGCCATGGCCGAGGCGGCGCTGGCGGTGCGGCCCGACATCCTCGTCCTGTGCCACGGCGGCCCGATCGCGACGCCCGAGGACGCTTCCTACGTCCTGCGCCACACCCGCCACTGCCACGGCTTCTACGGCGCCTCGTCGATGGAGCGGCTGCCGACCGAGCAGGCGCTGACCGCGACCACCCGCGCCTTCAAATCCATCACGTTCTAGCAGCTCAGGAGAGCAGCGAATGCCCAAGGCCTATGCCAGCACCGTCCTCAACGCGTCCGCCGACAAGGTCTGGGCGGCGATCCGTGACTTCAACGGCCTGCCCGGCTGGCACCCCGGCATCGCCGACAGCGCCATCGAGGACGGCGGGTCCAGCGACCAGGTCGGCGCTGTGCGCAGCATGCATCTCGGCGACGGCGCCCATATCCGCGAGCGCCTGCTCAGCCTCTGCGACGTGACCCGCTCCTACAGCTACAATTTCGAGACGACCCCGTTCGCCGTCCTCAACTACCACGCCACCCTGCGCGTGACCCCGGTGACCGACGGCGACCGCGCCTTCGTCGAATGGTGGACCACCTTCGACTGCGAGCCCGAGAAGATCGCCGAGTGGACCGACACCTTCGCCGGCGCCGTGTTCAAGAGCGGCATGGACGCGCTGAAGGCGAAGTTCGGCGGCTGAGGCGCCCCCTGCGGATAGTGGGCGGGAGCTGCCGGTAGCCGAGCAGGGCCACCAGCCTGTGCTCATTCCTCCGGCAGCCCCGCCTGGCGCAGGACCTCGAACGCGGGCTGCAGAATGGGCTTGCGCAGCGACAGCCAGTGGACGCTGAGCTTGGGATAGAGGTGCTTGGCTTCGGCCAGGTCGGTCCTCGCTTCGTCCATCTCGCCCTGGAACGCGTGCGCGGCTGCCAGATTGAGGTAGGCGAAATAGACCCGGTAGCCCGCGTCGATCGCCATGCCGGCCTGCTCGATCGCCTGATCGTAATGGCCGAGGCCGAGTTCGGCGTCGGCCATGAAATTGTGCCATTGGCCTAGCCTCGGATCACGAGGGCTGAGCAGCATTGCATGCTGGATGTCGGATCGGGCCTGCTCGAACTGGCCCAGATAGGTATCCGCGTTGCTTCGCACGGCATACAATGTGGCGGAGTTCGGATTGACCCCGAGCCCCGCATCCACGACGCGGCGCCCTTCACTCGGGCGGTGTGAGTTGGTCAGATACATGCCCTTCGCCATGTAGGCCGTCATGTTGTCGGGCTCGCGGGCGAAGGACCGGTCGACCTGATCGATGACTTTTGCATCATAGTCGATGCCGGGCTTGGCCCAGCCATAGACATATTCCTGCATGTAGGTGCCGGCGTCGCCGGCCAACGCGGCGGCGTCGTTCGGGTCGATCTTGAGCGCCTGCTCGAACAGGGCCCGGATCGCCTCGTTGTTCTCCTCGGTCGTCTGCTGCACGAACCGCCAGTAGGCGGCCTGGCCGCGCATGACCAGATCGACCACATCGGGGTTCCTGGAGTGGGCGCCGGTCTCCGCTTCCGCCCTGACCAGCTCGTAGCTCAATGCATTGGCCAGCCGCGCTACCACCTCGTCCTGCAGCTTGAACAGATCGGCGACGTCTTCCTCGAACCGGTCGGCCCAGAGATGCGCGCCGGTCTCGGCGTCGACGAGTTGCGCATTGATGCGCACGCGGTCCTGGTCGCGCTGCACCGAGCCCTCGAGGACGTAGCGGACGCCGAGCTCCTTGCCGATGTCCTTGGCGTCGACGTTCTTGCCCTTGAAGGTGAAGGCCGTGTTGCGGGCGATCACGAAGCTGTCGCGGATGCGCGAAAGGTCGGTGGTGAGGTTCTCGGTCACACCGTCGGCGAAGTAGTCCTGGCCCGGATCGTTCGACAGGTTCGTGAAGGGCAGCACGACCACGGAAAGATGCGCCGCACCGGACGATGCGGAGTGGTCCAGGTCCAGGAAGTACCAGCCGCCGGCGACGATCAGGACGAGCAGGGCGGCGATCCCGGCAGGAAGCGGTGCGAACGCACGATTCCTCTTCGGTGCCGCAGGCTCCGCCCGAGCCGGGAAGCCGACCTCGATCGAATAGACCCGCACCGGCTCGGCGATATTCTTGAGCTGCGTCCGGCCGAGATCGGTCACGCCGAGATCGAGCCGCCCCTTCACCTGGCGATAGGCATCCTCGGACAGGCAGATGGCGCCGGGCCTGGCGATCCCTTCCAGGCGGGCGGCGATATTGACGCCGTCGCCCATCAGGTCGCCGTCACTCTCCTCGACGACATCGCCCAGATGAATGCCGACCCGGAACTCGATGCGACGCTCGGGAGGCACCCCGGCATTGCGCTCGATCATCGCCGTCTGCACCTCGATGGCGCAGCGCACCGCGTCGACCACGCTGTGGAACTCGATCAGGCTGCCGTCGCCGGTGCGCTTGACCACGCGCCCGTGATGCACGCCGATCGTGGGATCGATCAGATCGCTGCGCAGCGCCCGCAGCCGTGCCAGGATGCGCTCCTCGTCCGCACCGGCGAGCCGGCTGTATCCGACCACGTCCGACACGAGGATCGCCGCGAGCTTGCGGCTCTCTCCCATGGCACGCCTCCGCCGCTACGACAGTCGCGGACTCACCACCCGAGGCGGCATCGGCCCTCCTCGGGTGGTCGGTGAGACAAGCGCTGCTCGCTCGATCGGCGCTGACGAATGGCGCAGGACGAGGCATCGGGCGCTGCAGGGTCAATGCCGGTCGCGCTACCATGACTATCGCACCCAAACCCGAGCCTTGCCAGCACCGATCGGCGACGCGACGAGCGCTGCCCGGCGTTATGCGGCCCGTAGCCCGGGCATCGCGCGTGCCTCGCTGCCGGCAGCCAGCAGCCGGTCGAGCGCGTCCTGCAGCCGGTCGACCTTGTCGTGCAGCTCGGCGATGGCGGTCTCGGACTTGACGTTGACCTCGTAGTCGAGTGCTGCCGCCAGCCGGTCCTTCGCCGCCTGCCGGTTCTGGCTCATCATGATGATCGGCGCCTGCAGTGCCGCCAGCATCGAGAGCAGCAGGTTCAGGAAGATGAACGGATAGGGGTCGAACGCACGGGCGGCCAGGACCACGCCGTTCAGGCCAGCCCAGGCGGCGAGGAACAGGCCGAACCCGGCGATGAAGCCCCAGGAGCCGCCGATGGTGGCCACCCGGTCGGCCAAGCGCTCACCGAGGGTCGAGCGCGCCTCGAACACGCGGTTCAGGTCGCGCGCGGTGTGCACGCGCCGGGCGACGCGCGCGATGACCCGGCGGTCGCGCTCGTTCAGGGGCCCGACGCCGGCATGGAGGAGATGCTGGGCGAGAAAGCGGATCTCGGTGTTCATGGCTCACCTGCCTCGGCGCGGGCCGTCTCCGGCCGCCGGCGGTGAGCCCGTCCTAGCGGCCCGGGCGCCTCGCGGCGGACGTCGACGGCGCGCGCTGTCGACTGTTGCTGTCGCTGGACATGGAACTCGGTTCGATGGTGGCGCCCGCCCCGCCCGCGCAAGCGGCCTTGGCACGGCATGCGCGGGAAGTAGCGCGCGCCCGGTGCGGCGTCAACGGCTCCCGCCCCGGGGCCGGCCGATCACTACCTGAAGTTGATTTTGTTTGAGAACACTTTCTTAGTATGTGATAATCCGTCGGCATGGACCTGCCGGAGCTGCGTCATGCCCACTTCCCCTTCCCCCGCCCAATCCGAAGCCTCCCGCCTGAACGGCACCCTTTCGTCCGGACCGGTCACCGACGCCGGCAGGGCGCGCTCGGCGCTCAATGCCGTCCGCCACGGCCTCTCCGGCCGGACATTCTTCCTGCTGCCCGACGAGGATCCGGCGGAGTTCGCCGCCCATGAGGCGGAGATCCTGGCCGGGTTTCAGCCACGCGATCACACCGAGCGCGAGGCGGCGCTCACCGTCGTGCGGGCAATGTGGCGCGAGATCAGGGGCGACCGGCTGGAGGCGCAGGTGCTCACCGACCTGTTCGCGGCCGGGAAGATCGAGGACCAGGCGGCACGCGAAGCCGCCCGTGCCGCCGCCTTCCGCCAGCTCTCGACCGTCCTGCGCTACCAGGGCCGGATCGGCCGCGAGCTCGAGGCCGCGCGCGCGACGTTCTACGCCCTGCGCAAGCGGGCCCTCGGCGCCCGACCGGCCGTGCGCAGCGAACCCGAGCCGACGCCTCCCGCCAACGACATGCTCGTGCCAGACGAACCCGAGCGCCCGCTGAATCGCCAGCAGCGTCGAGCGCTCGCCGCGATGGCACGCAAGCGGGCGGCCTAGGAGCCGGCCGCCATCGGCACGCTCGTGCCGAACTTCATCCGCCCCATCACGACCATGCTCTCGAACCGGCGGACATTGCTGCCGAACAGGTGGCGCCGGGTGAAGTCCCGGTAGGCCTCCATGTCGGCGACGGTCAGCACGAGCACGAAGTCGACGGTACCGGTGACGTAGTAGCACTGCGAGACCTCGGGTGCCTTGCGCATCGTCCGGGCGAAATCGTCGATCAGGTCGCCGCGCTCGCGCTCGAGGGTGACGTTGACGATCAGGCTGACGCGCGGGCCGGCGAAGCGCGGCGCGACGATCGCCACCTCGCGCTCGATCACGCCGGCGGCCCGCAGCCGCTGCAGGCGGCGCAGGCAGGCGGCGGGCGAGAGGCCGACCAGCGCCGCCAGGACCTCGCCGGTGCGACGGCTGTCCTCCTGCACCGCGTCGAGCAGGCGCCGATCGAAGTCGTCGAGCTCCATCGCCCCTCCGGCGAGATTTCCGCAGCGCGAACCCGCTTACCGCGAAAATCCCGCAGGCGGCAGCATCACATTGCGAACCGCGATCACGCGCTTGCGCCATCATTGCCTTGCGACGGCGGGCAAGCCGCCGGGCGCGGAAGATGATGGAGTGTGTGATGACTGCGATCCGTCTCGCTCGCCAGCCCGAGATCCTGGCGCTGCCGGATCTCCAGGGGCGCGCGGCCGGGATTCTGGACCTGGTCGGCGCGCAGGTCGGACGCTGGGTGCGCAACCGCCGGGCCGAGCGGCAGATGAGCGCGATGACCGACGAGCAGCTGCACGACATCGGCATCACCCGCGCCGACGTCGCCCGCGCCGCCTGGCACGGGCGGGGCTGAGGCGGCTTGCGGTTCGGCCTGTTCCTCGCGCCGGCGCTCGGCTAGCAAGCTGGCCCCGGCGGAGGAATTGATCATGCAGGGTCGCATCAAATGGGTCGAGGGGCGGACCTTCGTCGCCGAATCGGGCAGCGGGCACGGGCTGGTGATCGACGGCCCTGCCGAGCATGGCGGCCGCAATCTCGGCCCCAGCCCGATGGAGCTGGTGCTGCTGGGCACCGGCGGCTGCACGGCCTTCGACGTGATGGACATCCTGAGGAAGGCCCGGCAGGACGTGACCGACTGCCGGGTCGAGCTGGATGCCGAGCGTGCGCCCGAGCCGCCGCGGGTGTTCACCAGGATCACCATGCGCTTCGTCGTGACCGGGCGCGGCCTGAGCCGGGCCGCGGTCGAGCGCGCGGTGGAGCTGTCGGCGGAGAAATACTGCTCGGCGTCGATCATGCTGGGCAAGACCGCCGAGATCGTGCGCGAGATCGAGCTGCGCGAGACCGGCGCTACTTGAGCGCGACCGGTGGGTCGCGATCGCCGGCGATGCCGGCGAGGTAGCGAAAGGTCGCGACCGCTCGGTTGACCTGATCGGAATCGGACATCATCGCCGCGGCCAACGGGTTCAGCGCCATGGCGCTCAGGGAATAGTAGTCGAACGTGTCGGAGCCGGTGCGACGCACCGCGGTCATGCTGGAGAGATCGCCCGGGGCGGCGATGCTGATGCCCATCAGGCGCAGATCGGTGACGTTGCGGGCGACGATCACGAAGCCGTCGGGGTCGGCCTCGCGGATCTCGGTCTCGAACACCACCGGCCCCGGATTCTGGTCGTCGTCGTAGAGCGCGTAGATGTGGCTGCCCGCCGCCAGCTCGGCGGGCTGGAAATCAGGCCGCCGCTGCGCCGGATCGGGGCCGGAAAGGGCCGAGGCATCGACCAGCAGCCGACGCCAGTCGAGATCGCTGACGTTCCAGTAGAGCATGCCGAGCTGCCGGGAGATCGTACCCAGGCGGGCCAGGACGTCGAGGGCGGTGCCCTCGTGCCGGAACCGGCCGGCCACCGCGACGAAGGTGGCGCCCGCCGGCGGGGCGAGGCCGCTGCATGCGGCGGGCTGCCACTGCTCGGGCAGCGCATCGGTATGCCAGACGGTCACGCTCGGGCCGGTTCCGGGCGCCGGCCATGGCGGCACGACGTCGCCGGCGCAGGGCGGCTGCGGCGGCGGCCCGGCCCAGGCCGTGGGTGCCGCCATGACGGCGACCGCGAGGGCGATCCAGCGCATCGACGATCTCCCGTGCGCGGAGCAGCCTAGCCGGCCCCGCGGGCGGCGCAACGGCGGCCATCGTCTCATCTTCCCGTGCGCCGGATCGCCTGCACCATGGCGTCGAGGGTGCCCAGGAACCGCGAGCGGTCCTCCTTGCCGAACGGGCGGCCGCCGCCGCGGATCTGGCCGGTGTCGCGCAGCTCCGTCAGCAGGTTGCGGGTCGCGAGATCGTTGCCGATCGAGTCGGTCGTGAACGGCCGGCCGTTGGGTGCCAGCGCCCGCGCGCCGCGCTTGAGGCTGCGGTCCGCGAGCGGCACGTCGGCGGTGACGACGATGTCACCGGGACCGGCATGCTCGACGATCCAGTCGTCGGCCCGGTCGAGGCCCTCGGTCACGATCACGCGCTCGATCAGCGGCGAATCCGGGACGCGCAGCCAGCCATTGGTCACCACGAAGACGTGAAGTCCATAGCGGCCTGCGACCCGATAGACCTCGTCCTTGACTGGGCAGGCGTCGGCATCGATGTAGACGTCCAGCAAAGGCGACCTCACGGAGCGACGATGTACAGCGACAATATGGCCCAGAACTGGGCTCCCCGAATGCTCTCTGTGCTGCGGATCATGTCCGCCCTCCTGTTCATTGAGCACGGCTCCCAGAAGCTTTTCGGGTTCCCGGCGTCCGAGCGCGGCATTGTCGACCTGTTCTCACTCTCTGGCCTCGCCGGCGTGCTGGAGGTGTTCGGCGGCATCCTGCTGGCGATCGGCCTGTTCACCCGCCCGGTCGCATTCGTGCTCTCCGGCATGATGGCGGTCGCCTACTTCATGGCCCATGCGCCCGCGAGCTTCTTTCCGGTCAACAACGGCGGCGACGCCGCGATCCTGTTCTGCTTCATCTTCTTCTATCTGTTCACCGCTGGTCCAGGGCCCTGGAGCGTGGACGCCAGGCGAGGCGTCTGACCCGGCCGCGTGCGGAGCTAGCTCCGCACGCGCATCGGAATGACTGCGGTGGCGGCCCGATCTGGTCGACGCGTGACTATCGCCACAGCGTCGAGCGAGCGACGGGTGTAGGCTCGTGCGCCATCCCACAGGGAGCATGGGGAGGCGCGCAGAATGGCCACGACGCGAAGCGGCCGCCGGCAAGCGGGCGGGACCACCAGCGAGACTGCGAACCCGTCGGCTGCGGCGGCCATGGCCGTGCCGGAAAAGACGCGTCTGCCCGGCGTCCTGATCGACCCCTACCTGCCGCAGCCCGGTCAGCATGTCGGCCGGCGGATCGTCAAGATCGACGACACGCCCGCGGACTACTGGCTGGACGCGGCGACGCAGGCGGGTGTGCGCTGGTCGGACAAGCTCGGTCTGGAGCGGTCCGACGCCGGCATCTGGGATGTGCACAAGCCCGAGCTGCTGACCGCGGGCTGGTTCTCTGCCCGCGCCCGCACCCGGCCCCGGACGCTGGGCGCGCCGCTGCGGCGCGTTGCCGTCGCGGTCAATGCGGAGGCGCTCGAGGTCCAGGCGACCACGGGCTCCCTGCGCAGCTGGGCGCAGGGCCGCCGATCCGGCCAGACCGCGCGGCAGTCGACCAAGGACGGTGAGCCGCTCCCCGGCCCGGACCCGTTCGACGAGCATGGCGGATCGGGTGGCGGCGGGTCGGGCGGCGCGGGCCCGGCCGAGGAGGCCGATGCCGCCGTCACGTTCCAGCACTCGCTGATCCAGCTCGAGGACGGCGTGCTCGGTTGGCCGACCACCACCTGGGGCGGGACGCCGACGGAAACCCCGGTCGACGTGGAAGCGCCGCCCGAGCCGGCGTTCTTCATCATCCAGGTGATCGGGATCAGCTCGTTCTTGGGCGACTACGGTCTCGGCCGCACCGTCAAGACCATGACCCTGCTGCCTGGCGAGGTGATGACGATGAGCCTGCGCACCTGGCGGGCATCGTCGGAGACCGTCGCCCAGGGCTCGTCGATCATCGACTCCTACGACGAGAGCTCGAGCGAGCGGTTCGCCGAGACGGTGATGTCGGAGACCACCGACACCGCGACCCGCGAAAAGAGCGAGAACTGGCACGCCGAGGCCGACGCGAAGGCCAGCATCGGGCTCGCCAGCGCCAGCGTGTCCGGCGGTGGCGGCGGCGAGTACAGCTCCTCGACCGAGGAGTTCGCCAAGGCGGTCGACGAGGCGGTGCAGGAGCACACCGCCGAGGCGTCGTCGCACCGCGAGAACACCGTCACCTCCAGCTCCGAGCGCACGGTCTCGACCGAGGACGAGGAGGTGATCGAGCGGACGATCAAGAACATCAACGTCAAGCGCACGCTCAACTTCACCCTGCGCGAGCTCAATCAGGCCTTCATCACCAAGACGCACCTCAAGGAGGTGCGGCTGGCCTTCTCCAACGGCAATGCCGAGAGCTGGCGTGAGGAGCCGATCTCGGGCCTGCGCAGGCTCGTGGCCGAGGTCGTGAAGCCCGCCTTCATCGACCGCATGTGTCAGGACATCCTCAAGACCATCGCCGTGGTCCAGGACGTCGATGGCAGCCCGGTGAACGTGCTGGAGCAGGTGCTCGTGAACAAATGCGCGACTGGCTTCGCGTTCCGCGACGCCCGGCCGGACGACGAATGCGACTACCCGCCGCCCAGCCCCGACGGGCGATTGTACTATCGGTTCAAGCGCGGGCCGCTGGGCCAGGCACCCGACGAGCCGCATCCAGTCGAAGGCGTGCTGCTCAAGCAACGCGACATCGTCATGAAGACCGACAGCGTCGTCGCCGAGGCGCTGCTCGGTTCGGAGGATGCCCTCGACCAGTACTCGGCCGATCTGCAGGTCGAGACCATCCGCGAGAAGCGCCTCGCCTCCGACCGCGAGGCGCTGGCGCAGGAGATCGTCCGCACCGGCAACGCGGCCGCCGCCGAGCTGTACGCCAAGGTGTTCGCCGTGGCGCCGGCGGCGCCGGAACCGGCCACGAGCTGAGCAGGTGCCCACACCTCGCGACCCGATCACGGGCACGGCCGCCATCCCCCTGGACGCGGTTCCAGGCGATGCGGTGGCGACGGCACCGGAAGCCTTGCCGCAATCGGCGGTGAAGCCGGGCACCGCCACCGCCAGCCAGCTCTGCATCGCCGCCGACAACGCCCCGAATCCTGTCGCCTACTGCGCGCAGATCTACAACATCCCGGCCCAGCGGGTCGTCGTCGTGTCGTCCTGGGCGGCGCTGATGGCGGAGATCTTCAAGTATGGCCGGATCGACACCCTGGTGCTCCTGACCCATGGCGGGCTCAGCCCCGGCGAGATCTATCTGGGCGACGCGCAGCGCACCCTGGGCCAGTGGGCGCAGGGCGCGTCGGCGGAAGACAGCGGCGACCCCTTCCCGGGTCTCGCCACCTATCCCGGCTCGATCGGCACGCTGCTGCTCGAGGGGTGCGGCGTCGGGGCCGATCCGCCGGCCCTGCTCGCCTTCAAGCAGCGGGTGCCGGTCGGCAGTGTCGAGGCCTGGTCGATGAGCCGCTATCTCGACCTCTACACGCTCACCGTGACCGGCAACGCGACGACCGTCGCGCAGCAATATCTGGCCTCGGGCGATTTCGAGCGCGCGGCCCCCTATCTACCCAAGGGCTCGCTCGGGGGCACCTACAATGCCAGCGATCTGGCGGGCCTGCTGGTAAGCCAGTCCGGATTTGCCCTGTTCGCCGAAGTCTACGGCGACAGCCTGCCGTTCGGGCTGGAACGGTTCGGCAAACTGGTGGCGAAGCCCGACCTGCCCTTCCAGACCGGCGTGCATTTCACCCGCGCCGAGGGCCTGGCCAACACCGTGGTGACCCGAACCCCCGCGGAGGCCGACGCCTTGCGAGGCTCGTTGGGCGAATCGCGGGCAGCGCTTCGCCGGGTCGTCGCACGCTAGAAGCTCGTGGACGACAGCGGGCGTCCAGCACGCTCGGGACGCCCGCCCCGAGGCCGCACTCCTACCACGACTGGGTCGTCGCGTCGGCAGGAACCTGCCTTGGAGGCCGGAACAGCTCGGCAAGCGAACGGCCAAGGTGGAGGAGGCAGCGACCGGCCGCCCGCAACAGATCGGCCTGGGTCTCGGCCTTCAGGCGGCGAGCCTCCTTGTGGATCCGGCGGATCTCGGCTGGCGAGACCATCCGTAGCTCGGTGTTGAACGTCTCCGGGGTGGCCCTGGTGGGCACGTTGCATCTCCATGTCGCATGCACGGCGCCGCAGCACCGGTGACGCGACCAAAGCAAGGGTTCGGAGGCGGGCGCTCAGGACGCGAGGGTCCGAGCCCGCCCCTGGTGACCAGCGACGTGCGCGATGTCGCCGCTGCCGCGCCCGGGCTGGCTCAGCTCATCGGCTGAGCGGCGTTCGAACTCGGCCAGCCCGCCAGGACGGCGCGACAGTGCGTCCAGACGGATCCGATCGCGCGAGGCAGGTCCATGGCCTGGATCTCCATCGATGTCGGCTCGAGCCGATCGACTGACCTCTACGGTCGTCTGGACCTGAGATGATGTCGCGCAGCGGAAATGCCACCGCCCATGCCGCAACGCAGTATTGCAGAGCACGCAACGTCTAGAACGCAAGAATTCCCGTGTCGGGCCGTGAGGTTAGGCGACCCGCCACCTTTGCTGCGCCGTAGGACCGTCAGATGCCGAGCTTGCGTGAGACGATCCCGTTGACGACACCCGGATTGGCTTTCCCCCCCGTCGCCTTCATCACCTGCCCGGTGAACCAGCCGGCGACCTTGGGGTTTTTCTGGACCTGGGCCACCTGACCGGGGTTGGCGGCGATCAGCTCGTCGACTAGCTGCTCGATCGCACCCGTGTCGGTCACCTGCTTCAGGCCGCGCTCCGCGACGATGGCCTCGGGATCGCCGCCCTCCTCGAACATGATCGCGAACACGTCCTTGGCGATCTTGCCGCTGATCACCTCGGAGCGGATCAGGTCGAGCAGCTTGCCGAGGCTCGCGGCCGGCACCGGGCTGTCCTCGATCCCCTTGCCGGCTTTGCCGAGCAGGCCGAACAGGTCGTTGACCACCCAGTTGGCCGCCTGCTTGGCATCCCGCCCCTTCGCCACCCGCTCGAAATAGTCGGCAGTCGTGGCCTCGGCGACCAGCACGCCGGCATCGTAGGTCGAGAGCCCGAAGTCGCGCACGAAGCGCGCCTTCTTGTCGTCGGGCAGCTCGGGCAGATCGGCGGCGATGCGCTCGACGAAGCCGTCAGCCAGCTCGAGCGGCAGCAAATCGGGGTCGGGGAAGTAGCGGTAGTCGTGCGCCTCCTCCTTGGAGCGCATCGAACGGGTCTCGCCTTTGGTCGAGTCGAACAGGCGCGTCTCCTGGTCGATCCGGCCGCCGCCTTCCAGGATCTCGACCTGGCGCTTGGCCTCGAACTCGATCGCCCGGGCCACGAAGCGCATCGAGTTGACGTTCTTGACCTCGCAGCGCGTGCCGAGCGCCGTGTCGCCGACCTTGCGCACGGAGACGTTGGCGTCGCAGCGCAGCGAACCCTCCTCCATGTTGCCGTCGCAGGTGCCGAGATAGCGCAGGATCGAGCGCAGCTTGCGCAGGTAGAGCACGGCCTCCTCGGGCGAGGCGATGTCGGGCTCGGAGACGATCTCCATCAGCGCCACGCCCGACCGGTTGAGGTCGATCAGGCTGGCGTCGGCATAAGCGTCGTGCACCGACTTGCCGGCGTCCATCTCCAGATGCAGCCGCGTGATGCCGACATCCTTGGCGGTGCCGTCGGGGAAGTCGATGGTCAGCTTGCCCTTGCCGACCACCGGGTGCTGGTACTGGCTGATCTGATAGCCGCAGGGCAGGTCGGGGTAGAAATAGTTCTTCCGCTCGAACACCGAGGTCCGGTTGATCTGAGCGCGCAGCCCGAGCCCGGTGCGCACCGCCTGCTCGACGCACCAGCCGTTCACCACCGGCAGCATGCCGGGCATGCCGGCGTCGACCGGCGAGACCTGGGTGTTGGCCGCCGCGCCGAACGCGGTCGCGGCCCCGCTGAACAGCTTGGCCTGACTGACCACCTGGGCGTGGACCTCGAGCCCGCACACGATTTCCCAGGTGCCGGTGCCGCCTTCGATGGTGTAGCTCATCTCAAGCCGCCTCCAGCCCGTAAGGCAGCGTCGCGAACCCGGCCGCGTCCTCGAGCGCCTTGCCGACACGGAAGACGGTGCTCTCGTCCCAGGCGCGGCCGATCACCTGCAGGCCGAGCGGCAGGCCCTGGGCGTCGAGGCCGGCCGGCACCGACAGGCCAGGCAGGCCGGCGAGGTTCACGGTCACGGTGAACACGTCGTTCAGGTACATGGCGACCGGATCGTCCATCTTCTCGCCGGCACGGAACGGGGCCGAGGGTGCGGTGGGCGTGAGGATCGCGTCGACCCGCTCGAACACCTGCTCGAAATCCTCGACGATCCGGCGGCGGACCTTCTGGGCCTTGAGATAGTAGGCGTCGTAATAGCCCGCCGAGAGCACGTAGGTGCCGATCAGCACACGGCGCTGGACCTCCGCGCCGAAGCCCGCGGCCCGGGTCTTCATGTAGGTGTCGACGAGGTTCTTTCCCTCCACCCTGAGGCCGTAGCGCATGCCGTCGTAGCGGGCGAGGTTCGAGGAGGCCTCGGCGGGGGCGATGATGTAGTAGGTCGGCAGCGCGTACCTGGTGTGCGGCAGCGACACCTCGACCAGCTCGGCTCCCTGCGCCTGCAGCCACTCGCCCCCCTGCCGCCAGATCGCCTCGATCTCGGCCGGCATGCCGGGCATCGCATATTCCTTGGGAATCCCGATGCGCAGGCCGCGGACCTTGCCGTCGAGCGAACCCGCCCAGTCCGGCACCGGCATGTCGGCCGAGGTGCTGTCCAGCGGATCGTAGCCGGCCATCGCCTGCAGCATCAGCGCGCAGTCCCCGACCGTGCGCGCCATCGGACCGGCCTGGTCGAGCGAGCTCGCGAAGGCGACGATGCCCCGGCGCGAGCAGCGGCCGTAGGTCGGCTTGATGCCGGTGATGCCGCAGAAGGCGGCGGGCTGGCGGATCGAGCCGCCGGTGTCGGTGCCGGTGGCCCCCAGGCACAGGCGCGCCGCCACAGCGGCGGCCGAGCCGCCGGAGCTGCCGCCGGGCACGAGGGCGGCATTCTCGCCCGGCCGGGTCCACGGGTTGCGGACGCCGCCATAGTAGGAGGTCATGTTCGACGAGCCCATGGCGAACTCGTCGAGGTTGGTCTTGCCGAGGCAGACCGCCCCGGCCTCCCACAGCTTGCGGGTCACGGTCGACTCGTAGGGCGGCCGGAAGCCGTCCAGGATGTGCGAGCCGGCGGTGGTCAGCACCCCCTCGGTGCAGAACAGGTCCTTGATCGCCAGCGACACGCCCTCGAGCAGCCCGCCCTCGCCCTTCGCGAGCCGCGCGTCCGCGGCATCCGCCATCGCCAACGCGCGCTCGGGGGTCTCGGTGATGAAGGCGTTGAGCGAGCGGTGACGCTCGATCTGAGCGATGTGCGCCTTGGCCAGTTCCACGGCGGAGAACTCGCGCGCGCGCAGGCCGTCGCGCGCGGCCGCGAGCGTGAGATCGGTGAGGCCGCTCATTCGACCACCTTCGGCACGACGAAGTAGCCGTCATGCGTGCTGGGCGCGTTCCTCAGGATGGCGTCCGGCCGCCCGCCGTCGCGCACCTCGTCGGCGCGCCAGTGGGCCGGCAGCGACTTGACCGAGCGCAGCGGCTCCACCCCGTCCGGGTCGAGCTCGC
>JBFWWD010000085.1:0-20370 GCA_050246385.1 Geminicoccaceae bacterium
GATGCCGGCGGCGTACAGGCTCAGTTCGACATAGTCGGCGCGATCAAATTCCAGCGCCTCCCGGTGCTGGCCGTAGGTCGGTCCGAAGGCGTGTTCCGAGGAATAGGGCTGGGCGAACATCGCCCGGGTGAAGAGGGAGCGATTGTCCCTCTTCTGGAGCTTCACGGCGTCGGCGCCGGCTTCCTTTGCCGCGGAGAACATCCGCTTGCAGAGGTCGACGTCGCCTTGGTGGTTGTGGCCGATTTCGGCAATGATGTAGGTGCCGCCGTCAGGGCGAGAGAGCATCAGGCGGACGCTCCCGGAGTGCCGATAATCTGGCCCTCGGTCATCCTTCGCAGGTTCTCGGCCTGCAGCTCGGCGAGGTTCCCGCCCAGTATAGCGCCGCGCTGGCTCGGCCGCGGGTACTGCATGCGCTCGTCGCCGACCGGCCAGCCGAGACGGTCGTGCTCGGCCTTGGCGAGGGCATAGGCAACCTCGTAAGCGACATCGCCGTTGTCGTACTCGCCTCGGCTTTCGACGCCGGCGCTACCGTCCTCGTTCTCGTAGTAGCGGGTGATCTCGTAGCGCATGCGCGGGCGGATGCGGTACTCAACCTTGCTGGTAGCCATGGTGCAGAATCCTTCGTCTCGACCCTCGCCATTCCGCCCGAAGGTCATCGTACGGGCACGAGGACAGAGCCGCGATCCTTGCCGCGAGGTCGCCGGCGGCCTTGCGGCCGCCCGCTCCCTTCTGCGATTCGTTCCCTGTGCCCGCGCCGATGCCATCACCCGCATCGAGCATCGCTCAGCCCTCCTGCCGGCTAAGCTGGTAGGCGTTGCGGTCGCCGGTCCGTTCGAGGTGCGTGGCGAAGCCGCGCGTCCGCAGGCGGCTGAGGGCCGCCCGCACCGTGTGTGCCTGCCATCCCGTAACCGCAGTCAGCTCCTCCATCGTCATCCCGGCCTTGTCCCCGAGCCGGTCGACGATCAGGCCCAACTTGCCGCCGGGCCGCGCAGGCCCCGGTGCGAGCAGCGCCGCGGGATCCGTCTCATGCGTCGCGACGGCGGTCGCCACCGACACTGCGGCCGGCTCCTTCCCCACCGACCGGGTGGACGATCGACGCTTCGACGTGGTCGCAGTCTCGGCCTTCGCCTTGGTTGAGGTCTTGGTATTCGCGCTGCGGTGGCTATGGTTCGTCATAGGTGGTTCTCCGGTTCGAGGCTCGCGCGACATGCGCGGCCTCGCACCACCCAAAGCCCCGGGTTGGCACCCCGAGGCTGTCACCGCCGGCGCGAAATTCCGCCGGCGCACCAACAGCAATGCTTCCTTGCCGGTGCAAGTCCAGCCAAAACTAGCGGTGCCCGAGAGAAACCACAGGAGTTCTCAGGGCCATAAGCGACTGACTTTGCAGGACATTTCAAAGACTTTGGGTAGCCGTACTAAGGGTTCGAATCCCGTTCCCTCCGCCAATTCCCTGCCCCGCAACATTCTCCGGCAGCCTAGACAGGCCTATAGACGGCGAGGAGCCGCGCCGTTTCGACCGGGAGCTGTTGACTGAGGTAAGCGGCGGGGGCCCCAATCCGTTCTCTCTACGGGCCCTCTTCTCCAGACCTCATGACCTCGCCGAGACAGTACGGATTTCTAAGCGGTTGATTTTACGTACCTATTTTCGGTGTGAAATCCGTACTTTTAGATGGCCCTATGGTTAGGCGAGCGACGCTGGCGTCGCATTCACCGCTCTCGCCCGCGAGTGGAAAGCCTGAATGCGACCCCTTTCCTGTTCCTTCTTTGTACCCACTTCCCAGCGTGCTAAGGGTGTCCGGAGCGATGAGGAATGCCGTTGGCCCAGAAGTCGGATATCGAGTGGACAGACGCGACGTGGAACCCGGTTACGGGCTGCACGAAGGTCGGACCGGGATGTGACAACTGCTACGCGGAGCGTTTCGCGGAACGCTGGCGCGGTATCAGTGGTCACCCCTACGAACAGGGCTTCGACCTGACACTGTGGCCGTCTCGGATACAACAGCCGGCGATTTGGAGAAGGCCCCGGATGATCTTCGTGAACTCGATGAGCGACCTGTTCCATAAAGAAATCGATCGCGGGTTCATCGATCGGGTGTTCGACACGATGGAGCGCGCGGACTGGCATGTTTATCAGGTGCTGACAAAACGCAGCTCACTTATGCGGAACTACATTCGGGAGCGGTACGACGGTGGTCGGGTTCCGAGCCACATCTGGCTGGGCGTCTCGGTCGAGGACGCCGCGCACACGAGTCGCATCGAGCACCTGAAGCAGATCAACTCCGATGCCCGCTTCATCTCTTTCGAGCCCCTCCTCGGGCCGGTCGGAGGGGTCGACCTGCGGGGTATCGCCTGGGCCATCGTCGGGGGTGAGAGCGGCCCTCGGGCACGGCCCATGGAAGAAGGCTGGGCCCGCGAGCTTCGTGACATCTGCGACCGTGACGACGTGGCGTTCTTTTTTAAACAGTGGGGCGGCGCCCGGCCGAAGTCAGGTGGTCGCCTTCTCGATGGTGAGGAGTGGAATGGCTTTCCGTGGCAGATCGTCCCGAAGCCTATCCTCGAGCAGATTTCAGAATGAACCATTTGCCATGGAGCATCGTCATCATTGAAGAAATCTCATGTTGAGAACACGGTAGGGCCTTGGGCTCGACAGAAGCTCGATGGCCTGGAAGCATATCTTCACGCCTACACGATGGCGCTGAAGAAGCAGCCTTTCGAACTGGTCTACATAGATGCATTCGCCGGGGCGGGACGATCGAGAATTCGCGCTGCCTGGGATGGCGCCGATGATGAAGACCTTCAGCTTCTCGACGACGAATTTGTTCAATCCGAGGAGCAATTCATCGAGGGGTCACCCCACAGGGCCTTAGCCCTCGAGCACCCCTTCGCCCAATATCATTTCTTTGACGCAGACGCTGGACGTGCTGCCCTTCTCGAGGGCCTTCGTGCAGAATATCCGGGTCGCAAAATCAACGTTAAGGTTGGGGACGCAAACGCCCTGATCCAGGAACTGGCGCCGCAGATTACAGGGCGGAAGACCAAGGGCGTTGCCTTCCTTGATCCGTATGGCCCTCACCTTGACTGGCGAACAGTCGCCGCGCTCGGGGCAACCAAGAAGTTCGAGGTGATCATCAATTTTCCGCTCGGAATGGCCATCAACAGGCTGATCACTCGCTCAGGCGACATACCGGATAGTTGGCGCGCCGGGCTGAACGGCTGCTTCGGCGGGGCGGACTGGGAGAGCCTCGTCTACGCCGAGCGGACGGACCTCTTCGGCGATACGACCCGCCACAAGGTTGATGATGCGGCCAAGCGGCTTCTTGACCATTACGTCGACCGCTTGAAGACCTTGTTTGGCCACGCCGCAACACCGAGTGTCGTCAAGAACACGCGAGGGGTCCCCATCTACTACATGCTCTGGGCGGGGCCCCACCCCCTCGGCCACAAGATCGCCGACTACATCCTGGCGAAGGGCGATCGGATCACGCCACCGAGGACGCGGCCCACGCGTCGATAGTCTGCGCTCGACCCCATTGCTAGCCTAGCCGGAACGCGCGCTTCGCAAGCATCCGAACGGCGATCCCGATCGAAAAGATCGCGTCGCGTCGCAGCAGGTCGTCTGCCGATGTGTTCTCGTCGATGCTGCGACGATCAAGGTTGCTGCCGTCATCGACATGACGGAAATGGGACAACGGATTCCGCAATTCCATCATCCGCCGAAGATCTGCGACGTCCTCGTCCGAGATCACGTCGCGCTCTCGGCAGCGGCGGAGGGTGTCGGCGAACTTGATGCGTTCCGGAAGGTCACCGATGATAAGCCCGGCGTGAAGATATGCGGCCAAGAGATGCTCCACGAGCCCCTGACATAGCAGGATCGTCGCCACATAATTGCCGTGCACGAACGACGAGCGCGCTTCGACCCAAGCGTGATAGGCCGCATGGCCACCGAAAATCATCGTCCCGGATCGCCCCATCTGGCCGCCCAGATCGGTCAGCATACGGAAACGGCCGACCTTCCCGGGCAGGTCGTCATGAAGGTCGGCCAGCAGATGGCGGACGAAGTCCAGATCCGAAAGGTCTGAAAGCAGATCGGGCTGATCGTCCCGGCTCACAGTCAGGCGGCCTTCGCCCGCCCCTCGAAGATCTCGTGCAGCATGGCCGGGATCAGGGCCTCCACGTCCTTAGCAGTGCTGGCGCGGATGGCGCGGGCTTCGCGGGCCTTCGCCTGGAGGCGATCAAACCAGTGTTGGTGGCCGATCGGTGGCGCCGGAACGGTGATTGCCTCCAACGCGCCTTGGCCCAGAGTGCGATTCCTGTCGGCACTTCCGGGTGATGCGGACTGGACTTTGCCGAGACCTTCAGAGGTTTGGAGGTAGAACCAGATGAAATCGGCGGTCGCGAGTCCTTCAGCGGGAACGCATGTCAGGTAGCGGTGCGAGCCAACTCGCCCATGGTCATCGGGGCCGGCCACCGCGAACGCCCCCTCCCAAGCCTTGATGTTGCTGAACACGAGGTCGCCTCGCTGAATGAGGAAGAGCTTTTGCCAGCTCAGGTCCGCTCCCAGCAGATCAGGTTTGTGGAAAGTGCCTCGGCCGAACGACCGGACGCCGAGCTCGGGGTAGCTGGCATCAAGATCGATTTCGATTGGCCTGCGCACCAAGGGCGCAACCTCGGCCATGGGGCGCAGGGGGGCGCCGTCGATAGCGCGCTGGAAGGCTTTCAGCAGCAGCGCCTGTGTTTCGCGCTCGGCCACCGCGATCGCCAGGCGGCGTTCGTCTATCAGTGCCGCGACCTCGTCGAACTGCTGAACGATGCGGCGCTGCTCGTCGAGGGACGGAAGCGGCACCGTCATTTTCAGGAATTTTGCTTCTTTCATGCGAACGCGATTTGTCGAACCCTCGCTTGCTCGCCGGCATAGATCGATGAACTCAGGCGTGCGTGAATACCACTCGAAGAAATGTGGCAACACCCTCGAATCGTCGATGTTGAAGCAGGGGAAATCATTGCTGACCAGTGCACCGTCCAGTTCTTCTGGAACGATCCCGAAGGCTCCGTGGCGCGCGTCGATCCTGGAGATCAGGAACTGGCCTGCCTTAGCGCAGTACTGTCGGGCGGCAGCAATCGCGCTCCCCGGAACTTCGCCGCGAAGCGTGAGACCCTTTCCCCACAGACGCGCTGTGATCTGCTTGTAATTTTCATCCAGCTTTACGGGGACCCAGTCCTCTGACTTGGTCAGAAACCTGTCGATGATTATTGTCCGCGACATCATACCCGCTCCGCCAGCACGGCCTTGATCTCGTCCATAATGCCGAGGATCCGCTCTTCCTGTGCGATGATCGCGTCCACGATCTCGGTCGGTGCGCGATGATCGGCGACCTCGCCGGAATGCGGGTTCTTAATGTCCAGGTTGCAGGCGACAACGCGGTCCTGCGCATCGCGCTGAATCAGATCAGCAGCGGAGACCTTCCAGGCGCGCTCGTTTGGCTCACGCTTCTTCCACCAGGCAAGGCAGTCCGCAAACTCCTCATAGGCCATGGGCGCGGTTTTCGAGTATTTCTTGCGGCCCTCCGGCAGCGGCATCTCGTAGTACCAGATGTCCTTCGTCGGTCCGGTCGTGTCGAAGAAGATGAGGTTTGCCGGGATGTCCGTGTAGGGCGCGAACACCCCTTCACGCAGCCGGACCACCGTGTGCAGGTTGAACTTCTCGAGCAGGTCCGCCTTGATCCGCGCCGAGATGCCGTCTCCGAACAGCGTGCCGTGTGGAACGACGACCGCGGCCCGCCCGCGCCCGGCACGCTTCAGCCGCCGCATGATCAGTTGCAGGAACAGCAGTGCCGTCTCGGCCGTGCGCCGGTCCTCGGGAAAGTTGTTGAGGATGCCTGCCTCCTCCTCACCGCCGAAGGGCGGGTTGGTCAGGATGACATTGACTCGCTGGTCCTCGCCGATCTCGGCCAGGCGGAAGCGAAGAGCATTGCCGGAATCGATGCGCGGGGCGTGCAGGCCGTGCAGCAAGAGGTTGAGCTGGGACAGCAGGAACGGCAGCGACTTGGCCTCGCCGCCGAAGAAGCTGTCCTCTTGGAGGATGCGCCGCTTCTCGACCGTATCGGCCTGGCGCTCAAGATGCAGGAACGCCTCGGTCAGAAATCCTCCGGTGCCGCATGCCGGGTCGAGGATGGTCTCGCCCAGCTTGGGGTCGGTCACCTCGACCATGAACCGCACAACCGGCCGGGGCGTGTAGAACTCGCCCGAGTCCCCTGCAGCGTCGCGCATCTCGCGCAGCAGCGTCTCGTAGAGGCGGCCGAGGGTGTGAACTTCTTCCGAAGAATCGAAATGGATGCCGTCGATCAGGTTGACCACGTCGCGCAGCAGGTAGCCGCTCTCCATCCGGTTGGCGAAGCCCTGGAAGACGGTTGCGATCACGTCGCGTCGCTCGCGCCGACCATTGTCGCCGCGCAAGCCTCGAAGATAGGCGAAGAGCCCCGGGCCTCGGGTGCCGTCCGGGCGCTCCGTCATCTCGGAAACGAGGAACGACAGGAGGTCGGGGCCGGTGATGCCATCGGCATCCGCCGCCCAATCGCGCCAGCGATAAGGTGCCTCGATGATCGAGTTGTAGTCCTTGCCCGCGAGCTCCGCGCGTCCCTCCTCGATCCGCTCCATGTCGTCGAGGAACTTCAGGAACATGATCCAGGTGAGCATCGGCAAGCGATCAAGGTCGCCGTTCAGCCCCTTGTCTTTCCGCATGATCTTGCGGGCGGACTTGATTATGCTGTCGAGACGCTGGGCAGTGGTCAGTTGCTTCGGCGCAGCCTTCTTTCGGGCAGTTGTAGCCAAGGTAGAGCTCCTTAAATTCATGCGGTGTAGAGCAGACGCTGCAGCTCGGTGACGGCGCTGCGCAGCTCCTTGCCCCCACCGAAGAGGGCGGCGATTTCTATGACGTTGCCCCATTCGTTGAACGGGGGCACCTCCAAGATGTCGGGCAGCTTGAACTGGGCACTGCCATGTTCGGCATACTTTTCAAGCACGGCATCCAGAACTTCGCGGGCATCCGACCCGAAGCGGGCCAGAAACTCGTCCTGCTCCCTCAGCAGACGGTCAGCGCGCTCGCGCCGGGTGCGCAGTGGCGCGTTATAGGCGAGATGGCAAAGGAGATCGAACGGGTCGGCCTCCGGCTTGCCGACCGCATCAGCCAGGGAATCGAGGTCGATGCCCTTTTCCTCCAGCCGCTCTACGATTTCCGACCGGCGTTCGGGGTCGAGCCAGTCCGAGCGCAGTTCGGAGGCATTGGGATAGAGCGTGCGGACCTTGTCGCCGGTGTAGTCGGTGAGCTGGCGGCAGGCGAGCTGTCGCCCGTCGGAATCGAGTTCGTAAACGAGGTGCCGGACGATCGCGACCTCGCCGCCGTCGACATAGAACTTGCGGGGCCCGTTCTCGGCCTCGTCTCCCAGATCGACGGGTCCATCCGGCATATCCGGCCCGTCAGGCAAATCGTCGGGATCCGGCGTCCCCTCTTCGATTTCGCGCTCTTCGACGACATCTCCGTCCGCATTGATGACCGCCTCGTCCTCACGGACAGGATCGCCGTCAAAGGCAGGGTCGGCGAACATGCGCGTCGCCGTTCCGGTGTAGTCGATGATGTTGAAGGCGAGCTTACCGTAATCAGGCCTGAGACGCGTGCCCCGTCCGATGATCTGCTTGAACTCCGGCATGGAGCCCACGACGCGCGCAAGCACGACGTTCTTGCAGGTCGGGGCGTCTACGCCAGTCGTTAGAAGTTGCGAAGTGGTCAGGATGACGGGCGTCTGGGTCTCCACATCCTGGAACTTCGCCCTGTGCGCGCTTCCCACATCACCCTCGTCGGACGTCACCCGGCAAACGTAGTCGGGATGATCCTTCACGAGATCGGTGTTCAGGGCGGCGAGCGCCTGGCGCATTTCGAGCGCGTGTTCCTGGTCGACGCAGAAGACGATGGTCTTGGCGAAGCGGTCGGTCTCGGCCATGAAGCCCGCGAGGTGTTTGGCGATGGCCTGCGTCCTTGCCCGAAGCGACACAACTCGTTCGAAGTCACGCGTGGAATACTCGGAGTCAGGGATCTCGCGCCCGTAACGATCAAGCTCACCCCGCGTCGGCCGCCATCCGGCTGCGTCGTAGTCCGAGATGACACGGTGAACGCGGTACGGGGCCAGGAAGCCGTCGGCGATGCCCTGCGCGAGGCTGTATTCGTAAAGGGGATCGCCGAAGTAGTTGTAGGTGTCGAGGTTCTCTTCACGCCGCGGCGTGGCAGTCATGCCAATCTGGGTCGCAGGCTCGAACCATTCGAGAATCTCGCGCCAATTGCTGTCGTCCCGCGCGCTGCCCCTATGACACTCGTCCACGACGATCAGGTCGAAGAAGTCCCGTGCATATTCGCGATAGAGGCCGGGGCGGTTCTCGTCACGCGCGATGGACTGGTAGATCGCGAAATACATGTCGCGGCTTTTGACTGCCACGCCGCCAGCGATCTTGTGACGGGCGTCGTCGAACGGGCTAAAATCCTTGGCCATCGGATCGTCGACCAGCACGTTGCGATCCGCGAGAAACAGTATCTTCGGGTTTCGATTCGCGCCTTTCGAGTTCCAGCGTGCCGACCAGAGCTTCCAGCAGATCTGAAAGGCGACAGCGGTCTTGCCCGCCCCGGTGCACAAGGTGAGCAGCGCCCGCTTCCTGCCCTGAAGCGCCGCTTGAACGGCGCGGTTTACGGCGATCTCTTGATAGTACCGAAGGGGCTTTGATCGGTCGGGGAATGTGGGCGTCAACAGCCGCTCGGCCACCTGGTCGTCGACGATACCCTCGGCACGGCGAAGCCGTGCCCAGAGGGCAGCCGGCGCTGGGAAATCCCCGACCGTCCTCTCGATTCCGGTCGTGTAGTCGAACTCGACGATTTCGATGCCATTAGTAGAATACGCGAAGCGAAGGCCAAGTATCTCAGCATACTGCTTGGCCTGCTGAAGCCCCTCCGCGGCATGGCTGTAGCGGGACTTGGCCTCTACAACCGCGATCGGGAAGTCCGGATTGTATCGGAGCAGGTAGTCTAAGCGTTTCTGCTTCCCCCGGCGCGCCTTGCCGCCGATAAACATCACCCGGCCGTCAGTGAAGCTTTTCTGTTCATTTATCTCATGCGGGCGATCATCCCAGCCTGCTGTCTGCAGTTTGGGGACGACAAATTTCCTACAAGTATCGGCCTCGTTCATGCGCAATCTACTTCGCTAGGTCGACATGCCGACGCTCGGCCAGCGCTTTGTCAAAGAAGTCAGCTCTGGTACTAGGGATTGGCATGTCAGCCGTCCTTAAAGGAAAGGGGACGGCCCTGTAGCCTCCCCTCATCCTAGAGACTGCTACCACGAGATGTGAGCGGCACCGAAGGGCCGAGGGAGCCGTCAGATCCCTTACCCCAAGAAGCTATGCGCGCCTGGCACTGCCGTGCGCCCTACACTTCGCGCTGGTTCTGCCACTCGACTGCAAACGGTTCCATCAGCGCCGCCAACGTCAACTCCGCCGCTTGCCGCCCGTCGAGGACCGCCTCCACGATCTCCGGCGCGAGCAGCGTCAGCCGCAGGACGCGGCTGACATAGGACGGGTTAATCCTTTCCACGGCCGCCAGATCAGAAACGGTGCCGTAGACCCCCGTCTCCAACAGGGTGCGCCAGCGGAAAGCCCGAGCCAGTGCCTTGACCAACGTGCTGTCGACACGCGCACGGTGCGGTGCCCAGGCTGGGGATCCGTCCGGCGTCACGATCGCTTTCCGCCCACCACGTTTCCGCAGCGTGATCGGCAGCCGGACCGTGAGCGTCCGACCATCGGCTCCGAAGGTTGCCGTCTCGGTCACGCTGCTTCCTTCCGCTCGCCGTCACGAAGGTCCCGCACGAGATGGGCGAGCCCCTCGACCCGGAGCCTGATGTCGAGGCCGTCGACACCGACGTCGACCCGCTCGAGGAGAAGCCCAACGATGCGGGCCTGCTCGGCCGGGAACAGTTCGTCCCACAGCGGCTCGAAGGCATGGAGGGCGTCCCGGACCGCGGCCTCGGTGATATCGGCCTCCTGAACGCGCGCCGCTCGCCACGTGGCGACGACGATCTCGGGCTCGACGAGAAGGCGCCGGACCTGAGCGACGACGGCCGCCTCGATCTCCCCCGCTGGCACCCGGCGGACCGGGCAAGCCTCCGGTCCGTATTTCAGGACCGCCTGGCTGACGTAGTAGCGGTAGAGCCTGCCACCGCGGCGGGTGTGGGTCGGGCTCATGGCACAGCCCGTCGGGCCGAAGATCAGCCCCTTCAGCAATGCCGGGGTTTGTGCCCTGGTGTTAGCTGCCCGGGTCCGCGGGCTTTCAGCCAGAATGGCGTGGACCTTGTCCCACAATGACCGGCTGACTATGGGCTCGTGCTCGCCGGGATACGCCGTCCCCTTGTGAACGGCGTCGCCGACGTAGATCCGGTTGTTGAGGAGCTTGTAGAGGCCACCCTTATCGACCGGCTTGCCGCGGCGATTGACGACCCCCTCGGTGCGGAGATCGCGAACCAGCACCGTGGCGGAGCCGCATGTGAGGAAGCGCTCGAAGATGCCGCGGACCATCGCCGCCTCGGTCTCGTCGATCACGAGCTTCCGGTTCTCGACCCGATAGCCCAGCGGCACGTATCCGCCCATCCACATCCCCTTCTTCCGGGAAGCGGCGAACTTGTCCCTGATCCGCTCCCCGATCACCTCGCGCTCGAACTGCGCGAAGGACAGGAGGACGTTGAGCGTCAGCCTGCCCATGCTGGTGGTCGTATTGAACGACTGGGTCACGGACACGAACGTGACGCCCTTCCGGTCGAAGACCTCGACCAGCCGGGCAAAATCCATGAGCGATCGGCTGAGGCGGTCGATCTTGTAGACGACGATGACATCAACCCGCCCCGCCTCGATATCGGCGAGAAGCCGCTTCAGCGCCGGCCGCTCCAGCGTCCCGCCGGAGAAGCCGCCATCGTCGTAGCGGTCGGGGACTAGCAGCCATCCCTCGGCCTTCTGTGAAGCGACGTAAGCCTCGCATGACTCACGCTGGGCATCGAGGGAGTTGAACTCCATCTCGAGGCCCTCCTCGGAGGATTTCCGGGTGTAGACCGCGCAGCGGAGCTTCCTGACCGCTGGTCCCTTCATGACCGGCCCCGCCTGTTCTTGAGCCCGAAGAACACCCAGCCGTTCCACCGCGTGCCGGTAACGGCGCGGGCGATGGCTGACAGGGAGCGATAGGGGCGCCCCTGCCATTCAAAGCCGTCCTGCAGCACGGTGACGGTGTGCTCCACGCCCTGCCACTCCCGTATCAGCCGCGTCCCGGCAATCGGCCTGTCGTCAGCGCGCGTCTGGCGCACGACGATGTTGCCGCCATCGAGCTGCTCGCCGAGCGCTTCCAGCCGCTTGATCGTCTCGGGCTTGAGCCCGCCATAGGCCAGTTCCTGGATGCGGTAAGCGAGCCGGCTCTCGAGGAAGCGCCTGTTGTAGAGCGGCGGGGCGGTGTCAAAGAGTTCCTCCCACTGCCGCCGAAGCTCCGGCGTCGGCGTCGTCTTCAGCGCCGCCAGCCGGGCCAGCATCGTTTCCGTCATGGTCATGCCTTTCCACCCAGTTTCGGGGTTGCATGACCGCGTTGGTCGGGCGGGAAGTGAAGGCAACTTTCTCCATGGTCGCCAGATAGTTGTCTTGACTGGCGGGCGCGGAGTCGGACCAGGCCGCGTGCGAGGATCTCGCCCACTTCAGCGATGCGCTCTGCGGCAGTCATCAGCTCTGGCTTCAGCGGATTCATCGCGCTCGATCACATCGTGGCTGCGATGAATCTAGCGCCGGAATTCAGTTCCGGAGCGGCCCGCCCCACCGTGTGGGGCGCATGCGGGGCCGCGCGGCTTCACGCGGGAACTTGCCCACGTCAGCGCACCTATCGGCGGCGGTCTTGCTCGCCCCACAGGGCGGATTCGACTCCCGCGCATTTGAGAACGTATAGTGAACAGCACAGGGCGCCATCGGGGTGCCGTTTGACGGTTTTGCGCAAACAGCCAAGGGGGAGCGAATGGCCTTCGGAACACTCGTCCGCAGAGAGCGTGAGGAGCGGCAGATGACGCTCACCGAGCTTGCGCGGCAGGTGGACGTCTCGATCGCATACCTGTCGCGGATCGAGCGGGAACGGGAGAACCCGCCGCCCGACCGGCTGGTCGCCGCGCTCGCCCGCGCCCTTCGCCTGCCGGCCGATGACCTGTTCGCTGCGGCGCGGCGGCTCCCTCCGGACCTCCGGGCCCGCACCGATGAGGTCATCGCCGTCTACCGGCAGCAGCAAACCGCCCGGAGGGGCTCATGACGCTCGAGGTCGTCTACCCCTATCACCGCGCCAGTCTCGAACCGCGGCCGATGAAGGCGCAGCAGATCTGGAGCGTCGCGGAGCAGGTCCGGCGACAGCTGACGCTGCGGCGGCGGGTTCCGTGCCTCGACCTCGACCGCCTGGTCCGGGCCGCCGGCAGCATCATGGTCAACGGCGCCGCCATTGCCACGCACTGGGATCTGGACCGCGTCATCCACGACGCCGAGGGACGTGAGGCGCTGGGTGTCACGGAGGCCGACCCGGCACTGCCGGGGATAGTGCTGATCAGCCTGAATGCATCGCTCATTGCGGATCGCGACTATCTCCACCGCTCGACGCTGGCACATGAGTTCGGCCACGCCCTGTTCGACGGTCCGTCGATGCTGCGTCAGGCCGGCGAGCCTGCCTTCGCCATGGTGACGCCGGACGAGGGACATCTCGCGCCGTCCCCAAGCGGGCGAGACGGGATCGACTGGCGGGAGTTCCGCGCCAACGAGTTCATGGGTGCCCTTCTGGCGCCCCGCGCGCTTCTGCATCGCGAACTGGTTCGGCTCGCGGTGACGCTCGGTCTGCCCCTCGTGGACGCCGGGGAAGACCAGCCGGTGCTGCGCGCTGATGCCGATCCGTTCCGGGTCGAGCAGTTGCTCCTGGACCTGGCCGAGCGGTTTGGCGTTTCCCCCTCGCTGATCGAGTACCGCCTCCGGCGATACGCCCTCGTTCACTAAGAGTGCCCCCGCGGACGATCGCACTGTCGTCCGCCTTGTCGACTTGACGTGACGACGTAATGGAGCGCGATCGTGCCGCTGCCTCAGAAGCGCTGGTTCAGGATTGCCGATATCGCGACGCGCTGGGCCATCCCTCTATCGGACATCGAGGACTACGCCCTCGACGAACTCCTCGAGCTGGCGGTGTTCGTCGTCGATGTCCCGGCCGAGGCCGGCAGCTGGGAGCCCGGGCCACTCGGTAACCTCCCGCTGCTTCAGGACCAGCCGATCCTCAACGGCCCGCAACCGCTGCCGCGTGCGAGCCTCCTCGAGATATTCCGGGGCGGCGAAGCAGAGGTGGGGGCGTTTCGGACGTCGCCGCACACGTTTCTGCATGTCGCACCCGGCGTGCCTGCCCTGGTCGTTCGGCGTGACGATCTGATCGTCACCCGCGAGGAGCGTGATCGCTTCGAACGCCAGCATGGATCGGCGGCGGGCCCCACGGATGGGGTGCCGATTGAACCGGCCATCTGGCACAGCGACGACTTCACCAGCGCGCGCATTGCCGGCGAGTGGCACAGTTTTGGCCCAAAACAGGCGGCGGTGCTGCGCCTCCTGACGGCGGCGGCCGCGACCGACAAGCCATGGTGCGACGGCAAGCGGCTCCTTCAGGATTCCGGCGCCTCGACGATGCGCCTCGTGGACCTGTTCAAACGGAAGCCAGAATGGCGCCAGCTGGTGCTGGCCGACGGCAAGGGCCGCTATCGTCTCAATCCGGATCTGCTGGCGCGTGAGGGGCGGCGCGTGCGCCTGTTCCGGCGCCTGAATCAGAGGGTGCCAAAGCAACGCGGCGTGACCCAGGGGGCGCCCGCCGAGGGACGGTAGTTCTCACCCGTACCACCCTGTCCCACCCCCATCACCACCTGTCCCACCCTTAGTCCCCCTCTGTCCCACCCCTTGTCCCACCCTCCGTCCCGACGACATCCCACCCCGCGATGATCGATCCTGTTCCCGTCATTCGATGGGAGTTCGATCGGTTCGATGGAACAGCGGGTACATCTCAGCGAGAAGCTCCTCGCAAGGCGCTGGGGCGTTAGCCACCGGACGCTGGAACGCTGGCGGCGAGAAGACCGCGGGCCGGGCTATCTCAGGATCGGCGGCCGGATCGTCTACCGTCTCGGAGACATCGAGGCTTACGAGGCCGCGCAGTTCCATCAGCCCCTCGATCCCGTCGCCGAGATCCGTCGGACGGGCTCCATGACCCACGCGGTGCAGCCATGACGGCCCGCGCCACGCCGCTCATCGGCGAGATCGAGTTCCTCGGCTGGCTGGGGCAGGCCGAGCCCGGCGACATGCTCACCTACCATCGCGGCCTCCTCGCCGCGGATCGAGTCCATTCGTCCGAGCTCGGCCACCTCGCCAGTCGGGCCTTCAGCCTCGCCGAGACGAGCCTGGTCCACCTCGTCCAGCGGCGGCACGGGCCAGACGACTTCAGCTACCTCGCCGTCGCGCGGCCCAAGGCCAGAGAGGCCGGGACGTCGCTGTCGGCCCTCCTGCTGGCGGAGGCGGCGTGATGCCGGACCCGTAGCGCACCGAACAGGACAAACGGCGGGGCAGCCCGATCCGCAAGGACGGGCAGGCAGTCCTTCGGCGCCCGGTCAACGCCCCGCCGCCACCCAATCCTCTCACCTCGCGGCCAAGGCCGCCCCAGCATAGGAGCCATCAATGCCGGTTCGCATCGTCACCGCCGACGAACGGCTGGCGGCAGCCAACAACAAGACCTCGATCGCGATCTTCGGTCCACCAGGAAGTGGAAAAACTTCCCTCCTGCGAACGCTGCCTGCCGACAAGACGATCTGCCTCGACCTCGAGGCGGGCATGAAGTCGGTCCAGGACTGGCCGGGCGCAAGCATCCCGATCCGCAGCTTCACCGACTTCCGCGACATTGTCGTCCTCATCGGCGGGCCAGACCCGGCGGCCGATCCGAACGCCTGGTATAGCGCCCAGCACCACCAGCATGCCCGTGGGCTCTACGCCGGCAGCGGCGTCGAGGAGCTGGTCGCCGCCACGTCCATCGTGTTCGTCGACTCGATCACCGACCTGACGCGCCAGGTGATGGTCTACGCCAAGCAGCAGCCAGAAGCGTTCTCCGAGCGGACCGGCAAGCCGGACGTGCGCGGCGCCTACGGACTCCTCGGGCGCGAGGTCATCCAGGCGCTGAAGCACCTGCAGCACGCGCCGGGCAAGACCGTCATCTTTGTGGGGGTCCTGGAGAAGCTCACCGACGAGTTCGGGGTCACGACCTGGCAGCCGCAAATGGAGGGCTCGAAGGCGGGTCGCGAACTCCCCGGCATCGTCGATCAGGTGATGTCGATGCACCTCTTCTCGCGCGACGCCGAGGGCACCTTCGTCCTCGACGAGAAGGCCGAGGAACGCCGGCTGGTCTGCCGCGCTGGCAATCCCTACGGCCTGCCGGCCAAGGATCGCTCCGGCCGCCTGGACATCACCGAGCCCCCCGATCTCGGCGCGCTGCTCGCCAAGATTAACCGCGCGCCGGCGCCCGCGCCGAGAGCGTGGCCGGCCGCCGCCGTCACTGCCTCCCCATCCACACCTTGAAGCCAGGAGACCCCATGTACGACCTCAATGACGCCCAGCCGCAGATGCCGCCCGCCGGTGAGCTGATCCCCGACGGCACCTTCGCCAGGATCCGGCTGACGATCCGCCCAGGCGGCGCCAACGGATCCACCCCGATGGATGCGGGCCTCCTCAAGGCCTCCCAGAGCAGCGACGCCAAGATGCTCGACTGCGAGTTCACTGTCGTCGATGGGCCGTTCGCCCGGCGGAAGTTCTGGCAGAACTTCACAGTCGCCGGCGGCAAGCTCGATGAGAAGGGCCAGTCGAAGGGCTGGAACATCTCGAAGGCGACGTTCCGCGCCATGGTCGACAGCGCGCTCGGGCTCGATCCCCGCGACGAGAGCGCCGCGGCCAAGCAGAAGCGGGTCATCGGCGGGCTGAAGCAGCTGGAAGGGATCACATTCGCCGCCCGGATCATGGTCGAGCCGGCCTCGAGCGCCGAGTACAAGGCCGCCAACAAGCTGGCCAATGTCGTTCTGCCGGGCGAGCCGCAGTACCCGGTGATCATGCGCGGCGAGACCGTAACGCCAGCGCCGGTGAACGCCAGGCCACGCAAGGCCGCCGAGGCTTCCAAGCAGCAGACCCCGGCCTGGACCACGCCGACAGCGCAGCCGGCCGCAGCCAGCGTGCCCTGGGCCGACAAGGCCGCGCCGGCCGCACAACCCGCTGCACCGGCCGCTGCCGCCGGTCCTGCCTGGCTCAATGGCTGAGCTTCGATGAGTGACGACGAGTGGCAGGCTCACGTCACACACGACGCCGCAAGGTCAATCGGAAGATGGCTGGAGGGTCGCGGGCGACTGCACCAGCCGATCTCCTCCCTGACCATGGCCGATCTCGAGGCCATGGCGATCAACGCGATCACCCGCTTCGTGGTGATGGGGTCGGAGCGGATGAAGGCCAATGCCGGCAACAGCGCGGCCCTGACCCGGTTCTTGCTCGGATAGGCCCCTGCGCCCTCTGCGGCCGCGAGGCCCGCGGCTTTGGCTATGTCTATCGCCTGCAGTGGGACCGCTTCCCGCACTACCGCTTCTGCTCGATGCGCTGCCTCGATGCCGGAGCGGAGCTCGCCAAGAGAGACAACGGCATGATCGACAAGACCGCGCGAGAGTCCCAGGCCTTGAAGGACGCCCGGCGTCCCTTTGCCGAGGCGCTCACCGAAACCGGCCTGATGGAGCCCTTCTTCAATCGCACGGCCGCGGAGATCGACCGGCTGATCGAGGCGGCGGTGACCGGCTACGTCGAGAGCATGCAGTCCCAGGCCGCCATGCCCGAACGGACCGGTACCGCGCCCGACGACCCAACGCCGTTTTAGGAACGTCGGCCATGACCATCGATCTCGGCCATGGCTCGGGGTGCCAATACGAGGCCCCGGCCCGCCCTCCGAACATCACGATCGCGATCGGCGCGGCGATCGACAAGGCGCTGCTCGACCGCCACCGGGCGCAACCGCCACGGCACTACGTCAGCACCTCGGGGCTCGGGCGCGAGTGCCTCCGCCAGATCCAGTACGACTACCTCGCTGTGCCAAAGGACCACGGCCGCAATTTTGAGCCGGCGACGCTCCGGATTTTCGAGGCCGGTCACCGTGGTGAGGATGTGGTTGCCGCCTGGCTACGGGCTGCTGGCTTTGATCTCCGGACCGAGCGTGCCGACGGCCGCCAGTTCGGATTCTTGGCCCTGGATGGTCGGTTCAAGGGCCATATCGACGGCTGCCTCGTCAGCGGCCCAGCAGCGATCCCCTATCCGGCCCTTTGGGAGAACAAGGCCCTCGGGGCGGTGTCCTGGAAAGAGGTCGTCAAGCGGGGCGTGGTGCTGGCAAGGCCGGTCTACGCCGCGCAGCTCGCGCTCTACCAGGCCTATCTCGACCTTCCAAACCCGTCGCTGTTCACCGCCCTCAACCGCGACACGTGGGAGCTTCACGCCGAGTTGGTGCCCTTCGATCCGGCGCTCGCCCAGCGAATGAGCGACCGCGCCGTGACGGTCGTGCTGGCAAGCGAGGCCGAGGAGCTCCTGCCCCGCGTCGCCGGCGAGCCAAGCTCCGCCCACTGCAGCGGCGGCCGGACCGGCGACGGCTGGCATCCGGCCTGTGCCTGGCGAGACCGCTGCTGGGGCGCCCGGCCGTGAGTGGAGTTCCGCCGTTGAGTCTACGCCCGGGTCAGCGGATTTTCCGATGGCAGATCCTTGAGCCGGCGACCCCCCTCCTGTCGGGGAACGGTAGGCGAAGGCCGCGGTGGCTCTGCTGCTGCGACTGCGGCACGAAGAAGCTCGTCCTCGACCAGAACCTCCGGCTCGCCCTCAGATCCGAGGTAGGGGGCAGCCGGAGCTGTGGCTGCCTGTGCGCTTACCGCGCCAGCCGCCACGGCAATGCCAGCAGCGGCCAACCCACCCCGGAGTACCAGGCGTGGCTTGCCGCCAGGAAGCGCTGCGAGAACCCCGGCAACTCCTCCTATCGGCGTTATGGCGCTCGCGGCATCCGGATGTGCGAGCGTTGGCGAAGCGACTTCGCGCTGTTCCTGGCCGACATGGGACGGAGACCGGACCCGACTTTCAGCCTTGATCGCATCGATCCCGACGGCAATTACGAGCCCGGGAACTGCCGCTGGGCGCCAAGGGATGTCCAGGGCCGCAACCGTCATGGCATCCGGTGGTACGAGTTCGAAGGCCAACCCGCGCTGCTGGGCGACATAGCTGCGTTCTTCGGGATGACCAGAGACGAAGCGCGGGCGCTCGATCGGAAGGGCCTGCTTCCGGCCCGGCGCGCTAAGCATCGGCCTCGTGTTCCCGACCGCCTCACGCCGCTCGTCCTCGACCTGAACCTCGTCGCGCCGCTCACCTGGAGTGACGACGCTATCGCTGACGACACAGCGCTCGGAGACCGGCCCGCCGGCAGCACGGCCGAGCGCCGCCGATGATCGACCTCAACGACGTCTGGCAACCCGCGGTCCGCTTCGACCTCGACGCGGTCCGCGACCGGCTTTCTGCCACTGCGCCCGACTGGCTGCCGGAGCTGTTCCCGCGCGGGCTGCTGTCGTCAGACCGAACGACGCTCCGGTGTGCCGACCTCTCCGGGCGGCAGCCGCGAAAAGAAGGCTCCTGCGTCATCCACCTCCGCGGGCCACGTGCCGGCTGGGGCTATGACCACGCAACCGGTGAATCCGCCGGCCCGATCGACCTCATCCATCACGCCACTGGCCTCGCCAACGCCGCCCTGTTCGAGGAGGCCGCCCGTATCGCGCGCCTGGACCTGCCGGAACCACCCCGACCGCTGGCGCCGAAGTCCGGCCACGCTCGGGAAGTGGCCCGGATTCTCGAAGGGAGTGAGCCGCTCGCCGGTTCGGTGGCGGAGACCTACCTCCACAGCCGCGGCCTGACCGACCCGGCCTCACCGGACCTCCTGTTCCATCCGGACCTCACCGACTACGACGCAAGGCGCGGCTGGCCGGGAATGGTCGCCGTGGTGCGGGATGGCAAAGGGGCCGCCACCGGCGGCATCCACCGCACCTTCCTGCTCGAGGATGGCTCGGGCAAGGCGCCGGCCGGCAAGAAGATGCTCGACGCGGTGGCTGGTGGTTCTGTCCGCCTCGCCGCGGCTGCTGAGGATGGTCACCTCGGCATCGCGGAGGGGATCGAGACGGCGCTGTCGGCGCAGGCGATCTTCGACGTCCCGACGTGGGCCGCGCTGTCCGCCGACGGCCTTCGCCGCTGGCAGTGGCCGGACGGCCTGACGAGGGTGACCATCTTCGCTGATGCTGGGGACGCCGGGATGCAGGCCGCCGCGGTGCTCGCCGACCGGCTCAACGCAGCTGACATCGCCAACACCATCGTGGGACCTCTTCACGGCGACGATTTCAACGACGATCTCCACCACGGTGTGACGGCGGCCAACTACGAGAAGGCGGAGCCCGCTCCGTTGGCCGCGACAGCTCCACCACAGACCGCCGCGGAGTTCGAGGCGACCGCGCGAGCCCTCGCCAGCCCGCCCGACCTCATGGCCCTCGGCACTCTCCTGGGCCAACTGGTCAAGGCCCGGCTGGAGCCCCTGTCCGAACGCCAGGTGCTGTCGGCGATCAAGTCCGCCACCGGCATCGCCGTCTCCATCCTGGAAAAGCAGATCGCCGAACTCCGTCGCCGGCTCAACGCCACCGGGGACATCCACCACCGGCCGATCCGCCCACGATGGGCAAGCCAGCTCATCCTCGACCTTGCCGGCACCCCCGAGCGCAACGAGGCCAACGTCATCACCGCGCTCAGCAATGACGTGGCCTTCGCTGGTGCGCTGATCTTCGACGAGTTCCGCCAGGAGATCCTGGTGAACCGCCGGCTGCCCTGGGACGAGAATCTCCCCCCTCTGCCAAGGCCGTGGAGCGACAGCGACGACGTCCGTTGCGCCGAATGGCTTCAGCGCCGAGAAATCAACGTGGCACCGGTCGTCGTCGGCCGGAGCGTCACCGCGGTCGCCCGGGACATCCGCGTCCATCCGGTGCGCGAGTATCTCAACGGCATCCGCTGGGACGGCATGCCGAGGCTCGAAGCTTGGGCGATCACCTATCTCGGCGCCGATGATACGCCACTCAACCGAGCCTTTGGCTCGCGCTGGCTGATCTCCGCGGTGGCCCGGATCATGCGGCCGGGGGTCAAGGTCGACCACATGCTGATCCTTGAAGGACCCCAGGGCGCCAG
>JBFWWD010000086.1:0-20362 GCA_050246385.1 Geminicoccaceae bacterium
TCGACAATGACGGCACGCTCTGGGTCGAGCAGCCGATGTACGTCCAGGGCGTGTTCGCCTTCGACCGGCTGAAGGCGCTGGCGCCGCAGCATCCCGAGTGGAAGACCGAGCAGCCGTTCAAGGCGGCGCTCGAAGGAGACAAGGCGACGCTCGCCGACGCCGGTGAGCGGGGCCTGATGGCCCTGGTCATGGCGACCCATGCCGGCATGACCACGGACCAGTTCGCCGCCGAGGTCACGGACTGGCTGGCGACCGCCCAGCATCCGCGCTTCGAGCGGCCCTATCTGCGGCTGGTCTACCAGCCGATGGTCGAGCTGCTCGAATACCTGCGCGCCCACGGCTTCACGACCTTCATCGTCTCCGGCGGCGGGGTCGACTTCATGCGGCCCTGGGCCGAGGGCAGCTACGGCATCCCGCCCCAGCAGGTGGTGGGCTCGTCGATCAAGACCGGCTTCACGCTGGTGGACGGCAAGCCGGTGCTGACCAAGCTGCCCGAGCTCGAGTTCGTCGACGACGGGCCGGGCAAGCCCGTGGGCATCCACCGCTTCATCGGCCGCCGCCCGATCGCCGCCTTCGGCAACTCCGACGGCGACCTGCAGATGCTGCAATGGGCCACCATGGGCGCGCCGGGCCGCCGCTTCGGGCTGATCGTCCACCACGACGATGCCGAGCGGGAATATGCCTACGATCGCGACAGCCATGTCGGCCGGCTGGACAAGGCGCTGGATGCGGCACCGGCGGCGGGCTGGACCGTGGTGTCGATGAAGGACGACTGGCGCGCGATATTTCCCTCGCCATGAGGGATCGCCGCGCCATCTCACCCATCCAAAGCAGCAAAGGGAGGATCCGCATGATCGTGCTGAACCGGCTGCTCGCGGCCATGGCCCTGCTGGTGCTCGCGGCCATGGCCGCATCGGCCCAGGACCGGAAGCCCAACATCATCCTGATCCTGGGCGACGATCACGGCTATGGCGACATCGGCGTCTATGGCGGCGGCGAGGGGCGCGGCATGCCGTCGCCCAATCTCGACCGGCTGGCCAACGAGGGCATGCAGTTCTGGTCGTTCTACGCCCAGCCGAGCTGCACGCCGGGCCGGGCCGCGGTGCAGACCGGCCGCATCCCGAACCGCAGCGGCATGACCACCGTGGCCTTCCAGGGCCAGGGCGGCGGCCTGCCGGCGGCGGAATGGACGCTGGCCTCGGTGCTCAAGACCGGCGGCTACAAGACCTTCTTCACCGGCAAGTGGCATCTCGGCGAGGCGGACTACGCGCTGCCCAACGCCCAGGGCTATGACGAGATGAAATATGTCGGGCTCTACCATCTCAACGCCTACACCTACGCCGACCCGACCTGGTTCCCGGACATGTCGCCCGAGCTGCGCGAGATGTTCGCCCGCGTGACCAAGGGCTCGCTGTCCGGCAAGGCGGGCGAGCCCGCGCACGAGGATTTCAAGATCAACGGCCAGTATGTCGACACGCCGGACAAGGGGGTGGTCGGCATCCCGTTCTTCGACGGCTACATCGAGAAGGCGGCGCTGGATTATCTCGACCAGAACAAGGACTCGGCCGAGCCGTTCTTCATGAGCGTCAACTTCATGAAGCTGCACCAGCCGAGCATGCCGGCGCCCGAGTTCGTCGGCAAGTCGATGGCCAAGTCGAAGTACGCCGACTCGGCGGTCGAGCTGGACGCCCGTATCGGTCACATCATGGACAAGGTGCGCGCGCTCGGCCTGGATAAGAACACGCTGGTCGTCTACACCACCGACAATGGCGCTTGGCAGGACGTCTATCCCGACGCCGGCTACACGCCGTTCCGCGGCACCAAGGGCACCGTGCGCGAGGGCGGCAACCGGGTGCCGGCGATTGCCTGGTGGCCGGGCAGGATCAAGGCCGGCAGCAAGAACAGCGACATCGTCGGCGGCCTCGACCTGATGGCGACCTTCGCCTCCATCGCCGGCGTCAAGCTGCCGGACAAGGACCGCGAGGGCCAGCCGATCGTGTTCGACAGCTACGACATGTCGCCGATCCTGTTCGGCACCGGCAAGTCGGCGCGCAAGTCCTGGTTCTACTTCACCGAGGACGAGCTCACCCCCGGCGCGGTGCGGGTCGACCAGTTCAAGGCCGTGTTCAACCTGCGCGGCGACGATGGCCAGGACACCGGCGGCCTCGCCGTCGACAGCAATCTCGGCTGGAAGGGGCCGCAGAAGTATGTGGCGACCGTGCCGCAGATCTTCGATCTGTGGCAGGACCCCCAGGAGCGCTACGACATCTTCATGAACAACTACACCGAGCACACCTGGACCCTCGTCGTCTTCAATCAGGCGGTGAACGACCTGATGAAGACCTACATCCAGTATCCGCCGCGCAAGCTGCAGAGCGAAGGCTATAGCGGGCCGATCACGCTCACGCAGTGGGAGCGGTTCCAGAACGTCCGCGAGCGCCTGAAGGAGCAGGGCTTCGAGATGCCGATGCCGAGCGGAAACTAGGGAGACTCGGCCAGGAGCGGGCGCCGCATATTCGCGGCGTCCTGCCGGGAGAGCGGCTCTGCGCAACCAATCGTAGCGACGACTGTTCAGCCCGCTGACAAAACGCGAGAATGAGGGAGGAGCCGATGCATCGAGCGGTGCTTGCGAGCAACCTGTCTGCTCTGGCGATCGTCACGGGGATGCTGGCAGTTCCCGCCCTGGCGCAAGACCAGGACGCGCGGCAGGACGCGACCGAGGCCACGAAGTCAGCGAACGCCCTGTTGCTCGATGTGCTGCCCTTCTCCGACCGCTCGGATTTCGAGGACGCGCGGCGTGGGCTGATCGCCCCGCTCCCGGCGGAGCTGATCAAGGGCGAGGCGGGCAACGCGATCTGGAACCCGCAGCAGTACGGTTTCATCACCGAGGACGCGGCGGCACCGGATACGGTCAATCCGAGCCTGTGGCGCCAGTCGCAGCTGATCAACCTGAGCGGCCTGTTCGAGGTCGCGGACGGCATCTACCAGGTCCGCAACCTGGACCTGTCGAACATGACCATCATCGAGGGCACGGACGGCGTCACCGTCATCGATCCGCTGGTCTCGGCGGAGACGGCAAAGGTCGGCATGGAGCTCTACTACCAGCATCGCGGCCAGAAGCCAGTCAAGGCGGTGATCTACACCCACAGCCATGTCGACCATTATGGCGGCGTGCGCGGCGTGGTCGACGAGGCCGACGTGGCCTCTGGTGCGGTCAAGATCTACGCTCCCGAGGGCTTCCTCGAGGCGGCGGTGGCCGAGAACGTCATGGCGGGCAACGCCATGAGCCGCCGTGCCAGCTACATGTACGGCAACCTGCTGCCGCCCGATCCCAAGGGCCAGGTGGGTGCGGGCCTCGGCACCACCACCTCGGCCGGCACCGTCACCCTGATCCCGCCGACCGACCTGATCACGGCGACCGGGCAGAAGGAGACGATCGACGGCCTGACCTACGAGTTCCTGCTCGCACCCGGCTCCGAGGCGCCGGCGGAGATGCTGTGGTACGTCGAGGAGAAGAAGGCGATCGAGGCCGCCGAGGACGCGACCCACACGCTGCACAACACCTACTCGCTGCGCGGTGCGAAGATCCGCGAGCCGCTGCCCTGGTCGAAATATCTCAACCAGGCGCTCTTGATGTGGGGCGACAAGGCCGAGGTGCTGTTCGCCCAGCACCACTGGCCGACCTGGGGCAACGACCAGACCCGCGAGCTGCTCACCAAGCAGCGCGACCTCTACCGCTACATCAACGACGAGACGCTGCGCATGGTCAATCAGGGCATGACCATGCGCGAGGTCGCCGAGCAGCTCGAGCTGCCCGAGAGCCTCGCCACCTTCTGGGCGAACCGGGGCTATTACGGCTCGCTCTATCACGACGTCGCCGCCACCTACGTCCTCTATCTCGGCTGGTTCGACGGCAATCCGGCGACCCTGCACGAGTTGCCGCCGGTCGAGGCCAGCAAGCGCTATGTCGAGTTCATGGGCGGGGCCGACGCAGTGCTGCAGAAGGCTAGGGAGTCCTACGGCAAGGGCGACTATCGCTGGGTGGCCGAGGTCGTGAACCATGTCGTGTTCGCCGACCCGGGCAACCAGGCGGCCAAGGACCTACAGGCCGACGCGCTGGAGCAGCTGGGCTACCAGGCCGAATCGGGGCCGTGGCGGAACTTCTACCTCACCGGCGCGCAGGAGCTGCGCAAGGGCGTGGCCGAGCTGCCGACGCCGAACACGGCGAGCCCGGACACGGTGCGGGCGATGACGCTGGATCTGTTCTTCGACTATCTCGGCGTGCGGCTGAACGCCCCGAAGGCCGGCGACGCCACGGCGAAGCTCAACTTCGACTTCGGCAGGTCGGGCGGCACCTATCTGGTCGAGCTGGAGAACGGGGTGCTGAACCACACCGCAGGCCGCCAGGCAGAGGATGCCGACGCGACGGTGACGCTGTCCCGCGACACGCTGAACGGGATCATCCTCGGCGAGACCAGACTCGCCGACGCCATCGGTTCCGGCGACGTCAAGATCGCCGGCAGCCAGGCGAAGCTGGAGGAGATCGTCTCCTACCTCGACACCTTCCCGTTCTGGTTCAACATCGTGACACCGTGACCCGACGGGCCATCTTCCGGGGAGACCGACAGGGGGAGGCCAGCCGCGCGTGAACGGCGGGAATGCCGCCAGCCCGGCCGCCGCGGCCGGCGGCTGGACGCGGGTCGGCATCTCCCGGATCGAGGAGCTGGGCGACGCCGTGCTCGGCGCCGGGCTCGACGCGATCCAGATGTCGCGCACGCCGGTCACGGGCAGCCTCGCCTTCGCCGAGTGCCACGGCCTCGTCTACAGCTCCGGCAATCTCCGCGGCCGCGTGGCCCTGCTCGGGCCGCTCTCGGAGCAGCGGATCACCCTCGGCGTCGGGCTGAACCTGCCGCCGGGCTCCCGCCACTGGCTGGGCGAGGTCGGCAGCGGCAATGTCGGCGTGTTCCTGCCCGGCGACGTGCACGATGCGCTCTATGTCGCCGGCGCGCTCTATGCCACCGTCACCCTGTCCGGCGAGCGCCTGGAGGAGATCGCCGCCAGCGCCGGGCTGGTCCTGGATGCCTGCACGCTGGGCGGCACCGGCATCCATCCCCGGCTGGTCGCGGGGGACCGGCTGCGGTCGATCAGGGCGGGCTTCGAGCAGGTGCATGCTGGCGGGTGCGTGCATCCTCGGGCGGAGCAAGCGCTGACGAAGGATCTGCTCGACCTTCTCGTCTCGCACTGCGCGCGCCCGCCGCGTCCGGTGATGGGCGGCGTGAACCCGGGAGGCCACGGCCGCATCGTCGCGCGCGCCAGGGCCTTCGTGCTCGAAAATCTGGAACACCCGCTCTCCGTCGATGCCATGGCAGCAGCAGCGTTCACCTCGCACCGCACCCTGCATCGCGCGTTCAACACCGTGCTCGACGAGACGCCGCAAGCCTTCGTGCGCAAGCTCAGGCTGCACCGGATCAGGCACGATCTCGCTTCGCCGGCAGAGGCGGCCTGCACGGTGGCCGTGGTGGCCAACCGCTGGGGCATCGGCGAGCTCGGCCGCCTCGCCGGCTGGTATCGCGACCTGTTCGGCGAGCTGCCGTCCGAGACCCTCGCCGGCCGCAGGCCGTCGCTCGAGCTGGCGGCCTGAGCTTCGGCCGAGATTGGCAGGATCCGCATAGAAGGGCATCGACCGGCCGGGCTACCGTTCCGGCCAAATCAGTCGGGAGGTCGCCGTGACCCTGAACGGTTCTCGTCTCGCCGTCGCCGCCACCGCGCTCGGGGTCCTCGTTGTCGGGACCGCACCTGCAGCCATGGCGCAGGATGCGGCGATTCCGCCGCTGATGGCGCAGATCAACAACGGCAACTGGCTGCCCCAGGCGGAGGCCGAGAGCCTGCGCGACGAGCTGTTCTACCAGCGCGCCGTCCACGCCTACATCACCATGCTGCCGGCGCTGAACGTGATCGGCATGCGCGACGGCTCCGAGGCCGCGTTCGGCAAGGGCTACAACGTCCTGCCGATCTGGAAGGACCGGATGGACAGCCGGACCTGGGTGCCGACGCCCAATGCCGACGTCGTCTACTCGATGAGCTATCTCGACCTGAAGCAGACCGGGCCTCTGGTGGTGGCAGCACCGCCCAACGTCATCGGCATGTTCACCGACTTCTTCCAGCGCACGCTCACCGACGTCGGCGCCATCGGCCCCGACCGGGCGCGCGGCGGGCTCTATCTGCTGCTGCCGCCCGACTATGACGGTGAGGTGCCCAGCGGCTACTTCGTGTTCCGCTCCCAGACCTACAACGTGTTCCTGTTCTTCCGCACGGTGATGAAGAAGGGCGAGCACGGCCCCGATCCGGCGCCGGCCGTGGCCTTGGCCGAGAAGACCCGGGTCTACCCGCTCTGGGCCGTGGAGAAGGACGTCCAGCCGATGGCGTTCCCCAACGCCAGCGGCCAGCGCGTCAACATGATGTACCCGACCGACGACACCTACTGGACGAAGCTCAAGGCGTTCGTCGACTACGAGCCGATCGCGGCCATCGACCCGGAGCTGCGCGGCGTGCTGGCCTCGATCGGGATCGTCAAGGGGCAGCCCTTCGCGCCGACGGACAAGCAGCGGGAGCTGCTGAAGCGGGCGGTCGAGACGGCGCCCAGGATGATCCTGGCCACCCGCCAGCTCGGCCGGCCGGACGCCCGCCAGCTCTACTACAAGGACCGCCAGTACGAGAACACCTGGGCCGGCGCCACGGCCGAGTTCGCGCAGGAGAGCTATCTCGACGTGAGCCAGCGCGCGGCCTACTTCCAGTTCGCCTTCTCCACGGCGCCGGCCATGGTGATGCGCACGCTCGATGCGGGCTCCAAATACCCGTTCACCACGCGCGACGCCGACGGCGAGTTCCTGAACGGCGCCAACGCCTACCGGCTGCACCTGCCGCCCGACCCGCCGGCCGCGCTGTTCTGGGCCGTGACCGCCTACAACATCACCGACGGCACGATGCCGGAGACGCCGCAGCTCCTGCCCTCGATCAACGGCTTCAACGAGGTCGCCAGGAACCAGGACGGCTCGATCGACCTCTGGTTCGGACCGGAGAAGCCGCAAGCCGCACCGGCATCCAACTTCATCCAGACCGTCGCCGACCGCAACTTCATCGTGGCGCTGCGCCTCTACGGCACGGGTGTGGAGTTCTTCGACCAGACCTGGAAGCCGGATGACGTCGTCAAGGTGAAGTGACCTGCCAAGCTCGTGTCCCAGGGAGCCTGACCGATGAAGACCGCACTCTCGCAGCTCACGGCCGTGCTGCTCGCGACCGCGCTCACAGGCGGCTCCGCCGCCCTGGCGCAGCAGACGCCGCGGACCTTCGCCGACCTGTCGCGGCCCTCGTCCGATGCCACCCCGCACGCCGGGTACGTCAGAGCCATCGCCCGCACCGCCTACGTCTGGGGTTGGCCGATGGTGAACATGCTGAACCGCCGGGCGCGGATCACCCAGGCGCCTCATCCCGGCCTGCTCGGCGGCGTGCTGCCCGCGGCGCCCCGAGGACAGCTCGGCATGCTCCACGACTATATCGAGCCCAGCCAACGGTTCATCGCCTGCCCGAACCAGGACGTGGTGTACGGCCTCGGCTTCTTCGACCTCGATACCGAGCCGGTGGTGGTTCAGGTGCCGGATTTCGGCGATCGGTTCTGGGTCTATGCCGCCTATGACCAGCGAACCGACCAGTATGGCGAGCTCGGCAAGCCCTACGGCACGAAGCCCGGCTTCTATCTGCTCGTCGGGCCGAGCTGGAAAGGCGAGGCACCGGACGGGATCACCGGGGTCGTCCGTGCCCCCACGACACTCGCCAACATCATACCGCGCGTCTTCCAGAACGACACCGACGAGGACCGTGCGGCGATCCAGCCACTGCTCAACCAGATCGTCGCCTATCCTCTCTCCGAGTTCACCGGCGAGATGAAGACAATCGACTGGCGGAATGCCGCGGACATCCCCACCCCCGACGAGGGCAGCGGCAGCGAGACCCGCTGGGTGGTGCCGGACAAATATTTCGACCAGTTCCCCGAGGTTCTGGACATGGTGCCGCCACTCCCCGGCGAGGAGGCGCTCTACGCGCAGTTCCGCTGGCTGCTGGAGGTGGCGGCCAAGGATGAGACGCGGAAGGCAGCGATCGTGGACGAGGCGGTGAAGGCCGAGAACGGGGTGATCGGGCCTTTCCTGCAGTGGAAACACAACGGCAAGCCGGCGGGCAACGGCTGGAACCGCTCCGTGAACGGGGCGGATTTCGGGATCGACTATTTCGGCCGGGCGGCCACGGCCCGATCGAACATGTTCGAGAACCGTCCGAGCGAGACACAATACTTCTACACCGACAACGATGCCTCGGGCGCTGCGCTCGACGGGTCGAAGACGTATGCGATCACCTTCCCCGCCGGGCAGGAACCGCCGGTGAACGGCTTCTGGTCGATGACGCTCTACAACAAGGAGCACTTCTTCCACGCGAACGAGCTCGGCCGCTATTCGCTCGGCACCAAGAACACGACGCTGCAGCGCAACGGCGACGGCTCGCTCACGCTCTACGCCGGCGCAGAATCGCCGGGGGCGGACAAGGAGAGCAACTGGCTGCCGGCGCCGGACGGGCCGTTCTCGCTCTATATCCGTGCCTATTGGGGCAAGGAGCCGATTCTCGACGGCAGCTGGCAGCCGCCGAAGATCGAGCTGGTGCGATGAGGTATCTGGTCTGCCTGTGCCTCCTGATGCCGGGCGCAGCCCTGGCCCAGGACAGCGACGCGCTCGCCAAGGCGGCGCAGAACCCGGTGGCGGCGATGATCAGCCTGCCGTTCCAGAACAACACCTTCTTCGGCGTCGGGCCGCACGGCGACGTCGCCAACGTGCTCAACATCCAGCCCGTGGTGCCGATCGGCGCCGGGGACTGGAACATCATCAGCCGGACGATCGTGCCGGTGATCTACGTCCAGGACCTGGCCCCGGGGCTGAGCGACATCGCCAACGACCCGCAGGGCAGCGACGGCAGCTTCGGCCTCGGCGACGTCAACCAGACCTTCTACTTCTCGCCCGCCGACGCCGGCCCGGTGATCTGGGGCATCGGCCCGTCGCTGTCCGTGCCGACCGCCACCGACGACAGCCTCGGCAGCGAGAAGTGGAGTGCCGGGCCGGCCGCGGTGGTGCTGACCATGCCCGGCCCGTGGGTGATCGGCTCGCTGGTCCGGCAGCTCTGGTCCTTCGCCGGCGAGGGCGACCGCCAGGACGTCAACCAGACCCTGATCCAGCCCTTCGTGAACTACAACTTCCCCGGCGGCTGGTACGCGGTCTCCTCGCCCATCGTCACCGCCAACTGGGAGGCCGACAGCGATGACACCTGGACCGTCCCGGTCGGCGGCGGCATGGGCAGGATCTTCCACATCGGCGGTCAGGCGATGAACGCGAGCGCTCAGGCCTTCTACAATGTCGAGAGCCCGCGATACGGCCCCGACTGGTCGATCCGCCTCCAGCTCCAGCTCCTGTTCCCGAAATGAATCCTGCCGGTTCCCCGTCCCCGGACTTCCTGATCGCGCATGGTGGCCCGTTCTACGAGCTGCAGCGGCGGTTGGGCCTGTTGCACGAGCAAGCGCTCAATGCCGGGCGCCGTGCCCTGATCGCGGTCGGCCTGGCCTGGGGCGTGCCGCTGCTGCTGTCGCTGCTCGCCGGCACCGCGTGGGGCGCGGAACCGGAGCGGCCTTACCTGCTCGATCTCGGTGCATGGGCCCGGTTCTTCGTCGCTGTCGGCCTGCTCGTCCTCAGCGACCGTCTCGTCGAGCAGCGGCTGCGGAACGTGCAGTCGCAGTTCCTGCAGGCACCACTGCTCGCGCCGGACGCGCGGGCCGAGGCGACGACGGCGGCCCTGCGGGCGCTGCGCCGCCGTGATTCCCGCCTCGCCGAGGCCGTCATCCTGGTGCTCGCCTTCCTGCTGCCCATGGCGGGCGCCGAGCTCAAGCTCGACGCCGATCCCTCCCTGTGGCTGGCCTGGGCGGATGCGGACGGCGCCCGACATCTCACCGTGGCCGGATGGTGGTGCGTGCTCGTGAGCGCGCCCCTGTTCTGGTTCCTCATGCTGCGCTGGCTGTGGCGGCACCTGGTCTGGGCGCTGCTGCTGCGCGACGTGGCCCGGTTGAGGCTGCGCCTGGTCGCCACCCACCCCGACGGCTATGGCGGCCTTGCCTTCGTCGGCGAGTACCCGAACACGTTCGCGGCCTTCGTCTTCGCCACGACCTGCGTCGTCGCCGCCGAGGCGCTGCAGGCCATGCTGCACGGCAGGCTCGCTCCCGCCGCCTTCCCGACCGCGATGGGCGTCTGGGTGGCGATCGTCGCCCTGTTGTTCATCGTTCCGCTCGCGGCCTTCAGCGGCCCACTCAAGCGGCTGAAGCGCGAGACGCTGCATGCCATCAGCGCCGCCGCCACGCGCCAGGAGCGTGAGCAGGAGCGGGCGGTGCTCGGCCGCAACATCGCGGCGGCGGGCGAGGCCGAGGAGCGCCCGCCCGGCGGCGATCCGGCCAAGACCTACGCCCAGGTGCGCAAGCTGGGCACCCTGCCGATCACCAAGGCGGGGTTGCTGCCATTGGGCATTGCGGCCGTGCTGCCGATGCTCGCGGTCGGCGCCACGCAGCTTCCGTTCAAGGAGCTGCTCAAGTCGGCGAAGCTGCTGCTGCTTTGAGGAGGATCGGCATGACCCGCATGCTGCCGTCGCGGCTCGGTCTGCTCGTCGCAACGTCCCTGGCGGCCCCGGCGGTCGCCGACGAGCCCTCGGCACCGGCGGATCGATGGACCGTCACGGCAGCACCCTATCTCTGGGCGGCCCGGCTCGACGGCGATGCCAAGGTCGGCGGGATCGAGGCGGACGTCGACGTCAGCTTCCAGGACACGCTGGAGAATCTGCGCGTTGCGGGCATGGTGCTGGTCGAGGCGCGCAAGGGGCGGTTCGGCTTCGCGGTCAACCCCTTGTTCGTGCGCACCGAGTCCGACGCCCGCTCCGGCCCGCTGGAAGCCGACAACACCACCGACATCGCCACCATGGGTGCGAGCGTGTTCTACCGGGCGGTCGACTGGGAGTTCAACCGAACCTCCACCGGTGAGCCGCAGACGCTGGCGCTCGAGCCGCTGGTCGGTGCCCGGCTCAACCATCTGCGCGGCGAGATCGACACCAGGCTCGACGCCTTCGGCCGCACCGCGCGGCGGCAGGTGGACGAGAGCCAGACCTGGGTCGACCCGATCGTCGGCGTGAACGCGATCCTGCGGCTGTCCGAGCATTGGGGCGTGCGGGCCGAGGCCGACATCGGCGGCTTCGGGGTCGGCTCGGACCTGACCTGGAACGCCCAGGCGGTCGTGACCTACGGCTTCACGGTCGCGGGCTACGATGCCTTCGCCGCCGCCGGCTACCGTGCGCTCTACTGGGACTACAAGGACGGCGGGTTCGAGTGGGACGTGACCATGAGCGGCCCGATGCTGGGTGCGGGCGTGCGCTTCTGAGCGGGGCCGCTCGACAGCCGCGGGGGGCGGACTCGCATGAAGGACTTGAAGCGCGCATTGCTGGACGGCGCCCTGGTGGTGCTGCCGATCGGTGCGGTCGTGCTACTCGTGCTCGGGATCGTGCGGCGGCTGGAGCATGCGGCGGACCCGCTGGCCGGCCGGTTCGTGCATCCCGCGAACGTGGCGGCCGCGGCCCTGGTGATGGACGAGCTCGCCGACGGGCGGCTCCTGGTGTTCGTGCCGGGCTCGCCGGCACCGATGAGCGGCGCGATCTACATCTTCACCCCCGACCGGGTGACCCTGCTCGACGTGCCGCTGCTGCCGTTCATGAAGGCGATCTCGCCCTGGGGCCTGGGCCTGCGCGAGATGGTCGAGGCGGCCCAGGCACCGCCGTGACCCGGGCGGTCCGGCGGTAGCCCGTGTGGGCGCCGGTCAGCAGCTCACGAACAGGTGGAACGGCCGGTTGGTGGCGACGCCGGCGCTGGTCCGGGTGGCGACGTGCACGGCCCTGACGTTGGCGGCGTCCGGGGCGACGGCGATCTCGCCGCTGGCCGGCGTCGAAGGATATTCGGTGCCGAGCGTCGCCTGATAGGCGCACTTGCTGACGTCCTTGTTGAACACCACCCGGTAGGAGCCGAGCACGCCCGCGAACGCGTAGCCCGAGGAGACGGCACCCTTGCCGCGTGCCAGCGTGCCGTTCTGGTTGACCACCGCCCAGCGGTCGGCGGAGTGCGTGGCCTGCGCCGGCTGGGTGCTCGCGCCGAGGACCAGGACGGCGCCCGTCAGCATGAAGGCGGCGATGCGCGGAAAGCGGTCGCTGGACATTGTTTTCTCTCCTTGAGGTTGTTCGCAGGCAGGAGAGTGCCGGTGGCGCGTTTCAGTTCGATCGCGGCCGGGAGGCCCGTTCGTTGCAAGGATGTCGCGCGGGGCGGCTCGTGGCGCCGGGCCGATGCGAGCCTGATGCGGTGACCGCCGGGCTCAGTCCTGGTCGACCGGCAGCCAGCCGGCATCCGGGTTGTAGGTGACCATCCTGGGCCCGATCGCGTCCGTGTCCGGGCCCATGTCGCGCTCGAGCACGATGCCGGACTGGTTGACCAGGAAGGTCATGACGCCCGATTCGCCATACTCGGCCGGCCAGGCGACCATGGCGAAGCCCGCGATCATGTTGCCGTTGATGACGTAGTCGTACTCGCCGCCGGGGGCGTTCGGACCCTGGCGGTGCATGATCCGGTAGAGGTAGCCGTAATAGGGTGTGGCCGGCTCGCGGCTCTCGGGATGCACGCCGGCGGCCGCCAGGAACGGGCCGAAGGGGCTCGGCTCCTCGGACTCGGCGACCGGCCAGTAGAGGCCGTCGTGCAGGCCCGGCGTGCTCGCCAGCTTCTGCGCGTATTCCAGCACCACGTCGCCGTCGCGGTCCTCGCTCGCATAGTCGACCTGGGCGTCGACATAGGCGTGCAGGACACGGATCGCCTCGAGCTCGTTGCGGCCGACGATGCGGTCCTTGACCGCCTCGACGCCCTCCGCCCCGTCGAAGCGCCAGCCCTGATCGTCATGGACCAGGGGTGCGGGCATCGGCCAGGCGGCGAGGCCGATCTCGAGGATGCGCCGATCGTCGCCGTCCGGCCGCAGCACGGTCGCCCGGCTCGCCGCCTCCAGGAAGCGCTCGCGATCCTCGGCGTTGGCCTCGGACCCCTGGCCCTCGATCAGGTCGGTGAACTCCGGCCCGACGATCGCCGCGATGGCCGGCCGGTCCTGCTCCTGGATCGCCCGGACCAGTGCCTTCACCGCCTCCTCGGGCGTGGCGAAGTGGCGCTGGGCGTCCTGGGCCAGTGCCGAGGTTCCGTGCAGAAACGCCGCGGACATCACCGCCAAGCCGAGCCCCGCCGCTGTCCGCATCGCTTTTGCCTTGTTGAGCATGGCTGCCTTCATCGACGCCGGCTGCGCTGTCCGCGCGCGGCGTGCTCGCGCCCGCCTCGGCCGCCGGCTCCCTGGAACGCCTGCCGCTGACCGCCTCCGCTCCGCTGTGCTGCGGGCCGCGGCTTGCCCGCGTTCGGCCGTTGGGCCTGCGGGCGCTGCGTCCGCACCGCGGCCGCCCGTTGTTGCGACGCTGGCCGCGCCACCTGCTTGCGGCTCTGCGCGCCGCGCACTTCCTGCCGCTTCACGGTCTTGCCGCGCTCGACGCCGGAGAAGGCCGCCTTCTCCCGCGCTGGGGCGCGCGCGGCGCCCACGCGCTGGGGCGCCCGTTGCGCCGCCGGCGCCGCCGTCTGGCGCGGCAGGGACCTGGCGCCGGCGCTCGCCGGTGCCGCCCGCCCCGCCTGGCTGAAGGAGGGTGGCGGCCGCTTGGCGTCGGGCGGGCGGACCGCCTGGATCCTGGTCGGGGAAGGCGTCTTCCGCGGGGCACCGGCCGCGGCCGCATTGCCGCGCGGGCGCTGCGACCGCTCCGCGAGCTTGGCCTGCGCATCCTGCGAGCGGCTCTTGCGCGCGCTTTCCCGCTGCTGCCGCTCGTTCTGCCGGTTGGCCGTGGCGGTGTCGCGGTTCTGCTCCCGGTTCGCCGCTGCTGTCGTGCGGGCCTGCTGGCGGTCCTCGCGGCTCTGCTCCGCGAACTGCTGCCGCTCCTCGCGCGAGCTCGTCGCATAGTCCTGCCGCTCGCGCCGGGCATCGTCCCGGTTGTCGTCGATGTCGTCGACCAGATCGTCGAGATCGTCCTCGTCCAGATCGCTGTGCCAGCCATAGTCGTGATCGTCGTCGTCATCGTCGCCGATGGCGTAGCCCAGGATCCCGCCGACCAGGGCACCGCCGGCGAACCCCCCGACCGCCGGCCAGAGCGAGCTCGTCGAGCTTGCCGCGGCCGGATAGACGACGGGTGCCGCATAGGTCACCGGAGCGGCGTAGCTGGCCGCCGGAACCGCTGCGGGCATCGGCTCCACGGCGGGTGCGGCCTCCTCCACGGGGACGGCCGGCGGCGCCTGCTCGGCCGGTGCTGCCGCCTGGCTCTCCGGCGCCGGCGCAGGCTCGGTGGCGGCCTGCTCCGTCGGTGCGGCCGCGGTCTCCGCCGCAGGCGCCGCCGGAGGCTCCTCCTTGGTGGCGGGTATCGGTGGCGGCCCCGACTCGGTGGGGGCGGCGGTCGGTACGGCCTGGTCGGTCGCCTCGACCGCGTCGATCAGCGCCTGGGGATCGTAGACCGGCACGAAGATCTGATTGGGGTCGTTGGGCGTGATGCGGATGACGTCGGTATCGACCTCGACCGTCTGCTTGTCGTCGCTCTTCAGGACGCCGCCGGCGTAGAACTCGGCCCGGACCTGCTGGACCGAATCCTGGACGTCGGGCAGGCGCTGCGTCACGGCGTCGCCCATCGACTGCACCCAGTCGAGATGCTCGTTCATGCCCTGGAGGACCGTCGGAAAGGACAGCAGGCCGAGCACCGCGGGATCCCAGTCCGCATCGGGCGTCAGCGTCTGGTCCTTGGCGTAGTCGTCGAGGAAGCGCGACGCCTGGACGACGTCGAGCGGCACCACGCTCGCCTGCATCACGGCCGCGAGCAGCGGGTCGGGAAAAAGTGCTACGGGTGCGACGAGCGTGTCGAGATCCGCGGCATCGGGATCGTCCGCCGCGTCCTGCGCCAGCGCCGGAATGCTCGCGACGAGCAGTACCAGCAACAGTGAAAGCCGGAGGGCCACTCGACCAACGGCTCGCGCGCAGTCGTTCGACAAATCCAGCACCTCCCGGTCGATCGACATTACTACGAACAGGTTCAGCGAGAAAAGCGACGTTTGGTGCGGCTCGTATCCCGCGGCGGCGAGATCGGCTGTTGCGGTGCAGCAGCGGCCTCACTAGGTTCCCCGCGCTCATTCGCCGCCACGAGACCGCGATGTTTCCGACCAGTCGACCCGGCAATCCCAATTTCGGCTCGGGCCCCACCGCGAAGCGGCCCGGCTGGTCACTGCCGGCGCTCGAGGGCGCCATGCTCGGGCGCTCGCATCGCGCCGCCGCCCCGAAGGCCCGTCTCGCCGAGGTCATCGACCGTTCCCGGGCCGTGCTCGGCATTCCGGCCGAGCATCGCATCGGCATCCTGGCCGGCTCCGACACGGGTGCGTTCGAATGCGCGCTGTGGAGCCTGCTGGGCGCGCGCGGCGTCGACGTGCTGGCGTTCGAGAGCTTCGGCGAGGGCTGGCTGACCGATATCGAGAAGCAGCTGCGGCTCGAGGACAGACGGGCGCTCAAGGCGCCTTATGGCGAGCTGCCCGATCTGGGTGCCGTCGACCCGGCCCGTGACACGGTGTTCTGCTGGAACGGGACCACCTCCGGCGTGCGCGTGCCCGACGGCGACTGGATCCGCGAGGATCGTGCCGGCCTCACCTTGTGCGACGCCACCTCGGCCGCCTTCGCCATGAAGCTGCCCTGGCCGAAGCTCGATGTGGTCACCTGGTCCTGGCAGAAGGTGCTGGGCGGCGAGGCCCAGCACGGCATGCTCGTGCTCTCGCCGCGCGCGGTCGAGCGGCTGGAGACCCATCGCCCGGCCTGGCCGCTGCCCAAGCTGTTCCGCCTGACCAAAGGCGGCAAGCTGATCGAGGGCATCTTCAAGGGCGAGACCATCAACACGCCCTCGATGCTCGCGGTCGAGGACGCGCTTGACGGGCTGCGCTGGGCCGAATCGATCGGCGGGCTGCCGGCCCTGGTCGCGCGCTGCGAGCGCAGCCTCGGCAGGATCGCGGCCTGGGTCGAGCGGAGCGAATGGGCGGGCTTCCTGGCGAGGCGGCCGGAGATCCGCTCGCCGACCTCGGTCTGCCTCAGCATCGTCGACGAGGCGTTCACGCGGCTCGACGAGGCGGGGCAGCAGGCCTTCGTCAAGGAGATGTGCGGGCTGCTCGCCGAGCACCGGGTCGCCTACGACATCCAGAGCTATCGCGACGCGCCGGCCGGCCTGCGGATCTGGTGCGGCGCCACCGTCGAGACCGCCGACGTCGACGCGCTGCTGCCGTGGCTGGACTGGGCCTACGGCGAAACCCGTGCCCGGCGCGCGTGAGCCGAACCTCAACCTGATCTGCGGGAGGCTGCCATGCAGCGGGTGTTGATCGCGGACCAGCTCAGCCCGGCGGCCGAGGCCATCTTCAAGGAGCGCGGCATCGAGGCCGTGACCCGGATCGGCCTCAAGCCGGCCGAGCTGCTCGCCATCATCGGCGAGTTCGACGGGCTCGCCATCCGTTCGGCCACCAAGGTCACGGCCGAGTTGCTCGACGCGGCGCCGCGCCTGAAGGTCGTCGGGCGCGCCGGCATCGGGGTCGACAACATCGACGTCGAGGCGGCGACGCAGCGCGGCATCGTCGTCATGAACACGCCGTTCGGCAACTCGGTCACCACGGCCGAGCACGCCGTCTCGCTGATGCTGGCGACCGCGCGCCAGATCCCGGCCGCCGACCGGTCGACCCGCGCGGGCAAGTGGGAGAAGAGCCGGTTCATCGGTGTCGAGCTGACCGGCAAGGTCCTCGGCCTGATCGGCTGCGGCAATATCGGCTCGATCGTCGCGGACCGCGCGCAGGGCCTGAAGATGCGCGTGATCGGCTACGACCCGTTCCTCTCGGCCGAGCGTGCGCTGGATCTCGGCGTGGAGAAAGTGGAGCTCGACGTGCTGCTGCGGCGGGCCGACTTCATCTCGCTGCACACGCCCTTGACCGAGCAGACGCGCAACATCCTCTCCCGCGATGCCCTGATGCGGACCAAGCCCGGCGTGCGGCTGGTGAACTGTGCCCGGGGTGGGCTGGTCGACGAGCAGGCGGTGGCCGACCTGATCCGCGACGGCCACATCGCGGGTGCGGCGTTCGACGTGTTCGCCGTCGAGCCGGCGCGCGACTCGCCCCTGTTCGCCCTGGACGAGGTGGTCGTCACGCCGCATCTCGGCGCCTCCACCAGCGAGGCCCAGGAGAACGTGGCACTCCAGGTCGCGGAGCAGATCGCCGATTATCTGGCGACCGGTGCGATCGTGAACGCCCTCAACATGCCCGCGGTGACCGCCGAGGAGGCGCCGCGGCTGCGACCCTACATGAAGCTCGCCGAGCAGCTCGGGTCGTTCGCGGGCCAGCTGACGGTCGAGGGTCTGAGCGCGGTCACGATCAGCTTCGCGGGCCATGTGGCCTCGATGAACACGCGCCCGCTCACCCAGGCGGTGCTCGCGGGCCTGCTCCGGCCGCAGCTCGCCAGCGTCAACATGGTCAACGCGCCCGCGGTGGCGATGCAGCGCGACATCGACGTGCGCGTGGTCACCAGCGAGCATCTGCGCGATTATCAGGTCCTGATCACGGTCGAGGTCGTCACCGAGCGCGGCCCGCGTGCCGTGGCCGGCACCCTGTTCCAGGACAGCGAGCCGCGGCTGGTCTCGATCCGCGGCATCCCGGTCGAGGCCCGTCTCGGCGCGCACATGCTCTACGTCCGCAACAAGGACCGGCCGGGCCTGATCGGCGCTCTCGGCGGGACGCTGGGCGACGCCGGGGTCAACATCGCCTCGTTCCATCTCGGTCGTGAGCGTGCCGGCGGCGACGCCATCGCCCTGGTCGAGGTGGACGGCCCGATCCCCGAGCGGGTCCTGGCCGGGGTCCGACGGCTGCCGCATGTGCTGCACGCCAAGCAGCTGAGCTTCTGACGACGATCGCGCCCGCCGCCTCGACGGTGGGCGCGATCGCTGCTCGGCTCAGAGCACCTTGATCATCCGGGCGATCGACGGCACGCCATCCGCATTGACCACGAACAGCATGTAGTCACCCGGCGGCACGCGGTTGCTGCTGGCGGGCAGGGTCGCCGTGACCGTCGATCCGGCCGCGTGGAAGTCGAGGAATACCAGCCGCTGGTTCATGTTGAAGCTGTGCGTGACGGAGGAGTTGCGGATCAGGGAGACCTTGGCGATCGCGCTCGCATCCGGAACCGTCAGCTCGACCTCGTCGCGGGGGCGCGCCTCGGAAGCGCTGATCGATGCAATGGTCGGCCGCTCGCCCTTGAACAGGTAGGGCGGCGAGTAGATCTGGACGTTGCGGTAGTTCTTGACCTTGCTGTTGCTCGGCACGCTGCCGCCGCCGGCCAGCACCCGCCCGTCCGGCAGCAGGATCGCCATGGAATGATAGATCCGCGGCTGGGACAGGCTCGCCATCTGCTTCCACGAGCCGGTGGCCGGGTCCCACAGCTCCGCCGGCAGGATGGCCCCTGCGGCGTTGTTGTTGTCCTTCGAGCTCGACCCGCCGGTGACCAGCACCTTGCCGTCGGGCAGCACCGTCGCATTGGCATGCCGGCGGCTGAAAGCCATGAAGCCCGTGGCCCGCCAGCTCGGCCGTGCCTCGTTCAGATCGATGATCTCGGCGGTGTTCGAGGGTGTCTTGCCGTTGGTACCGCCGGCGGTGACCAGGATCTTGCCCGTGTCGTACATCACCGCGGTGCCGCTCGCGCGCTTGCCGTAGACGTGCCGCGGTCCCGCGGCCCAGGCGCCCGTGCCGCTCGTGTCGAGGAAGCTCGAGACCGCGTTGGGTCCGGCGAGGAAGACCCGTCCGTCCGGGGCGACGAAGGTCATCGAGTAGTTCTCGACCTTGCGCACGGCGCCCTCGAGATCGGCCAGGGAGCCGTCCTCGTGCCAGATCTGCGGCAGGGTGTTGGGATCCTTGGATCCTTTGCGATTGCCGGCGAGGAACAGGAGATTGCCGTCGGCGAGCGTGACGGCACTCGCATACCAACGTGCGTAGGTGGCGGGATAGGTGAAGGTGCGCCAGACATTGCCGCCCGCACGGTCGAACACGTTGACGTCGGAATGCCCATAGGCCTCGTTGCCGGCGCGGCCGCCGATGACGACCAGATCGCCGTTGGGCAGGAAGGTGTGGCCGCTGCAGAACATGTTGCTGTTGCGGTTGTCGGCCGCCGTGAAGTTGCCCGGCTGGCCGCCCGGAGCGATGGTGACGACATCCGCCTCGTTCCTGCCGGGATAGTAGGTGTCGCCGGTGAACCAGGTGAGGACCTTGCCGTCGGGCAGCAGGTTCGCGTGCGTGGCGGCGTTCGGCCAGCTGTAGATCGGCGACCATTGACCCACGCTCTCGGGCGCCGATTGTGCCTGCGTGGTCTGGCAAAACAAGAACGGTGTGGTGGAAATTAGCAACGCCGTACTGGCGTGCATAAGTATTCTGCCAAGAGTGCAGAATTCACCCATGGTCGCCCCGCATTTCTGTTGGAGATGAACTGGTCTCTAGGATCTCAGTTGGCTCGTGCTAGCGCGGCGAAGACATGAACGTCAAGTTCATGGTTAAGCATTCGAGGATGCTTTGTGATGTTCAGAATAGAATCTCGTGTATTTTTAAGTCAGATCAGAATGACGACAAGAAGGTCGATCATATCAGAATATGTCCGGAAGAGAGCCGCCTCAATTGCACGATGGGGAAGTCAGTGTCTTGTGAGCGGCGACTGCGGTGAGGAAGGGCGGCCGTGGGCGCGGGCCACACGCGCCGTCAGAGGAAGCTGACCGGATCGACATCCACCTGGAGGATAATCTTTCCCGGTATCTTCAACGGCCGCAGCCAAGCGCGCAACCAGCCGGGGAGATCCAGCTCGGGGGCCGCCTTGACCAGCAGGCGCTCGCGGTAGCGGCCGCGCAGGAGGGCCAGCGGTGCCGGCGTCGGGCCGAGCACCAGCACCTGGTCGCTGGGGGGTGCCGCCTGCGCGATCCGACGCGCCTCCGCTTTCACCCGCTCGGCCTCGCCGCCCGAGACGATGAGCGCGGCGAGGCGGCCGAACGGCGGCATCTCGCCGATCCTGCGCTCCTCCAGCTCGACCGCGAGGAAGCGGTCCTTGTCGCCGACCGCGAGGGCCTGCATCACCGGATGCTCGGGAAG
>JBFWWD010000087.1:0-20233 GCA_050246385.1 Geminicoccaceae bacterium
GCGCGGGTCCTGTTCGACTATGCCGGAGCGGAGGTCGGCTGGCAGGACGGTCGCACCGAGATCAACCATGTGCGCGACAACCGGCTGCTCGTCCTGCCGCGCGACAGCCTGTTCGAGGTGCAGATGATCGAGCGCCTCAATGCGCTCGGCCTGCAGCCGCTCGGCCCGACCGGCCTCGGCCGGTTCGCGCCCGAGAACTGTCGTCAGGACTTCACCTTCGAGGAGGACGAAGACGACGACGTCTCGATGCGTTGGGTCGAGTTCAATCATCAGGACCTGCCCAAGCTCGCGCGCGACGGCTGGCGCATCACCTTCGGTGAGGATTATCCGTATCAGGTCGTCCAGGCGGAGGATGTCTGGAAGGCCGACGTCAACGATTCGGGGATCGACTGGTTCGACCTCGATCTCGGCATCAGCGTCGACGGCGAGACCATTCCGCTCCTGCCGATCCTCCTGGACCTGTTCGACCGGGCGCCGGAGGAGCTGTCCCCGACCGCGCTCGACCAGTTCGGCGAGGACCATGTGTTCGGCACGCTGCCCGACGGCCGGCTGCTGCCGATTCCGGTGCCCCGCCTGAAGGCGGTGGTCGAAGCCCTCTACGAGCTGTTCGCCAGCCGCAAGATCCGCGAGGATGGGAAGCTGCGCCTGTCGCGGGCGGAGATGACCCGGCTCACGGCGATCGAGAGCGCCTTGCCGACGGAAGCGCTGCTGTGGCGCGGCGGGCAACAGCTGCGCGAGATGGCGCGCAAGCTCGCCGCCACGAGCGAGATTCCGGCCGTCGCGCCGCCGAAGGGCCTGCGGGCCACGCTGCGCCACTATCAGGAGGACGGCTTCGCCTGGCTGCAGTTCCTGGGCAGCCTCGGCCTGTCGGGCGTGCTCGCCGACGATATGGGCCTGGGCAAGACGGTGCAGACGCTGGCCCATATCCTGGCCGAGCGCAATGCCGGCAACCTGATCAAGCCGTGCCTGATCGTCTGCCCGACCAGCCTCGTGCCCACCTGGCGCAACGAGGCGCGCAAGTTCGCCCCGGAGCTCACCGTCCTCGTCCTGCACGGCCATCAGCGCCGCGAGCTGTTCGACGAGATCGACGAGCACGATGTCGTGCTCACCAGCTATGCGCTGCTGCTGCGCGACAAGGATCTGCTGCTCGAGCACAAATATCGGATGGTGGTCCTCGACGAGGCGCAGGCGATCAAGAATCCCGCGACCAAGCTCGCGCGCACGGCGTTCCAGCTCGATGCCGAGCACCGTATCGCCCTGTCCGGCACACCCATGGAGAATCACCTCGGCGAGCTGTGGTCGGTGTTCAACTTCCTGATGCCGGGCTTCCTCGGCGACCGTGAGACCTTCCGTCGCGTATTCCGCAACCAGATCGAGAAGGAAGGCGACACCGCCCGCCAGCAGCTTCTGGCCGCCCGCGTCCGGCCGTTCCTGCTGCGGCGCACCAAGGAGCAGGTCGCTTCCGAGCTGCCGCCCAAGCAGGAGGTGGTGCAGGAGATCGAGCTCGCCGAGGGCCAGCGCGATCTGTACGAGAGCGTCCGCCTCTCCATGCACAAGCGCGTGCGCGACGAGATCGAGCAGCGCGGCCTCGCGCGCAGCAACATCGCCATCCTCGAGGCCCTGCTCAAGCTGCGCCAGGTCTGCTGCGATCCGCGGTTGCTCAAGGGCGAGCGCGGCGCCGGCGCACCCAGCGCCAAGTTCGAGCTGCTCATGGACATGCTGCCGAGCATGGTCGAGGCCGGCCGCAGCGTGATCGTGTTCTCGCAGTTCGTGGAGATGCTGCAGCTGATCGAGGCGGGGCTGATCGAGCAGGGCATCACCTACGTCACGCTGACCGGCCAGACCAAGGATCGCGAGACCCCGGTGCGGCGGTTCCAGGAGGGCGAGATCCCGGTCTTCCTGATCAGCCTCAAGGCCGGCGGCACCGGCATCACGCTGACCCGCGCCGACACGGTGATCCACTACGACCCGTGGTGGAACCCGGCCGTCGAGAACCAGGCCACCGATCGCGCCCACCGCATCGGCCAGGACAAGACCGTGTTCGTCTACAAGCTGATCGCCGAGGGCACGGTCGAGGAGAAGATGGTCGAGCTGCAGTCCAAGAAGCAGGCCCTGGTCGACTCGGTCCTCTCCGGCACCGGCGCCGGCCTCAGCTTCACCGAGGCCGACATCGAGGCCCTGTTCGCGCCGCTGCCGGAGCTCGAGGCATAGCTCCACCGGTCTCGACGGCGGCGGGCGCACCCGGCGACCGCCTGCTGCCGCCCCTGTTCGTGCTGCTGTGGAGCACGGGCTTCATCGGTGCGCGGCTCGGCATGCCCTATGCCGAGCCGATGACCTTCCTGTCGTTGCGCTTCCTGATCACCGCGGTGTGCCTCGCGATGATCGCCGGCCTGTGGCGCGCAACCTGGCCGAACCGGCCCGTCGACTGGGGTCATCTCGCCGTCGCCGGCCTTTTGATGCACGGCGTCTATCTCGGGGGCGTGTTCGTCGCGATCCGCCTCGGTCTCGAAGCCGGCCTGTCGGCCCTGATCGTCAGTCTGCAGCCGCTGCTGGTCGCGGCCGCGGCGCCGTTCATCCTCTCGGAGAAGATCGGCTGGCGGCGCTGGCTCGGCCTCGCCTTCGGCATGCTCGGCGCCGGTCTCGTGCTCTCGAGCAAGCTCGGCCACGGGGCCGATTTCGTCGCCGTCGCGGCCTGCGTGATGGCGTTGCTCGGGATCACCATCGGCACCCTGTACCAGAAGCGGTACTGCGTCGGACACGATCTGCGCAGCGCCAACGCCATCCAGTTCGCCGCCGCCGGGGTTGCGTGCGGCTTGCTCGCGCTCATGTTCGAGACGCGGCGCATCGAATGGACGGGCGAGCTTCTGTTCGCGCTCGCCTGGCTCGTGATCGTGCTTTCCCTGGGGGCAATTCCGCTGCTCTACGTGCTTCTGCGACGGGGCGAAGCCTCGCGGGTCGCGAGCCTGTTCTTTCTCGTGCCGCCGACCACCGCGATGCTGGCATGGCCATTGTTCGGCGAGCGGCTGGGGCCGGTGGAGATGCTCGGCATGGTCGTGGCGCTGGGCGGTGTCGTACTGGTCAATCGGGAGGCGGGCTGATGCAGCGCGACCTGTGGTTCGAGGATTTCACGGTCGGGGGGAGCTTCGCGACCGCCGGCTGTACCCTGAGCGAGGCACAGATCCTGGAGTTCGGTTGGGCGCACGACCCCCAGCCGTTCCACATCGATGCCGAGGCGGCGCGGGCGGGCCCGTTCGGCGGCCTGATCGCGAGCGGGTTTCAGACGCTGCTGGTCGCCTTCCGGCTCGTCCATCAGGAGCGGATCATCAATGCCGCGTCGATGGGCTCCCCCGGGCTCGACGAGGTGCGCTGGCTGCGACCGGTGCGCCCGGGCGACACGCTGCGGGTAGTCGGTGAGGTGCGGGAGGTTGCTGCCTCGCGCAGCAAGCCGGACCGGGGTATCGTTACCGTCGCCTACGCCGTGACCGAGCAGACCGGGGCGACGGTCATGACCTTTCGAGCCTTGCATCTGCTGAGACGAAGACCGGAAGCGAGCGCAGGATGAGGATATCTATCGGTCGCCCTGCCGAGATGGGATGGAACTGCAACAACGCCGACCATCCTTCTGTGTCGCAATGTACAATCACGCGCGGAGGCTGGTCATCGTATGGTTGCAAAGGCACGTTATGCCCGGTTAGACGTTCGAGCACGTAGCGTTCCGAGCGGCACGTGGGTAGGAAAGCGGCCTTGCAACAGCTCGACGAACAGGAATACATTCGGAGCAAACTGTTCTCCAGCGACACCTCGATGGTGAGGCGCTACGCCGATCTCGTCGTCGGGCCGGAGGCTTCGTGGTGGCACCTCATCCGCTACGAGCTGATCACGATGCTGCTCGGGGGCCTGCCGGGGGCTCTGGGCCTGGCCATGCGCAAGCTCTTCTTTCCACGGCTGTTCCGGCGCTGCGGGCGCGGCGTCGTCTTCGGCCGCGACCTGGTCGTCCGCAACGGGCATCGCATCTCGCTGGGCGACAATGTGATCCTCGACGATGGCTGCGTCATCGACGGGCGCGGTGCCGGGCCTGCGGGCGTCGAGATCGGCGACCGCACGATCCTTGGCCGCGGCGTGTCGATCCAGGCCAAGATCGGGCCGATCCGGGTCGGTAGCGACAGCGATATCGGCATGCACAGCGTGATCCACTCGCAGGGCGGGGTGGAGATCGGCAACGAGGTGGTGCTCGGCGGCGGCTGCAAGATCTCGGGCGGCGTGTTCCAGACCGACCGCCGCTCGGGTGCTGCGGGCATGGGCGCCCGCGAGCAGACCCGCTGGACCAAAGGGCCGATCCGCATCGGCGACCGTTGTCTGGTCGGTTTCGGCTCCCTGTTCCTGGACGGCGTCGAGGTCGGCGAGGGTGCCGTGATCGGCGCCGGCAGCGTGATGATCTCGAGCGTGCCGGCCTGGAGCGTCGTGGCCGGCGTCCCGGGCCGTGTGCTGCGCATGCGCGACGAGGAGGCGCCCGCCCGCCGCATCGCCGAGAACGCACGTTGACGGTCCTGGTCACCGGCGCCACCGGCTTCATCGGCGAGGCGCTGACGCGCTCGCTCCTCGCCTCGGGCGAACGGGTGCGCGTCCTGGCGCGCCAGCCGGACAAGGTCGCCGCAACGGGCCTCGCCGTCGCCGAGGTGACGCAGGGCGACATCACCGACAAGGCCGCCGTGGATCGCGCCGTCGCGGGCTGCGAGACCGTGTTTGCCATCGCCGGGACGTTCCGCGAGCCGAACCTCAGCGATCAGCGTTATCGCGAGGTCAATGTCGACGCGGTCCGGCTGATGACGGGCGCGGCGCGTCGGCACGGCGTCCGACGCGTGGTCCACTGCAGCACGGTCGGCATCCACGGCAACGTCGCCGGCGCGCCGGCGAGCGAGGCCACGCCGATCCGGCCGGAGGGGATCTACGAGATCACCAAGGCCGAGGGCGACCAGCTCGCCCTGAGCGAGGCGCGCGACGGCCTGGAGACGGTGGTCATCCGCCCGGCACCGGTCTACGGACCGGGCGACACGCGGCTGGTCAAGCTCTACAAGCTCGCCGCCCGCGACCGGGTGATCCTGCTCGGCGACGGTCGGCCGCACTACCACATGATCTATATCGACGACCTGGTCGCGGCCTTCCGCCGGGCGGCGTCGGCGGACGGCGTGTCCGGCCAGGCGTTCATCATCGCCGGTGCCGAGATGCCGACGCTCGAGGACGTCATCCGCCGCATCGGCCGACTGACCGGCCATCCCGACCAGACCTTCGTCAAGCTGCCCGCCGGCCCGATCCTGCTCGCGGGCGATCTCTGCGAGCGGCTCTGCCGTCCGCTCGGCATCAGCCCGCCGATCTACCGGCGCCGGATCGAGTTCTTCGTCAACAACCGTGCCTACGACACCACCAAGGCGCGCACCCGGCTCGGCTTTTCGCCGCAGGTGAGCCTGGATGAGGGTCTCGCCCGCACCCTGGCGTGGTATCGTCAGCAGGGTCTCGTCGCGAGCTGAGGATCACGGCCTTGGATGCCAGTCCCGAACTGCCTCTTCTGCGCACCGATGCCGGCGGTGTCGCGCGTCTGACGCTCAACCGGCCACGGGCCTACAACAGCCTCTCCTACGCCCTGTTGGGCCAGCTTCAGGAAGAGCTCGCACGCATCGCGGAGGATTCCGCCGTGCGCGTCGTGGTTCTGGCCGGCGCCGGCAAGGCCTTCTGTGCCGGCCACGATCTGAAGGAGATGGGCGCGGACCTGCGCGACGCGCCCGTGCGCGCGCTGTTCGACCGCTGCTCGGCGGTGATGACCGCGCTGACCCGGCTGCCCCAGCCGGTGATCGCGCGCGTGCACGGCATCGCCACCGCCGCCGGCTGCCAGCTGGTGGCCGCCTGCGATCTCGCCGTGTGCGCGGAGGACAGCCGCTTCGCCACCTCCGGGGTCAAGTACGGCCTGTTCTGCTCCACGCCCATGGTCGCCCTCTCGCGCAACGTTGCGCGCAAGCCCGCCATGGAGATGCTGCTCACCGGCGACTTCATCGACGCCGCCGAGGCGCTGCGGCTGAGCCTGGTCAACCGGGTGGTGCCGGCGGACGGGCTGGATGCGGCGGTCGATGCCCTCTGCGCCCGGCTGCTCGACAAGCCGCCCGCCGTGCTCGCGCTCGGCAAGCGCGCGTTCTACCACCAGCTCGAGCTGGGGCTGGAGGAAGCCTACGCCTTCACAACCGACGTCATCGTCGCCAACGCCCTCGGTGCCGACTTCGCCGAGGGCCTCGAAGCGTTCGTTCACAAGCGCAAGCCGAGGTGGCCCACCACGTGACCGCGACTCAATCGGCCGTTCCGCACATCTAGCGCTTGTCGTGCGCCTCGACGAGCTACGGGGATTCACCCGACTGATTCTCGAGCTGCCGCGATTCCTGCGCGGCAGGATCGACGGTCGGCAGGCACGTCGCATGGTGGGCGACATGACCGCCCGCCGCGCCGAGCGCTTTCTCGCCAAGCTCCGGTCGGCCGTGTTCGACAACCCGGCGAGCCCGTACGGGACCCTATGCCGCTGGGCCGGCTGCGAGTTCGGAGATGTCGAGAAGCTCGTCGCCACGGACGGTGTTGAGGGTGCGCTCGAAGCGATGCGACGGGCCGGCATCTACGTCCAATGGGAAGAGCTCAAGGGGCGAAGTCCCATCGTTCGTGGCAGCAAGTCGTTGGACGCGCCCTGGGCCGCCTACAACAATCCGGTCAGCAGGAGCTACGCCGAGGCCCGAAGCGGCGGCAGCTCGGGCCGGCCTGCGACAACGACGGTCGACCTCGCCAACGACGTCGAGGCAGCGCCGGACTGGGCCATCCTGTTCGATGCCCACGGTTGGCTCGACCAGCCGCTTCTGTTCTGGACGCCGGGGCATGTCGGTGTCGTGTCGCGCTTTCTGAAGTGCTCCCGCTTCGGCAAGGACATGGAGCGTTGGTTCGTCATGGCGCGGATGACCACGGGCGGTGATCGTCTGAGGGCGGCGATCGTCCACGGCTACGCGCGCTGGTGCGCCGGCTATCCTCCGCCCGAGCCTGCGCCGCTCGGCGATGCCGGTCGCGTGCTCGACTACCTGTACCGCCGGCTCGACGAAGGGGCGCGACCGGTCATGAACACCTCGCCCAGTGCTGCGGCCTTGCTGGCGAGGCTTGCGGGCGAGCGTGGGCGTGAGCTTACTGGCGTGAGCTTCCTCCTCGGCGCAGAGCCGGTGACCCACGCCCGCTTCGCCACGATCGAGGCATCCGGCGCGCGGGCGATCGCGACCTACGGCACCTCCGAGGGCGGGTGGATCGGCGCTCAGTTTCCTGGTGCCGAGGAGCCCGACGAGGTGCTGATCTTCCGCGAGGCCTATGCGGTGCTGCCCAATCCTCGCCTGCCCGGCGATGGCCCCAGCCAACCCCTTCTGTTCACCAATCTGCGCTCGGCAGCGCCGAAGGTGCTGCTCAACGCGGAGCTCGGGGACAGTGGGGTGCTCCAGCCCGGACGCCGAAGCCCCTGGTCGGAGGAGTTTGGCTACGATCTGCGGCTGCACACGATTCGCAGCCTTCGGAAGGTCACGGTCTGGGGCTCGACCTTCGCGGTCTCCGATCTCGACTTGCTTCTCGAGCAGGTTCTGCCGCGACGATTCGGTGGCAGCCATGCCGACTACCAGCTGATCGAGGAGCAGGACAGCGCCGGTACCCCGATCCTGCGTCTCATCGTGGACCCGCAGGCCGGAGCGATCGACGAGCGCGAGCTGCGTACGGTGTTCGTTGCCGGGCTCTCCCGCCTCAAGAGCAGCTACGGCTTCATGGCACAAGAGGTGATGGACATGGATGGTCTGAGGATCGAGCGGGCCCCGCCGCGGGTATCCGCGAGCGGCAAGGTGCTGTCCGTGGTGACCCACCGCGCCGCATGACCACCCCGACTCGCATCCTCTACATCGGCATCCTGCCGCCGCGAACCGGCGGTGCCTCGATCAGCTTCGGCCAAATCCTGGGCGGACTCGGCCGGGCGGGTATCGAGATCTGTGCCATCGCGCCAATGACCGAGACGATGTACCGTGAGGAGGGCGACTGGTATGCGGCACAGAACCCGCAGCTACGCGTCTTTCGATATCTCGTGCCGTTCTATAACACCGAGTCCTACAAGCCGATCCCGCCCGACCTCGCCGCGGCTCGGGAACAGCAGATCCCGCGCCTGGCACGCGAGCTGCAGACGGCGTTCCGCCCCGATCTCGTGATGGCCTGGGAGGCCGAGGCGCCGCTGGTGCGACCCCTTGCGGACGAGTTCGGCCTGCCCTTGTGCCTGCTGCTGCGCGGCAGCCCGACAGCGCAGATCCTGGCCGGCACGTTCACACCGGACCGGGCGGAGGAGTACCTGCGGTGCTTCCGCTCCGCCGACCGGTCGATCGCGGTCGCGCGCTACCTGGCGGACGGGCTGGAGAGGCAGCACGGCATCGCGGGTGTCAGAACGATCCCGAACGCCCTGGACCTCGATGCCTTTGCCCCGCGGCCGCGGCCACAGGGCCTTGCCGCCGAGCTGGGGGTCCAGGCGGACGCTCAGACCGTCCTGGTGCCGGCCAACCTGATCTCCCGCAAGCGGCCCCTGGACGTGCTGCGTGCCGCCACGCGGGTGATTCGTGCCAATCCGCGAGCACTGTTCCTGCTCGCCGGCGGTGGTGCCATGCGCGAGGAAGCCGGGGGCCTAGCCGATCTACTGGGCTTGTTCGACCACGTCCGCTTTCTCGGTTGGGTGCCCAACGCGCGCATGCCGGCGCTCTACAATCTCGCCGACGTCGTGGTGATGACCAGCGAGGCCGAAGGGATGGCGCGCGCCTATCTCGAGACGATGGCGAGCGGACGCCCGCTGATCGCCAGCGACATCGCGTCCGCTCGGGAGCTGGTGCGCGAGGGCGAGACCGGGCTGCTGTTTCCCGTGGGCGACGATGCGGCGCTGGCCGAGCGGATCCTGCACCTTCTGGGCGACCCGGACCGGCGCAGGCGGATGGGCGACGCGGCGCGCGCCTCCGTCGCCAATCGCCGGATCGAGCATGCGGTAGCCGCCTACAAGCGTGAGCTAGAGGAGTTCGTCGCCACCACGCGGCGCTGAAGCGCAGCCCCGCGCCCGTCGCGGGCGCGAAGCCGCAAGCCGTGGTGGTGCTGCCCGCCCCGCCGAGCTATCCTCCGCTCCGCGCCGGTGTAGCTCAATCGGTAGAGCATCCGCCTTGTAAGCGGGAGGTTGGGGGTTCAAGTCCCTTCGCCGGCACCAGAACCCGACGGAGCGGCAGCGTCGCTGGGCGGCTCTGGACCGCCGCAGTGCCGTGGCGTCCACGAAGCTGACCCGGCCAGGACCCCGAGGGGCCGCGGGCGACAGCGGGCGTCCCGGCGCCGTCGATCCCGGCTCCGCGCTCGGCACGATGGACGCTGCGAGGCTAGGGCTCCCGCTCCGGGGCGGCGGCCGCCTCCTCGAATGCCCGGACGGCAGCGCGGAGCGTGGGAAACATCCGCGTGCGGCCCCGGCGCGCCGCGAGCCAGCGGCGCTCGAAGGCGCGGCCGAGCTGACGCTTGGCGTGGGCGACGCCCAGGGTGATCCCTTGACCCGCCAGATCCTGGCGCAGCTCGTCGAACCGCTGCAGCGCCGTGGCGTCCACGAAGCTGACCGGGCTCAGGTCGACCACTGCCCAGCGGACGGGCGTGGAGGAGGCGCCGATGGCCGCACGCAGGCGCGCGCAGAAGTAATCGGCATTGAAGAACACGACGCTGGCGTTGAAGCGATAGATCAGCAGGCCGGGCCGGGTCCGCGCCTCCGGATAGTCCGCCAGGCTGTGGAAGCCCCTGAGCTCGGGCAGCTCGCCCAGGACCGCGTCGCCGGGACGCATGGCGAGGGCTATCAACCAGAACAGGGAGAGCACCACCGCCACCACCACTCCCTGCAGCACGCCGAGCAGCAGCACCCCGAGCGTGGTCGCGAGCGACAGCAGCGCCTCCCGGCGGTTCATCAAGGCGAGCTCGCGCAGGCCGCGCAGGTCGAACAGCCCGGCCGCGGACACCAGGATCACCGCGGCGAGCGCCGGGACCGGCACCCACGCGAGCGGCACGGTCAGGTAGAGGAGCGCCAACAGCATCGCGCCGGCCGCCACGATGCCGACGAGCTGGCTCCGTCCGCCCGCGGCGTCGTTCACCGCCGTGCGCGAGTCGGCGCCCGTGACGACGAACCCCTGCGCGACGCCGGCGGCGAGATTGGCGGCGCCGAACGCCAGCAGCTCCTGATCGGCATCGATCTCGTAGCGGTTGCGGCGCGCGAAGCTCTTGGCGGTGAGGATTCCGCTGGTGAAGCTGATCAGCAGGATGCCGGCGGCATCGCCGACGAGATCGCGGTAGGTCGCGGGATCGAGCCAGGTCCAGGACGGCACGGGCAGGCCGGGCGGAACGGCTCCGGTCAGCGCGACGCCGCGCCGGCCCAGGTCCAGGAGCGCGGCGGCGCCGATCCCGCACGCGATCACGATCAGCGGCGCCGGTAGATTCGGCGCCAGCCGCCGAAGCGCGAGCAGTAGCAGGAGCAGCGCCATTCCCAGCACTGCCGTCGGCAGATGCGCATGGTCGAGCCGCTGAAGCAGCTCGGCCATGCCGGGCAGGACAGCGTCCGCCTCCGTGGCGTAGCCGAGCAGCTTGGGGAGCTGGCCGACGATGATCACGATCGCGACGCCGTTCAGGTAGCCGGTCAGGATCGGCTGGGACAGGAAGCTCGCGAAGAAGCCGAGGCGGAGCAGGCCCGCGACGAGAAAGAGCAGCGCGGTGATGACGGTCAGCGTGGTGACGAGCGCCAGATAGCGATGCGGGTCGCCCTGCGCCAATGGCGCGACGCTTGCCGCCACCATCAGGCAGGTTGCCGCGTCCGGGCCGACGATGAGCTGTCGTGACGATCCGAACAGCGCATAGGCGACAGGCGGGAAGACGGCGGCATAGATGCCGTGCGCCGCGGGTACGCCCGCCAGATCGGCATAGGCGATGCCGACCGGCAGCGCGATGGCCGCCACCGACAGGCCGGCGGCCAGATCCTGTGGCAGCCAGCGCGGATCGTACCGCGAGAGCCCGGACAGGCCGGGCAAGCAGCGCGCGAGCCGGGAAGGCCGGCCGGTGGGGCTCACGGCCGGGCCGGTCTGATCTCTATCCGGCCGCCGGTGTCGAAGGTGCGGTAGCGGCATCCACCACCATCCCCGGGCGGACCTTCTGCAGCCCCTCGATGATCACACGCTCACCCTGGCTCAGGCCGTTGGTGACGACGTAATAGCCTTCCTGCTCGGCGCCGACGGTGATCCGCTGCACCTGCACCTTGCTCTCGGCATCGACCTTCAGCACGTAGCGGCCGGCCTGATCGATCTGCACGGCCTGCTGCGGGATCACCAGGGCGGCCTCGGGCTGCGCCGTCTCCACCACCACGGTGACGAGCTGGTCGTTGACCAGCGTCCCTTGCGGATTGGGCAGGGTGGCGCGGACCTGGACCGTGTCGGTTCCCTGGTTGAACTGCACGTCGACGAAGTTGAGGTGGCCCACCTGGTCGTAGAGCGAGCCGTCGGCGAGCCGCACCTTCACCGCGAGGCCGGTGGGGTCGGTGCCGCCCGCGGCCGCCTCTCTGCGCACAGCGAGTAGCTCGCGCTGAGTCACCGGGAAGGTGACGTACATCGGGTCCTGACTCACGATCGTCGCCAGCGTCCCGCTCTGCGGCCCGACGAAGTTGCCGACCGAGAAGTTGCTGCGCCCGATCCGGCCGGCGATCGGCGCCTTGATGTCGGTATAGCCGAGATTGAGCTCGGCCGTGGTCAGATTGGCCTGCTGCCGCTGCAGGTCGGCCCGGGCCTCGCCGGCCTTGCCGGTCGCCTCGTCCAGCCGCGCCTGCGCGGTCGCCTGTTTCTTCACCAGCTCGGCCTGCCGGCGGCGCTCGATATCGGCCAGGTCCAGCGTGGCCTGGGAGCGCGCGATCGCCGCCTCCACGTTCTCGATCTCGGCCTGATAGGGCGCCTTCTCGATCACATAGAGCAGGTCGCCGGCCTCGACGGCCTGCCCTTCGGTGAAGAGCTGCTGCTCCAGGAAGCCCTCGACGCGGGCGCGCAGGTCGACCTTGTCCTTGGCCTCGATCCGGCCGGTGAACCTCGAGGTCGGCGTGATGTCCCGGGTCTCGACGACCGCGACGGTGACGGCTGGCATCTGCTGTGCCCGCACCAGGCCGCCCCCGGCCAGCAAGGTCGCCAGCAGGACACCCACCGCGAGAGATGCTCGGCCTTGCATGGTGCGCTCCCGTGGTCGAGGTCGGCTACGACGGCTCACGTGCCGAGATAGGCCAGGGGCCGGCTCTCGCGCAACGCAGAACCCGGTGCTCAGCCGGCGACGCCGCAGGACGTCTGGCCGCATGTGGGGCAGGGCACCGCGAGCGGTCACTCCGCCGCCGGCGCGGGCTGTGGCGCGGTGGGTGGCGCCTCGGTGCGGGCGGCGCCTTTCACCTTCTCGCGCAGCCATTGGAACACGATGTAGAGCATCGGGATCACGAACACGCCGATGAGCGATGCCGTCAGCATGCCGCTGGCCACCGGCGTGCCCACAGCACTCCGGGTGGCCGCACCCGGCCCGGTCGCGATCACCAGCGGCACCAGCCCCAGGATGAACGCGAAGCTGGTCATCATCACCGGGCGGAAGCGCAGGCGCGCCCCCTCGATCGCGGATTCCAGGAGCGACTTGCCGTGCAGGCGCTGCTCGATCGCGAACTCGACGATCAGGATGGCGTTCTTGGCAGCGAGGGCGATCAGCACGACGAGGCCGATCTGGGCGTAGACGTCGAACGACAGGCCGGCGAGGCCAATCGCGGCGATCGCCCCCAGCACCCCGACGCTCACCGAAAGCAGCACGGGAATCGGGATGTTCCAGCTCTCATAGAGCGCCACCAGGAACAGATAGGCGAAGACGAGGGCGAGCCCGAGCACGATCGCGGTTTTCCCGGCCGCCTCCTTCTCCTGCAGGGCGGTGCCGGTCCACTCGAAGGAATAGCCGGCCGGGAGCGTGGTCGCGGACAGGTCCTCCATGGCCGCCAGCGCGTCGCCGGTGCTGTAGCCGGGTGCGGGCGCCCCGTTGATGATGGCCGCACGATAATTGTTGTAGCGAGTCACCGCCTGCGGACCCAGGACCAGCCGGGCCTCGGCCAGGGCGCGCATCGGCACCATCGCGCCCTGCCGGTTCCTCACATAGATGCGATAGATGTCGTCGACCCGTGAGCGGAACTCGGCCTCGGCCTGAACGTTGACCTGCCAGGTGCGGCCGAACAGATTGAAATCGTTGACGTAGTAGCCGCCCAGAGTCGCCTGCAGCGCCGCGAAGATGTCGCTGATAGCGACCCCGAGCGTCTGCGCTTTCTCGCGGTCGATGTCCAGGTAGAGCTGCGGCGTGTTGGCGGCGAAAGTCGAGAACACCCCCGCGAGCTCCGGCCGCGCGTTGGCGGCGACGATCAGGCCGCGCATGGTGGCGGCGAGGTCGGCCGGGCTCTGGCCCTGCAGCGCCTGCAGCACGTACTCGAACCCGCCCGTGCTGCCGAGGCCGACGATGGGCGGCACGTTCAGGGGCATGGCGAGGCCGCCGCGGATCGCCGCCAGCTGCGGCCGCATGCGCTCGATCAGCGCCGCGGCGCTCAAGGACGGGTCCGTGCGCTCCTCGTAGGGCTTGAGTCGGACGACGAGGAGCGCCCGGTTGGACGAAGCGCTGCCGGTGAGGAAATCGAGGCCGATCACCTCCAGCACGTGCTCCACCGCCGGGTCGGCCTTGAACAGTTGCTCGATCTGCCTCGAGACCTCGGACGTTCGGTTCTGCGACGCTCCCTCGGGCAACTGCACGACGGCGAAGATGGCGCCTTGGTCCTCGTCCGGCAGGAAGCCCTGTGGCGTGAGCTTGAGCAGCCAGCCACTGAGCAGGAGCGCGCCAGCGACGATCGCCAGGGACAGGATGCTGACGCGTACCAGCCGGCGTACGACCCAGGTGTAGCCGGCCGTCGCCCGGTCGATGCCGGCGAGCATCCAGCCGATCGGGCCGCGCGGCCGGTGCTGGCCGGGCTTGAGCAGCACCGCGCACAGCGCCGGCGCCAGGGTCAGCGCGTTGACCGCCGAGATCAGCATCGCGACCGAGACCGCGACCGCGAACTGGCGGAACAGCACGCCGGAGATGCCCGGAATGAACGCCACGGGCACGAACACGGACAGGAGCACCAGCGTGATCGCGATGATGGGCGCCGTGATCTCGCCCATGGCCTTCCTGGTGGCATCCTCCGGCGAGAGGTGCGGCTCCTCCGCCATCACCCGCTCGACATCCTCGACCACCACGATCGCGTCGTCGACCACGATGCCGATCGCCAGCACCAGCGCCAGGAGCGAGACGGTGTTGGCGCTGTAGCCGATCGCAAGCAGGACCGCGAACGTGCCGATGATCGAGACGGGCACGGCGGCAAGCGGGATCAGGGTTGCCCGCCAACTGCCGAGGAATACGAAGACCACCAGCCCGACCAGGACGAACGCCTCGATGAGGGTGTGGATCACCTGCTCGACGGTGGCGGTCACGAAGATCGTGGTGTCGTACATCACGACATAATCGAGGTCGTCCGGGAACCGCTGCGCGAGCTGCTCCAAGCGCGCCTCGACGGCTCGGGTCACCGCCACAGCATTGGCGCCGGGCGATTGGTAGATGCCGATGCCGGCGCCGGGTTGGCCGTTGAAGCGGCTGAACTGGTCCGATGACTGGGCGCCCAGCTCGACGCGCCCCACGTCGCGCACCCGCACCACCGAGCCGTCCGGGTTGGCGCGGACGATGATGCGCTCGAACTCTTCCGGGGTGCCCAGCCGGCCCTGGGTGCTGATGGTGAGCTGGACTTGCTGGTCGGGGTTGAGGGGTGCGGCGCCGATCCGCCCCACCGCCGCCTGGACGTTCTGCGACCGGATCGCCGCGGTCACGTCGGCCGGCGTGAGCTGGAAGTTGGTCAGCCGGGCGGGGTCGAGCCAGACCCGCATCGAGTAGTCGAGGGGGCCGAACAGGCTGGCATCGCCCACGCCTTCGATGCGCTTCAACTCGTCGATGATGTTGATGTTGGCGTAGTTGCTCAGATAGAGCTGATCGTAGGTGTTGTTCGGCGAGTAGAGCTGGACGACCTGGAGGAGGGCGGAAGAGCGCTTCTGCACCGTGAGACCCTGGCGCTGGACCTCCTCGGGCAGGGAGGGCTCGGCCAGGCTGACCCGGTTCTGCACGTTGACCGTGTTCATGTCGGGATCGGTGCCGAGCGCGAATGTGACGGTGAGGCTATAGCTGCCATCCGCGGCCGAGGTCGACTGCATGTAGAGCATGTCGCTCACGCCGACGACCTTCTGCTCGATCACCTGGGCGACGGTGGTCTCGACCACCTCGGCGTTGGCCCCGGGGTAGGAGCCGCTCACCCGCACCTGCGGCGGCACGATGTCGGGGAACTGGGCTACCGGGATGACGGTGATGGCGATCAGGCCAGCCAGCGTGATCACGATCGAGATCACGAAGGCGAGCCGCGGCCGGTCGATGAAGACGCCCGAGAGCATGACTCAGGCTCCCGCGGCTGCGGCTGCCTGCACCGTCTGGCCCGGCCGCACCTTCTGCACTCCTTCGGTGACGACCTTCTCGCCCTCCTTGAGCCCGCTCCGCACCGCGATCGCCGGCCCGGCGATCTGGCCGAGCTGGACGCGGCGCTGCTCCACCTTGCTCTCGGCATCGACCACAAGCACGTAGGAGCCCGCCTGATCGTTGAGGACCGCGGCCTGCGGGACGACCAGCGCCTGCTTGGGCTGCGCCTCCTCCACGATCACACCCACCAGCGACCCATCCACGAGCAACCGGTGCGGGTTCGGGAACTCGGCGCGCAAGGTCACGGTGTCGGTCGACGGGTCGACCCGCACGTCGACGAAGTCGACCGTCCCCGTCTGGTCGTAGAGCCGCCCGTCGGGCAGCCGCACCTTGATCTGGTAACGGGTCGGGTCGGTCTGCTCGCGCGCCGCCCGCTCCCTCACCTCGAGCAGCTCGCGCGCGCTGACCGGGAAGGTGACGTAGATCGGGTCCTGACTCACGATCGTCGCCAGCACGCCGCTCGCCGGGTTGACGAGGTCGCCCTGGCTATAGGCACTGGTGCCGATCCGGCCCGAGATCGGTGCCTTGATGTCGGTGTAACTCAGGTTGAGCTTGGCCGTTTGCAGCGCCGCCTCCGTGGCGGCGAGCTCGGCGCGGGCGGTGTCGCGCTCGGCTCGCCGGTCATCCCGGCTCGCCACGGCGATATTCCGATTGCGCACGAGCTCCTCTGCCCGGTCGAGCTGGAGCTGGGCATTGTATTGGGTCGCTTGGGCGCGCGCGACGTTCGCCTCCGCCTGGGCCACGGCCGCCTCGTACTGCGCCTTCTCGATGGTGAACAAGAGGTCGCCCTCCCGCACGTCCTGCCCTTCGGTGAAGTGGCGCTTCTCCAAAAAGCCCTCGACCCGAGCCCGCAGATCGACCGTGTCGATCGCCTCGACCCGGCCGGTGAAGGTGACGGCCGGCGTGACCTCCTGGCTGCCGACCGCGACGACGGTCACCGCCGGTGGCATGGGTGGCGGCGCCTCGGCTGCATCGTCGTTGCCCTCGCCGCAGCCGGCGATCAGGAGGGTCAGAAGCCCGACCAAGCAGGACAGCCTGCCGAGCCCGTCCGGATTCGCACGCTCGCCCATGCTCATCGCTCCTGGCTCTGCGGTGCCGCGGAAAAGTCGCAAGCTAGCCACAAGCGGCTGGGGGGTCGACCCGGAAAACCCCGTGCGAGGCCGGCGTGCGACCAGCCTATGCAGCGGCGGCGAGCAGCAGCGCCTCGAGCGCGCCGGTCGAGCGACAACGCTCGTCGAACTCGATGCCGACATAGGGATTGCGGTACCGGCCCACCTGCAGGACGTCCAGGCTGACCAGCGTTCTGCCCGCCGGCGTGGTGAAGCGCGCGACCACGTTGCTGCGCAAGGTGAACGGCCGCTCGAACCCGCGGCGGTTGCTGTCCGTGTCCGGGTCGACCACCGGCGCGAGCGGGCAGGCCGCCCAGGCCCCGTCATCTGCTCCGATGCGCTCCGCGACCAGGGTCAGGCTCGCATCGTTGTCCGCACGCGTGGCGAATCCGAGCTCGCGCAGCTTGGCCTCGACCTTGGCCCGTGCCTCGGCGGGAGACGGCGCTACATGGCGCGTCGGGTCGATCGCGCCCGGCGGCGGTGTCGGCGGAGGCTGGCGGCACGCCCCGAGCGAGGCGGCCAGCGCCAGCAGGAGGGCAAAGTGGCGCCTAGCCACGCGGCGACGCCTGCGTCCAAAGACCGTACTCGTCGGCGTCCTCGATCAGCGCCGGTACCAGATCGCCGGGCGACAGGCCCTCGGCTTCCGTCAGATGCACCGTCCCGTCGATCTCGGGTGCGTCGGCGTAGGAGCGTCCATGGGCCCCTTCCTCGTCGACATCGTCGATCAGGACCTCGAGCGAGGTTCTGACGCGGCGCTGCAGCTTCCGGGCGCCGATCTCCTGCTGGATCGCCATGAAGCGGTGCCAGCGCTCCTCCTTGACCGCCTCCGGCATGTGATCCGCCAGGTCGTCGGCGGCGGCGCCCGCGACATTCTCGTATCTGAAGCAGCCGACCCGATCGAGCTCGGCTTCCTCGAGCCAGTCGAGCAGGAGCTGGAAGTCGGTCTCGTCCAGGCTCTCGGCCTTGGCGCTGTCGAGAGAACCGCAGGTGTTCACCAGCACCACGTCGGCGCCGTCGTAGCTGCCGGAGATCTCGTAGCCTTCCACGCGCGGTCTGGTCAGGATGCGCTCGGAATCGACCAGCGCCTTGGGGCAGCCGAGGCTGACGATGCCGACCTTGGGGGTGGCGGGGAGTTGGCGGGCGGCGCGCGACATGGGCGGTCCTATAGCTGATCCGCACGCCGCGCCCAGCCCTTACGTTGCCCCGAACCGAGCCGCTTACGCTGGCGGCTCGTAGGGCTGCACCGTCGCGTCGACGATGCGGTAGCCGACCTCGGCGAGGCCGGTCGACATCAGGTCGGCCTCGAACCGGCCCGTGGCGTAGACCGCCTCGAAGATCTCGTCGATCTCGATCGGCTCCTTGGTGTGGACATAGACGATCTGGTTGGGTGGCGGCGGCGGCACGTGGATGCAGGCGCCCATATAGGGCACCAGCAGGAAGCCGGTGACCTTGGAGCCGTCGAAGTCGAGCGGCACCACGTAGCCGGGCAGCCGGACGCGGTCGCCGACCCACTCGGTGACGAGCTCGACATCCTGAGGTCGCACCGACTGCAGGCCTTGCAGCTGCCCGTGCTGGACGAAGCCGCTCAGGGCGCCGCCGACGCCGTTGGCCTTGGCGGAAGGCGGCAGGAGCTGCTCCCAGGTCAACTCGGTGCGCGGCGGGTCGCCGGTGACCATGCGGGCGCCCAGCGCCGCGAGCCCCGCCACGAGCAGGACGGACAGGACCACGACGAGCCGCGCGCGCCGGCCAAGGAGAACCAGGAACCGCTTCATCGTCACGTCCGCACCGTCATGCCGTCGGCGAGGGAGAGCCGGTAGGCGCGCCAGGCGGGCAGCAGGCCGGCCAGGACTCCGCCCACGAGGATGATCGCCAGGGCCAGGAGATCCCCGCCGGTGGGCGGCCCGATCTCGAGATAAAGCCCGTAGCGCTTATCGATGAGGGGCTGGAGCACGGCAAGTGTAGCGTAGGTGGCGATCACGCCGAGTGCTGCGCCCGCCGTGACCAGGAGCGCGGCCTCGCCTAGCAGCAGGCCCATGATCGTCGCGGGCGTGGCACCGACCGAGCGCAGGATCGCCATCTCGCGCCGCCGCTCGTTGAGTGTCGCCAGCACCATCGTCGCCATGCCCAGGAGGGCGGTGACCACGACCATCGCCGCCACCGCCGTCAGTGCGGTCTCGGCGACGCCGACGATGCCCCAGAGCTGCTGCAGCGCCACGCCCGGGAGAACGGCGGCCAGCGCCTCCTCGCGATACTCGTTGATGTACCGCTGGAGCTGGAAGCTCTGCAGGCGCGACTTCATGCCGATCAGCGCCGCAGTCACCGCCTTGGGCTCGAGGTCCATCCCGCGGGCCTCCTCGGCGGCGACGCCAGCACCAGGCACCCGTGCGCCGCCCTGCCAGTCGACATGGATCGCCTCGATCGCCTCCAGCGAGACGTGCACCGTCCGGTCCACCGGAGTGCCGGTCCGGGTGAGGATGCCGGCGACCCGGAACGGCTTGTCGGCATGGTCGGCGAACGACACTTCGCCCATGCCGTGGCTGACCACGATCGCATCGCCGACCCGGTAGCCGAGCCGCTCGGCCACTTCCGCTCCCAGCACCGCATCGAACAGGTCGCCCAGAGGTCCGCCGGCCGCGAACTGGAGCTGCTGACCGCGCCGGTAGCGATAATGCTCGAAATAGCCGTTCTCGGTGCCGAGGACGCGGAAGCCCCGATGGCTGTCGCCGAGCGAGATCGGCACGATCCAGGCTACCTCGGGCCGGGCGGCGATGTCCTGGTAGCTCTGCCAGGTCACGTTGGCGGTGGCATTGCCGATGCGGAACACCGAGTAGAGCAGGAGCTGCACGTCGCCGGCGCGGGCGCCCATGATCAGGTCGGTGCCGCTGATCGTGTCGGCGAAGCTCTCGTGGGCACCGGTGCGCATCTTCTCCACCACCAGCAGCAGCGCCACGCTCGCCGCCACCGCCAGCACCGTCAGCAGAGCGGTCGCCCGCCGGTTGGCGAGCGAGCGCCAGATCAGGCGCCACGCCATCATGATCCGCGCTCCATGCGCGCGATCTCATCCAGCGCCACCACTCGGTCGAAGCGCCGGCGCAGGCCGCGATCGTGGCTCACCATGAGCAGGCTGGCACCGGTGCGCGCCAGCTCCTGGAACAGCAGCTCCAGGAAAGTGTCCTGTGCGTCGGTGTCGAGGGCCGAGGTCGGCTCGTCGGCGACCACGATCTCCGGCGCGCCGATCAGCGCCCGGGCCGCGGCGACGCGCTGCTGCTGGCCGACGCTCAGCTCCGCCGCCGGAAGGTCGGCGACGGCACCCACGCCCAGCCGCTCGAGCAGCCGCGCCGCCTCGCCGGGCTCGGCCCGGGCGCGCCGCTCGGGCGCGAAGCCGTGCGGCAGCCGGACATTATCCAGCGCCGACAGGTAGGGCAGCAGGTTGAACATCT
>JBFWWD010000088.1:0-20177 GCA_050246385.1 Geminicoccaceae bacterium
GCTGCGCGTCCAAACCCCAACCGATGACGACGAACACAGGGAGTGTGCGACGTGGCAAACGAACGTGAGCTGAAGCTCAAGATCACCGGCGACAGCTCGGCGGCAGAGAAGGCCGTCAAGAAGCTGGAGACCGCGCTGCAGAAGGCGCAGGAGGAGCTGGAGAAGGCCAAGACCGAAGCCGACCGCGCGGACGGCCAGGTCGAGGACCTCGGCCAGTCCGCCGACCGCGCCGGCCGTGAGGTCGACCAGCTCGGCGACAAGGCGTCGACCACCGGCCGGCAGGTCGACGACCTCGGCGACAAGGGCGACCAGGCCGGCGAGCAGCTCGTGAACCTGGGCGACGGCATCGGGGACATGGCCAAGGGCCAGCTCGGCCCGCTCGGCGACGCCGCCGACATGGCCGGCATCAACCTCGAAGGCCTCAACCCGAAGGCGATGGCCGCCGCCGGTGGGCTGGGCTTCCTCGCCAAGACGATGCTCGACGGCATCGAGGCGTGGGGTCAGTACACGCACGAGGTCGAGCAGTACTCGTACGCGGCGGGGGTGAGCACCGAGGAGGCCTCCCGGTTCGCGTCGGTGTTCAAGCAGTTCGGCCTCGAAGCCGACGACGGCATCGACGCCCTGAAGACCCTGGGGGAGGAGGCGGGCGACGCGCCGGAGAAGTTCCGGCAGTACAACATCGAGATCGCCCGGGCCCGGGACGGCGGGGTCGACATGACCGCCACCCTGGCCAACGTCGCCGACCGGTTCCGGCAGATCCGCGACCCGGCCGAACGCGCTGCGATGGGCGCCGCGCTGTTCGGCGACAACTGGCTTCGGATCGCCCCCATCCTCGACCGCGGGTCGGACGGCATCGCGGAGCTGCTCGCCAACGTCGACGAGTCCGCCATCGTCACCAAGGAGGCGCTCCGGGAGCAACGCGAGTTCGAACAGTCTGTGCGCGACCTGACGCTGGCGTGGCAACAGTTCAGCATGAGCCTCGGCCGGGAGGCGCTGCCCCGCCTGACCTTGCTGGCGAAAGACCTCGGCGTCGCCGCCGAATGGGTGGAGAAGCTCACCGGCGGCATGTTCGGACTCAACGACGTGATGGGGATCTTCAACCCGCTCGCCGCGCTGTACGACACGCGGATCAAGGCGGCCAACGAATCGCAGGAGGCCGCCGCCAGGTCGATGACGGACCTGGCCGACAAGATGGCCTCCGCTGCGGTGGTGGCCGGCGAGGCCGGGGCGAAGCAGCGGGATCTCGCCGTCGCCGAGAAGGAGGCCGCGGACCGGGCCGACGAGCAGCGCCGCCGTCAGGAAGAGATGACCCGAGCGTCGAAGGACGCGGTCACCGCGATCGATGAGCAGCGCCGCAAGCTCGACGAGCTCACCGCCACCATCTTCTCGATGGCCGGCACCGACCTCGCGGTGGAGCAGGCCAACATCGCGTTGGGCGAGTCGATGGACCGGCTCGTCGAGAAGCAGACCGCTGTCACCGACGCGGTGAACCAGTACGGGCAGGACAGCCCGCAGGCGACCACCGCCGCCCGGGACTACGAGAAGGCCGTCATCGACACGAGAGGCGCCGCCGACCGGCTGGCCAAGAGTCAGGTGGAGCAGGCGAAGCAGCAAGCCGCCGCCGCCGGCCAGACCCTGACCGATGCCGAGTCGGTGGCGATCTACCGCGGGTCGATCGAGAGCACCCGCGATGCCACGAACGATCCGACGTTGAAGGCCGGGCTCGACACGATGGCGACGAAGATCGGGGTCACCGCCGACGAAGCCGCCCGCGCTCGGGACCGGCTGAACGAGGCCACCGAGGCCGCAGCGAACCTGGCCGCCCAAGGCATCGGCGAGCGGGCAGCGTCGATCGCCCGCGGGATCATTGCCCGCTCCCCGTCCGCCGGGTTCTCGCAGCAGCGCTCCGACGGCGCGCAGGCCGCCCCGACGCAGAACACCACGATCAACGTGACCGCGCAGACCAACGCGAACCCGTGGGACATCGCCGCCCAGGTCGACTGGGCGCTCCGCACCGGCGGCAGGTGAGCTACTCGCCGGCCGGGCGCTCGGCCTGGTGCTTCCTCCGGTAGCGGCGCTGCGCTGCGTAGCCGGTCTGGCCGTACTTGATGCGCGCCGTGTCGCCGTTCTCGCCCAGCGCCATGCCGATCTGCGACCAGGTGTAGCCCGCCGTGCGGGCCCGCTCGACCTCGCTGCGCACACCATCGACCGAGCCGACGCCGGCAGCCCACGCGACCCGCTCGAGCTCGCCCGTGATGGCGTCGGCGGCCAGCAGCTGCTGGGCCTGGTGCGCGCCGGCGTCGCGCACCTCGGCCAGCGCATCGGCGTCGGGATCAGGGTGGAGCGCTCGCGGCATCGATGCCCAGCGTAGACGTTGCCGATAGTTACTATCGACGGTCGTCCGGATATCGGTAATGGTTATCGCTATGCTTGCCGATAGTGGATATCAGAAAGGCTGATCCACGGCCTGCAAGCAAGCGAAGGAGCCCTGATGTTCAAGCATTTCCCGGTGGTCGACGGTCTGGCCGTCGTGATCCGCACCCCGTTCCGTCTGCGTGCGAACAAGGACGGCATCGCCATCCCGGACCGCAAGACCGGCGAGGCCGTGTACACCGCCGAGGCCGTCGCCGGCGGGCTGCTGCGCTCGGCGTTCGCCGACCAGGACCAGGCTGGCCAGCTCCGGCTCAAGGTGACCGGCACCCAGCCGCCCGAGTTCCAGCCCGGCGCGATCGTCCAGGTGCACGACGCCCACCTGTCGGCCTGGTACCAGCCCCGCCAGCGCGGCGCCGACCAGGCGACCAGCTCGGCCACCCTGTCCGCCGGGCGGGTGTCCCAGGCCCACGGCGTCGCACCGGTCATGTCGGGCGGGCTGCCCGGCCACGACCGTGGCATCACCGCCATGCTGCTGTCGGTGGGCGAGGTGTGCGAGGTGATGTACTCGCCGGAGGGCATCTTCGCTGTCGATGGCGTCGGCCAGGTCCGCCCTCGGATCACCCCGTCGATCGACATGATCGGCCAGGCCGTCACGCTCGTGGATGCCCGGGTGTTCTACACGGTGCCCGACGCCGCCGATGTCGGCCGCACCGCGAAGGCCGAGCTCATCATCCGGTGCGCTGCCATCGAGCGCGCCGTGCAGGCCAACGGCCGCAGCCGCTCGAAGCCGGAGCCGTCCGCCGAGCAGGTCCCCGCCGAGAGCTGACAGGCTGCTGTCGTCTGCTCACACCAGGAGGGAACCTGCCATGGACACCATCACCCCGCCCCGCACCACCGCCAGCCTGCGCATCCTGGCCGCCGAGCTGTTCGACCGGCTGGCCGGCACCGAACACGCCGAGATCGCCGACGAGCTGCTGGTCACCGTGCGTGAGGTCACCGAAGCATTCGAGACCCTGTCCCGGGTCGTTGGCATCGCCATCGAGTGCACCGCCGACACGATCGGCTGAGCCGCCACCGCCGGGCCCGGGGGTTGCAGCCCCGGGCCCAGCTCTCTCACCGAACCACCCATCACCTTCCACAGATCAAGAAGCCCATCGTGAGGAACCCCACGCTACTGGCGCGCATCGCCGCCGTGGCCACCGGCACCGCTCTCGCAGCCCTGCTGGTCCTCGCCGCACCCGCTGACGCACCCACCCCCGAGGTCGGGTTGATCCCGCCCGTCTGCGCCACCGTCGACCCGGTGGCGTTCCCGTGCCCCGACGGCGTTCCGGTGCTGCTGCCATGACCGCCGTCGCCACCACGGCCGACGCCGGCCAGCTCGAGCACGGCGACCGCTGCTCGTGCCACCCATGCGGCCTGATCCGCAGCCTCCTCGTGCTCGGCGGTGAGCGCCGCTGGGCCGCTGCTGTGCACCTCGCCCATGAGCACGGCCTGGTTGACGACCTCGACTTCGAGCTGGCGTTCGCCGCCGGCATCGATGTGCTGCACTTCGGTGGGTTCCGGTGACCGCCCGCACCGTCCGCGTCCTCAACGACGGCCGGGGTCTGGACCCCGCCATCCTGCGCATGCTTGTCGACCAGGAGCGCGCCGGGATCATCCGCATCGTCAACGTCCCCGCCCCGATCGAACCCGATCCGGAGCAGCCCACCCTGTTCGCGGTGGCCGCCGCCGAAGCGCTGGCCGCAGCGACCGCGTCCACCGAACGAGCGCACGCCCTGCGCGGCGCCGCCCGCTCCACCGTCGAGCGCAAGGCCGCCGACCACTACAGCGCCGCCGGCTACTGGTCCGGCTGGGCCCGCACCGGGCAGGTGGCGTGATGGGCATCCTCTCCCGCCTGCTGGGCTCCACCGACTCCGGTCGCTGGTCGAAGTCGGACTGGGACGCCTACCGCCGAGCGAACTACTCGGAGGAGGACTGGGCCCGCTACCGCGCCCGGGTCGCCACCGTCCGCCGCCAGGACCGGGCCAACCGCGACGCCCTCGACGCCATCGCCGCCCACGAAGCGAGGTGGAAGTGATGGGCCTGCTCGCCTTCTTCCTCGGCCGCAACGAGGACCAGTACCGCACCCCGTACCGCACCTCCGCCGGGCTCGGCCCCGACTGCGAGTACGTGGGCTGCTGGACCTGCGGCGCCGGCAACGGCACCGCCTGCCGCTGTGACCCGAAGCTCGGCCGGCCGGCGAGGTGGTTCGAGTGACCGCCGCCGCCCACCAGGCCGACACGCTCGACCTCGCCCCGGAGGTCCGCCCGCTGCGGCCGGTGCCCGCGCTCCCTGCCGTCGCCCCGCTGCGGCGGCCCCGTCCGGTGCGTTCCGACCCGGACACGTTCGACCCGATGACCGCCCCGGCCGGCTACCGGCCCCTGTTCGACCGCCGCCCGTGCGGCCGGCAAGGGCCGGGCACCTGCTGCCGTGACCGGGCCCTGTGGGACCCCGAGCTGGAGGAGGAGTGATGGGCTGGCTGAGCTGGCTGGTCGGATCACCGACCCGCGCCGAAGACGCCCGAGCGAACCTGCACGGCCGCCAGGGCATGACCGCCTACCAGGCGTCGCTCATGCCCGGCGACGTGAACTACCAATGCAACAGCTGCGGCCAGACCCTCCTCGGCGGGTTCATGGGCCTCGGCTGGTGCCGGTGCTCCCAGTGACCGCCGTGCTAGTGGTGCTGGTGCTGCTCGCCGGGCTGGGCTGGCTGCTGGTGCAGCTGGCCACCGGCGGGTGGCGCCGCATCCTCATCCGCTTCGAATGGGCGACCATCTGCCGCAACGTCGGCCTGGCCCAGCGCCGGGACCGCGAGACGGCCCACAAGCCAGGCGCCGGTGAGAAGGTCAGCCCCACCCGCCAGATCGAGCACCTCCCCCGTCTGTGGGCGGTGTGGGGCCGGCCGGTCGGGCCGCTGACCGCCCGGGTCGGCGCGACCTACCGGGTGTGGTCCGCCGCGGGGCAGACGACGGCCGAGGTCGCCGCCCAGGCCGAACGCATCGCCGCTTCGGTGCACTCCCAGCGGGTGATCATCGACATCGCCTCACCCCGCCGCTGCCGGCTCACGGTGCTCTGGAAGGACCCATTCACGTTGCCGAAGCCGTGGGCGCCGGCCGAGCACGGCGTCTCGACCCCTTGCTTCGACGTGCGCGGCAAGCTGATCACCGCGCCGCTGATGACGAGCTGGGGCGGGTCGTGGCTCATCGGCGCCTCCGCCGGGTCCGGCAAGTCGGCGTGGACGAACGCGCTGGTGGCCGACCTGGTGCGCCAACCGGCCGGCACCGTCCACCTGCTCGGCATCGACCTCAAGCGGGTGGAGCTCGGCCCGTGGTCCCCGGCGTTCGTGCAGGTCGCCCGCGACCGGGCCCACGCCGAGAAGCTGATCCGCTGGTGCCGCCAGTTCGTGGACGTGCGCATGGCCGACCTCGAGCTGGCCGGTCTGCGTTGCGTCCCGGACAAGCCGACCGTCGACTGGCCGTACGTCGCCCTGGTCGTCGAAGAGCTGGGCGCGCTGCTGTCCGGGAAGGGCCCACAGATCGACGAGCTCCGCCAGCTCCTCGGCGAGCTGACCATGTTGGGCCGGGCCGCCGGGCTGATCATCGTCGCCGCGGTGCAGCGGCCGACCACCGACCTGGTGCCCGGCCAGTTTCGGGACAACATCCCCCGCCGGGTCCTGCTGCGGGTCCCCACGTTGGACCACGGGCAGGCAGTGCTCGGCTGGCGGCCCACCCAGGCCGACCTCGACCAGCTCGACACCCCCGGCCTCGCCCTGGTCGACCTCCCCGGCCGCCGGCCGTTCCTCGCCCGTTCCACCTTCGGCACGGTCGACCACGTGGCCACGGTCGCCGCCACCCACGCCATCCACCCCACCCCAGCTCCGAGGAGAGCCGCATGACCCCGCTCCTGCCCCGCCGCGCCACGATCGTGTGCGCCGTCCTGTCCATCACCGGCGTCCTGTTCGCCGCTATCACCGGCGGGCTGATCATCGCCCCCGTCCGCACCGCGGTGGCGTTCCTCGCCCTGCTGCTGGGCACGGTCGCCCTGACGTCACTGGCGCCGGTGTTCGACCTGCGCCCCACCCCACCACCGGCCGCACCCGCCGCCGCACCCCCCGCCCCCGGGCCCGCAGCGCACGGCGGGATGCACGCCCTGTTGGAGCAGCTCTACCCCGACACCCCAGCCGAGCCCGGGCCGGTGGTGCCGGAGCCGTTGCACCCCGCCGGCGCCGGCACCCGCGAGCTGCGTCTGGTCGACCTGGACACCGGCGAGCTGGTCGGCGACCGGGTGGCCCGCCTCGAAGAACGGGTCGACTCGCTCACCCGGGAGGTGGTCGACCTCGGCGCCGTCGTCGAGCGCCAGGCCGAGCTGACCGCCAAGGCGTTCTCCACCCTGCGCCGCGAGGTCGAACGCATCGACACCACCTTCCCCGCCGCCGAGGAGGGCCCCGATGCCGCAGCCTGACCCCAACGCCCCCCTGCGCTCCCTCCTCGACCGCTGGACCGACCGCCCGCAAGGACCGAGCGGGGGCGTGGCCACCACCCCGCACCCGCAGCACGCCCGCCTGGTCGGCCCGCCCACCGGCCGGCAGGCGGCCCCCACCACCCCCCGGCCGGCGCCGGCCACCAGCCCCGCTCAGCCGCCCCGCACACCGCCCTGTGCGCCGCCTCCCGCTCGTGGCGATGTCGTGTGCTGGTCACACCACGGCCACGCACAGATCGGTGTCGTGCAGAACATCGCCCCGGACGGCCGGGCCTGGCTCCGCACCCTCGACTACCTCGACCGCGCCGTCCCCCAACCCGTTGACGCCCTCACCGTGCTCGCCACCCGCCACCAGCTCACCGCCGAGGCCCGCCGCCGCCTCCTCGATCCCCAGGACCGCCAGTGACCCCCAACGCCGCCATCTCGCCGTTCTCGCCCGCTCTGCCGGCCATGGCCGACGGAGGAGGTCTGGCCGGCGTTCTGGGCGGCTCTGGCGCAGCTGCGGCCCCGAAGGTCTTGGTAGATCACGCTCAAGGTGTGCAACGGGTCCGGATCGCCCGCCAGCACCACGGCGTCGCCGTGCTGCGCCGTCTGCTGCGGAGCTGGGGCTACGAAGACGAGCGGGCCGCCCAGTGCGGCTACAAGCTCGGCTCCCCGGAGGCGGGTGAGACGTGGGCGCTGGCCCGCGGGAAGGCGCAGCGCTGCGGGCGGCTGTCGTGCGGGTCGGCGAAGGTCTGCGCGGTCTGCCACGACACCCGGGCCATCGTCCGCGCCGCCGCGGTGTCGGTGGCGGTGTGGCGCTGGCTCGAAGCCGACGACGAGCACTCGGCGGTGTTCGTCAGCGTCACCCCCGGCCACCAGACCGGCGACCGGCTCGACCTGGCCCACGACCGGCTGATGGAGGCCCGCGAGGCGGTGATGCACCCGCAGCGGTCCGGGTGGCGCCGGTTCCGCCGCGAGCACGGCGTCCGGGACGTGCTGTGGGTCGCTGAGCACACCGTCGGCGTGAACGGCCCCCACGCCCAGCTCCACCTCGTGTTCCTCCTTGACCGGGAGTGGGACGCCATCGACGCTGACCGGGCGCACGCCCAGCTGTGGGTGGCGTTCCGGGCCGAGCTCGACCGGCTCGGCCACACCGGCGGGTGGGGTGCTGACCGGGCCATCGACGTCCGCCCGGTCGTGGACGGCCCCGGCTTGGCCGCCTACGTCGCCAAGATCGGGCTCGGCGCCGAGGTCACCGGCCTGTCCGGCAAGGACGCCAAGGCCGAGGGGTCGATCGCCTACCTGGCGATCCCCGCTCGGCTCGCTGAGCTGTGCGGCCGCCGTGACCCCGAACGGGTCGCCCAGCGCAACCCGGAGGTCGCCCGGCTGCTGGCGGACCTGCGGGAGTACGCCGACCTGGTGTACTCCCCGCGGGAGCGCGGGCGGCGCTGGTGGAAGAACTTCGCCGGGCTCCGCAAGCTGGTGCCTGAGCTGGCCGACCTCGAGGGCCAGGGCCTCGCCGGGGCTGCGCTCGCCGCCGCCGTGGTCGACCTGCTGCCCGCCGATGTCCGCCCCGACATCGCCGCCCCCGCCAACGACGCACCGGCCGGGGTGCTGCACGTCGACCAGGACAGCTGGCAGGCCGCCAGCGAAGCCTGGTGGCACGCCCGAGGCTGCCCCGACGGCTGGTGGCAGCTGCTCTGGCGGCTGCTGCCCGGCATCGTGCACCGCGGATGGGTCGACCTCGGCCTGGTCGTCGGCTGGCTCATCGAGGACCACGGCCTCGAAGCCGCCGCCGACGCCATCGCCCAGCTCGCCGGCGCCGCCGCGACCGAAACCGAGCACGGATGGACCGTCACCTGGACGAGAGGAACCCCACGATGACCGCACGCCGCAAGCCCGACCCCGCACCCCCGGCCGTCCGCTGGCTGAGCACCACCGAGGTCGCCGCCATCGTCGGCCTGAGCAGGGTCCAGATCAGCCGCCTGTGCCTCGCTGGGCGCATCCCCACCCTCACCAAGCCACGACGGCCCGGACACCGGGGCCGAGGCTGGCAGGACGGCTACGGCATCCCCAGCTGGGCGGTCGAGCACTACCAGCGCACCGGCCAGTGGCCGGACCCCACACAGGACCCGACCAGCCCGCCGACCACGCTCAGTGACCGGAAACGGGGCCCCGGACCCAAAAACGCCTGACGAAGCGTCGGCACGAAAACCCCGGGACCCTGGTCTCAGTCGCCGGGCCGCTGCGAGGGCGTGGGTCCCATCTCAGCTGCTCGGCTCGCCGTCACTGTCCGTGGTGTTCGCCGACCGGAAGCCAAGAGGTGAGCCGCCTCGTTATGCTGTCACCCTTCGTGGTCGCCGTCACCGTCTGTGGTGACGGCGAGGTCGGGTGGCTGGCCGTAGGTGGCGTCGATGCGTGCGCGCTCGTCGGCCAGGTGCTGGGCCACGGCGGCGTGTGTCTCGTCGACCTGGGCCCAGCCGATGGCTTCGTGGCCGGCGGCGAGCGCCTCGTCGGGGGTGGCGCCAGCGGCCAGGGCTGCGGCTCGTGCATCGAGCCCGGCGAGCAGCATCCGGTCGCCGGGGTCTGCGATGCCGGGCAGGGGATCGGGGGGCATGTCGGTCACGCCGTCGAAGGTAGCGGGCGGGCTCCCGTCCCACAGCCGTCCCACACGACACGTGTAATTACGTGCGTGTCCGTGTGCGTAGCGGTATGTTCTGCCGTCGTGTTTCCGCAGGTCAGAGCACGTTTGCCCTGGTCGGGGGAGTGGGGTGGCGGTGAGCGGGCCTGTACGCGGGGGACAGACCCGTCACCTGCTCTGACCAGGGCAGATGGTCATCCGGAGGCGGTGCCGTCCCACAGGCGTCCCACAACCGAGGTGGTGAGCACGGCGTCCACCGCGGTCCTGGTGTCCTCCTCGCTGTCGGGCCACAGGTGCCCGTAGGTGTCGAGCGTCTCGACGGCGGAGGAGTGGCCGAGGCGCTTCTGCACCACCTTCACGGACTGGCCGCCGGCGATGAGCATGGAGGCGTAGAAGTGGCGTAGGTCGTGGGCGGTGACGTCGTGGAGCTCGGCGTCGGCTCGGGCCTTGGCGATGATGTCGGCCAGGCGGTTGCGGCGCAGCGGCCCGCCTGTGCGGCTGGTGAAGAACAGGCCGTCGGGCGAGGAGCCGTAGCGGGCGAGGTGTGCGCCGAGGGTGTCGGTCACGAGCGCGGTGACCGGGACGGTTCGAGCGGAGTCGGCCGTCTTCAGCGGGGCGAACAGGGCCGGGCTGTTCGGTTCGCCGAGCTGGCGGTCGACCCGGATGGTGCGCCGCAGGAAGTCCACCCGGTCGACGGTGAGGCCGCGCAGCTCGCCGGGGCGGAGGCCGCTACCGGCGCCGGTGATCACCAGCGCCTGGTACCTGGGGTCGGTGGCAGCGATGAGCCGCCCGAGTTGGGCGGTGGTGATCGGGATCACCTGTGTGGCCGGGATCGCTGGCAGCTTGGCCCGGCACGGCGAGAACGGGATGAGCCGGTCTTCGACTGCGGCTCGGAAGATGGCCCGGGCGTAGGCGTACACGACTCGCACGGTGGCCGGCGCCAAGGTGGTGGCCAACCGACGCACCCACGCCTGCACATCGGTGGGGCGGACATCACCGAGGCGGCGTGCGCCGAACGCCGGGATGATGTGGTTCCGCAGGTGCGCATCGACGAGCGCTGCCGTGCGCTCGCGGTGGACCTGGGCGCGCTGCCATTCGAGGGCGTACTCCCCGAACCGGACGCGCCCGCCGGCGGGATCGATGTACTGGCCCTTGGCCAGATCGCCCTCGACCTGGCGCAGGAACTGATCGGCGTCGACCTTGCGCCGGAACGACCGCGAGCGCTGCCGTCCCTCGTCGTCGCGCCAGCGCGCCTCGTACTCGAGCTTGCCCTGCCCCGAGCTGGTCGCCCGGCGCCGCTGGCGGACGCTACCCATGGGACCGCTGGAACGCCCCGTCGCCCCAGATGACCCTTCGCGCACCGGCGCGCACGGCGCGCTCGACTCTGCGGGCCAGGACCTCGCTCGATACCCAGACCGGACCCTGGCCGCGGCACCGTCGACCACCGCAGCGCAGCGCGAACGTGCCCGGCCGCAGCTCGGGATCCACGGTCAGCTGCGACGCATCGTTCCCGTGGGGCTCGCGCACCCAGCGCAGCAGCTCAGCATCGGCCCATGACGGACGGACACCAGCGCCCTCGGGTCGGTGGAGGCGCATGAGCTGGAACCCGCACCGCCCGCATCGCACCGACACCGCAGCGGGCCCGACGCCTGGCTGCCAGAACCCGAAGTCGACCTCCGACAACACCATCGAGGCGTGATCCACCACTACCACCCATCTGCTGCACTACGGTGCACCACCGTACTCCCAACGCTTGTTCGGTGGGTGGCACAACTGGTCGTCAGAGGCATGGATAGGCCGACCGGCCCGTAAGTGGTCGGCCGCTGGGACGCTCCGCCCTACGAAGGGTCAGGAGCACGCCCGGGGAACCACCATGCCCAAGCAGCCCAACGCCAGCACCGGCGATGTCTCGTCGCCCCTGCTCGACACCCCGAAGGCCGCCGAGTACCTCGGCACCAGCGTCCGCCACGTCCAGAACCTGGTGTACCACCGGCGCATCCCCTACGTGAAGGTCGGCCGGTTCGTGCGGTTCCGCACCCGCGACCTCGACGCATGGATCGACGCCAACACCGTGCCCGCCGGCGGCGCGGCATGACCGCCCCGGACGCGCAGCGGCCGCCGACCCGGGGGATCGACGGCCGCCTGGCGGAGCATCGCATGGGTGCAGTTGACCGACTGCGCCACCACCGTACCAGGTCGTCCGGGTGAGCCTGCAGCGTTGGGTGTTCTTCGAAGCGCTGAAGCGGTCGGATATCTCCAAAGAGGCGAGGGCGGTCGGCGTCTACATCGCATCGTGGATGAACGACCGCACCGGTGAAGCGTTCCCGTCGTTCGACACCGTGGCCCAGCTGTTCCCCATCGGCTGGCCGAGGTTCAAGGCAGGGATCGAGGAGCTGGAGGCCGCCGGCCTGATTCGGGTCGAGCGACGCCGCGGACGCGGAGGAAACCGGTACTGGTGCGCCGTGACCGAAGCGGATGACGGGTCTGGTGACATCGTGCTTCGAGGAGGCAGCCGCCTCGGAATGTCGCGGACGAGCGACATTCCAGCGCCCGAAAGGTCGCGGGCCCGCGACATTGGTCCTGATCGAATGTCGCGCACCCGCGACGTTCCGACCGTAAATGTCGCGGAGACCCCCCCGGAATGTCGCGAGCCCGCGATTGAACATCTGAACACCATCTCTTCTTCCTCTGGCCAGGTCCCCATCGAGGAGGAGGAGTTCGACCAACAGGTACTCCAGGAGCTCGGCGAGCGAGACCTACGCCGCCGCCAAGCAACCGGGCCAGCAGTGAACCATCCACACCGCTGGCTGCCCGAGGCGATCCGCCGCCGGGAACCCGACCGCGCCCAGGCCCTGGCGCTCCACCGTGAGCACCCCGACTGGACGGTCGAAGTAGTCGCAGACGCCATCGACGGATCAACCGACACGCCCTCACCACGCACGCCATGCGGTGAATGCGGAGCGTTGACCAAATGCAGGCATCGGCGAGTGGAGCAACAGACATGAGTTGGAGAGTGGAAGCACTGTGGAAGGAAGCGGCCCGGCCGGGGCTGTACAGCCGACAGGGCGGCGAGCCGCTCGACTTCGCCGACGTGCAGGAGTTCCCCGAGCTGGACGACGCGAAGCGGTTCCGGGCCCAGGTGCTGCAGTCGCACCCGCAGGCGGTGGTGGCCATCGAGCCGATGTCCGAGAGCCGAGCACCGGCGCGGCGCGTCAGCCGGCCAGCTGGGCGGGAGGAGGCGCAGCTCGGCCTGAAGCGGATGCGCCACGTCCTCGAGCGGGAGCCGGACCGTTGACGGGCCGAGTCGCTGAGACGGAGCAGCGGTGGGTGTGGCTGAACGAGCTGCGCCCTGACTGGCACGTGCACGCAGCGTGCCGTGGCCAGCTCGGCCTGTTCTTCACCGAGGGCCGAGGGATCGAAGCGGCCGCCGCCCGTCAGCGGGCGCTGGCGCTGTGCGCGGTGTGCCCCGTGATCGAGGAATGCCACCAGTACGCCACCGAGCACCGGGTGCGCATCGGGATCTGGGGTGGGCAGCTGCAGGTGCGCTGGGAGAGGCGCTACCGGCAGCCTCGCCCGGCGGAAGCCAGCTCGTGACCGCCCGGCTGCTGCCCGACTGGCCGGCGCTGGTCCGGGTGATCGATCGCAAGCTCCCGGCGGACTACCTGCACGCCTCCGGCGGTGACCCGGGGGCGTGGTACTGGAGCATCATCGAGGGCTGGGCCGATGTCGGTCTGCTGGCCCGGGTGGTGGCCACGGCGTGGCCGGGCGCTCCTGGTGCGGCGGTGTGGCTGCAGCTCGCCGCCGAAGAGGCCGGCTACCGGCTGTACCGCCCGGCGGTGGACGTGCTCGACGACGACACGTCGCTGCCCGCTCTGGAGGCCACGGCGACCGTGGACGACGCCATGGCGGTGCGGCCGGGTGATGCGTGCTCGACGATGCTGGACCTCCGCTTCGAACGCGACGGCGCGCTGCTGTGGGGCGAAGGCCTCGGCGACCTCGCCGGCCGGGCGCTCGCAGCCGACATCGCCCGGGCCGAGGGCGGGTTGATCGTGGCGCTCGGCGGCCGGGAGTGGCGCGACCGCGCCCGGATCGGCGGGTTGACCACGACGGGCCGGACGGCGGTGGTGGTCGTGATGGACAGCGCCGACCGGAGCGAGCAGGAGCAGGCGTTGTGGCACGAGCTCGGCCACCGTCTCGATGGCCGGCTCCGTGACCGGGACGTGTCGGCGGTGGAGCTCGAGCGGTTCGCCGACGCGGTGACCCCGCTGTTGGCGGTCGGTCAGCCGTCGACCATCGACGAGTGCGCCGGAGCGATCGAGGCGGGGGAACGGTCTCGGGCGGGTCTGCGGTGCGTGACGGTGCCGGGCTGGCCGGCCTGGTGGTCGGCGCCGTGGTGGTGGCCGCTGGCGTTCGGGGGTGTGCGGTGAACCGGCCGCGGCCGCAGCTGGTCGCCGGGGTGGTGGTGCCGGCTGGCAAGCCGTGCGAGTTGATGGCGGCGGCGTTGCAGGGGTGGAGGAAGCACGCCCGCCGCAGCGGAGTTCCGCCACTTCCGGAACTTGACGAGCTGGAGCGTCTGTTTCGGCAGGCTGGAGCGCTGCCAGTTCTGGCGCCAGTTCCGGAGATGGACAGCGTTGATCGGTTGCCTGCATCGTTCAGCGTGTCGGTGGGTGAGGCCGCCCGCTCGCTTGCCATCGTCGAGCGGGCGGTCACCGCCGCTGCGAACAGGAACCGGCTGCAGGGACGCAAGGACCACCGGGGACGCTGGTGGTTCGAACCGGAAGCGATCGAGGCATACCGAGAGGTACAGGCGAGAAGGAGGTGAGCGTGGCGAAGTCCGAGATCGGTGAGGCCATCGCTGCAAGCGCGCAGGCGATGGCCGATGAGGCCGCGCAGCGCGCCGCGGAAGAGCAGGATTCGCGAGCGGCGCCGGATGACGTGATCGAGGCGTCCCGGGTCATGCAGATGAAGCCGTCCGAGATCCTCGATGTGCGGCTCATCGATGACGTCGGGGTCGCGATCCAGGTCATCGGCGGCATGTGGTACGTGCTCATGCTGCCCGGCGTGGTCGACGACAACGGGCGTGGCGGGCTGCTCCACTTGAGCGTCCCGCGGTACCCGACCAGCGTGCCGGTGTACCGCGGCGTGGCCGGGACCCGGTTCCTGGCCCTCGTGCAGCTGGAGCACAACACCGCCACCAACGCCGAAGCCCGCCGGATGGAGGAGTTCCGCCGATGAGTGTGTTCACGAGGTTCCGAGCCGATGCCGGTCTGGCCAACGATCCGCTGGGCATCCAGGCGGCGTTGGAGAACCTGAGCCGGGAACGCGAACGCCTGGCCGAAGCCAAGGCCCGGCTCGAGCGGCTGGAGGCCGAGCTCGACCCGCGGGAGCGCGAGCGGGTGATGGAACGAGCGACCGTCACCGGCGAGGTCGCTGACCTGCTGGACGCCCGGAAGCGGCTGGCTGACGCCGAAGCTGAGGCCGAGGTGCTCCGCCGGTTCATCCCGAGCCAGCGCACCCGTATCTCCGCGGCGCAGGACCAGCTCCACCGGCTGAAGGTCCGCCGGTTGCAGGTCGGTCAGGCGCTGCAGCTCGTGGCGTTGAACGAGTCGTTGCCGGCGTTGCTCGCCGCCATCGACCAGTTGCGGGCCGCGGCCTCGCCGTTCGCCGATTGGTCAGCGCATGACCTGTTCGGCGGTGAGACCAACCCGCTGCTGGTGAAGCTCAACGAGCTGCATCGCTACCTCACCGGCAATCAGCCGGGGGACTGGGCCACGTTCATGGCGTTGGCGCAGCGCACGCTCGACGGCGAGCAGTGGGCGGTGGCCATCGCCATGAGCCAGCCGGAACGGGCGGCGCGCCCGGCCGCGTCGCACGGGCTGTTCTGATGGCGGTGCTGGCCCGCTCCGAGTGGAGCACCATCGCCGAAGCGCTCGGCGTGCCGTTGGCCACCGTCGCCGGGGCGCGCCGCACCGGTGAGACGGTCGAGCTGGAGTTGCTCGACGGCAGCGTGGTGGTGCGCACCGACCCGCGCACCGCCGCCCCAGCCGGGCGGGTGAACGAGGCCGGCGGCCATGACCGTGCGTTCATCGAAGCGATGCGACAGGAGAAGCGATGACCGCTGCCCGTACCTCGAAGACCGTCACCGCAGGCACCACCGCGGCGTCGATCAACGTTGCCACTGAGTTCGGCGGCGCCGAGCTGGCTGGGCTGGTCGTGACCAACCGGTCGGTGAACGAGGTCGCTGTGCACTGTGCCGGCGGTACCGCTGCGATCGATGGCGACGACTGCCTCCATATCCCCGCGGGCGCCTCTCGGCCGGTGCCGTACCCGGTGGGCGGGTCGGTGAGCTACATCGCCGCAGCGGCCGGTTCGAAGGTCGAGTTCGCGTACACCGGCCGTTCGGCGCCGTTCATGCGCTGACCGGATCGGCGCTGATCCTCTCCTCCTCGAGGGCGTGTGCGACCCCCGGCTTCCTGTAGCGCCGGGGGTCGCTGCGCGTCCAGACCCCGACCACCCCATGACGACAGGAGCCAGACATGGCTGAGCGTGAGCTGAAGCTCAAGATCACCGGCGATTCCTCGCAGGCCGAGAAGGCCACCAAGCGGTTGGAGGACGCGCTGGCGAAGGCCGAGAAGGCGTTGGCCGAAGCGAAGAGCGAGGCCGACAAGGCCGACGGCAAGGTCGAGGACCTCGGCGAGTCGGCTACGAAGGCGGCGCGCAAGGTCGACGACCTGGGCGACGAGAGCAAGCAGACCGGCTCCGAGGTGAAGAGCTTCGGAGACATCGTGGGCGACACGGCGAAGGACCGTCTCGGCCCGCTCGGCGACGTCGCGGACAAGGCCGGGATCGACCTCGGCAAGATCCCCCCGGTGGCGCTCGCCGGCGGGGCTGCTCTGGTCGGGCTCGGCACTGCGATCGCTGGCGGTATCGAGAAGATCGACGCCCTGGTGACGTCGACCCGCCAGTACAAGGACGCCGCCAACCTGTCCTGGGAGGAGGCCTCCCGGCTGGGCGGCGCCTTCCACGACATGGGCGTCGAGGCGGAGGACGGCGCCGATGTCCTGAAGACCCTGGCCGAGGAAGCGGGCGACGCCCCCGAGAAGTTCGCCGAGTTCGGCGTGGAGATCGCCCGCACGAAGGACGGCGCGGTCGACATGACCGAGACGCTGAAGAACGTCGCCGCCCGCTTCCAGGCCACCGCCGACCCGACACGGCGCGCTGCGATGGGCGCAGCGCTGTTCGGTGACACGTGGCTACGGATCGCCCCCATGCTGGAGCGCGGCTCCGCCGGGGTGCAGGCCCTGATCGACGGGGTAGACGAGTCCAGGATCGTCACCAAGGAAACGGCCGACTCGCACGCCGAGTACAAGAAGGCGATGCGCGAGCTCGGCGACGCCGTCGGCGACCTGCAGGTGGCGCTGGCCACGAAGCTGCTGCCCGAGCTTGCCGAGTCGGCGTCGGGTCTAGCGAAGCTGGTCAACTGGGCGAACAAGGCCGACGAGAAGCTCATCGAGATGGGCCAGATCGACCGCAGCGTGCACCACCTGTCGCAGACGCTGCTCGTGCAGGCCGAGGCCATGGGCAAGGTCGCGCTCGCCGCCGGCCCTGCGGCGTTGGAGGCCCAGCGGCTGGCGGAGGTCGAGGAGGCCGCCGCCGCCCAAGCGGAGATCCTGAAGCGCCGGCACGAGGACCTGGCCAAGTCCTCGGAGGACGCTGCCCGCGCGCTCGACGAGCAGCGCAAGAGCCTGTCGGACCTCAACAACCTGGCCATGAGCATCAACAGCTCGGACCTTGCACTCGAGCAGGCCAACGTGGCGCTGGGCGAGTCGATGGACACGCTGGCCGAAAAGCAGGACGCGGTCACCGACGCCATCAACGAGTTCGGGCAGGACAGCCCGGAGGCCGCCAAGGCGGTGCGGGACTACGAGAAGAGCTTGCTCGACACCCGTGGTTCGGCGGACAACCTCGCCCGGGCCGAGGTGGAGCGGGCGAAGAAACAGGCGGAGATCGCCGGCCAGACCCTGACCGACGCCGAGGCGGTCGACATCTACAAGGCGTCGATCGAACGCACCCGGGATACCACCAACGACCCGAACCTGGCGGCCGGGCTCGACAACATGGCCCGCCGCACCGGCGCGGTGGCCGACGCCGCCGATGTCGCCGCCCGCAAGCTCGACGCCGCCGAGGCCGCAGCGCGCCGTCTCGCCGCGGTGACAGCCGGTGTGGGCACCACCAGCGGCGGGAGCATCGTCGGATCCGCCGACCGGTTGGAGCGAACCATCACCCGCCAGTCCACCGCCGCCGCACCCGCCGCGGCCGCGCCGGTGACGAACAACACGATCAACGTGCAGGCGCAGACCAACGCGAACCCGTGGGACATCGCCGCCCAGGTCGACTGGGCGCTCCGCACCGGCGGCAGGTGAGCTACTCGCCGGCCGGGCGCTCGGCCTGACGCCTCTCCCGGTAGCGGCGCTGGCGTTCGGCGCCGGCAAACTTCGTCTGCGCGTGGCGCATGCGCATGCCGAGCACGTCGGCGATCTGCTGCCAGGTGAGCCCGGCGGCGCGGGCCTGGTCGACGGCGGCCTGGAGCTGGTCGAGCTGCCCGAAGCCCTGGGCCCAGGCCAGCTTCAGCCGAGGTTCGTCGGGGGCATGTTCCTGAGCACGCTGTGCGTCCTCGCTGCCCTGGCGGCGGGCCTGCTCGAGCGCGTCATCCGTCACGCCCGTGAGGATACCGGCTGAGCGTTGCGTCGCATGTGACGCAGAAAGTAGCGCCGTTCTCCCGTGAGTCACTTTAGACGCAAGCTATGGTGGTCGATTTGAGTCGAAAGCGACTCAACACGAAGGAGATCAGCGCATGTTCAAGCACTTCCCGGTGGTCGACGGTCTGGCCGTCGTGATCCGCACCCCGTTCCGTCTGCGTGCGAACAAGGACGGCATCGCCATCCCCGATCGGAAGACCGGCGAGGCCGTGTACACCGCCGAGGCCGTCGCCGGCGGTCTGCTGCGCTCGGCGTTCGCCGACCAGGACCAGGCCGGCCAGCTCCGGCTCAAGGTGACCGGCACCCAGCCGCCCGAGTTCCAGCCCGGCGCGATCGTGCAGGTGCACGACGCTCACCTGTCGGCCTGGTACCAGCCCCGCCAGCGTGGCGCCGAGCAGGCGACCAGCTCGGCCACCCTGTCCGCCGGGCGGGTGTCCCAGGCCCACGGCGTCGCACCGGTCATGTCGGGCGGGCTGCCCGGCCACGACCGGGGCATCACCGCCCTGTTGCTGTCGGTGGGCGAGGTGTGCGAGGTGATGTACTCGCCGGAGGGCATCTTCGCTGTCGATGGCGTCGGCCAGGTCCGCCCTCGGATCACCCCGTCGATCGACATGATCGGCCAGGCCGTCACCCTCGTCGATGCCCGGGTGTTCTACACGGTGCCCGACGCCGCCGATGTCGGCCGCACCGCGAAGGCCGAGCTCATCATCCGCTGCGCTGCCATCGAGCGGGCCGTGCAGGCCAACGGCCGGAGCCGCTCGAAGCCGGAGCCGTCCGCCGAGCAGGTCCCCGCCGAGAGCTGACAGGCTGCGGTCGTCTGCTCACACCAGGAGGGAACCTGCCATGGACACCATCACCCCGCCCCGCACCACCGCCAGCCTGCGCATCTTGGCTGCTGAGCTGTTCGACCGGCTGGCCGGTACCGAACACGCCGAGATCGCCGACGAGCTGCTGGTCACCGTGCGTGAGGTCACCGAAGCATTCGAGACCCTGTCCCGGGTCGTGGGCATCGCCATCGAGTGCACCGCCGACACGATCGGCTGAGCCGTCACCGCCGGGCCCGGGGCTGCAACCCCGGGCCCAGCTCTCTCACCGAACCACCCATCACCTTCCACAGATCAAGGAGCCCATCGTGAGGAACCCCACGCTACTGGCGCGCATCGCCGCCATGGCCACCGGCGCCGTGCTCACCGCCGCGCTGGTCCTCGCCGGCCCAGCCGCCGCCGGCGCCCCCACCACCACCCCGTCGCCCGCCAGCAGCAGCACGGCGCCGGCCACCGAGGTCGGGCTGATCCCGCCCATCTGCGCCACCACCGACCCGGTGGCGTTCCCGTGCGCCGACGGCGTGCCGGTGCTGCTGCCATGACCGCCGCCATCACCACCACGGTCGACGCCGGCCAGCTCGAGCACGGCGACCGCTGCTCGTGCCATCCATGCGGGCTGATCCGCAGCCTCCTCGTGCTCGGCGGTGAGCGCCGCTGGGCCGCTGCCGTGCACGTCGCCCACGAGCACGGCCTGGTCGACGACCTCGACTTCGAGCTGGCGTTCGCCGCCGGCATCGATGTCCTGCACTTCGGGGGGTTCCGGTGACCGCCCGCACCGTCCGCGTCATCAACGACGGCCGGGGCCTGGACCCCGCCATCCTGCGCATGCTCGTCGACCAGGAGCGCGCCGGGCTGATCCGCATCGTCAACGTGCCGCCGGTGGGCGACGACGACGTGGAGCAGCCGACCCTGTTCGCCGTGGCCGCCGCCGAAGCGCTGGCCGCCGCGACCGCATCCACCGAACGAGCTCACGCCCTGCGAGGCGCCGCCCGTTCCACCGTCGAGCGCAAGGCCGCCGACCACTACAGCGCCGCCGGCTACTGGTCCGGCTGGGCCCGCACCGGGCAGGTGGCGTGATGGG
>JBFWWD010000089.1:0-20125 GCA_050246385.1 Geminicoccaceae bacterium
GGTGCGGCCACCCGCTCCGCCAGCTTCGGCCGGGCCCTGCTCCACAATCTCCGCCGCGTTTTCCTCCTGCGCCGCGCCATTCGCGCGGCGCGCGCCGAGGTGGTGATCTCGTTCCTGTCGGCGACCAACGTGCTCACCCTGCTCGCGACGAGGCGCCTCGGGATTCCGGTCATCGTGTCGGAGCGTGGCGATCCCGACCGGACCCTGCTCCCCCGCACCTGGCGCCACGCACGCGCTCTGACCTATCCGCTCGCCGACTGCGTTGTCGCGCAGACGGAGTATGCTCTCGCACGGCTCGGGCGAGCCGTGCGCCACCGCGGCACGGTCATCGCCAATCCCGTGTCGACTTACGGACACCGGCCGGACGCGGATGGCCACGAGATCTCGGGTGTCGGTCACCTGATGCCGGTCAAGGGCTTCGACGTGCTGATCGAGGCGTTCGCCCAGACCGTGAAGGCGCACCCGGACTGGCGTCTGGTGCTCTGGGGCGAAGGGCCCGACCGGGCGAGCCTGCTCGCGCTCGCCGAGCGGCAGGACGTCGCCGACCGGGTTTCCTGCCCCGGGCGCAGCGAAGCCCCGGGAAGCTGGCTCGCGAGCACCACGATCTTCGTCCTCAGCTCGCGTCACGAAGGGCTGCCCAACGCGCTGATCGAGGCGATGGCGGCGGGCACGCCGGTCATCGCCACGGACTGCCCGGTCGGCGGCCCGCGGAGCGTGGTCGCGGAAGGGCTCGATGGGCTGCTCGTACCGCCCGACGACGTCGGGGCGATGGCGGCGGCGCTGGAGCGGATGATGGCCTCGCGCGCGTTCCGCGACCGGCTCGGCGGGGCCGCGGTGAAGAGTGCCGACCGCTTCGCCGAGCCCGCGATCATGGCGCAATGGACCGGCCTGGTCACGCAGGCCGTGGCGGCCCGACGGACGCGCCGCCGGCGCTAGCATGCAGACCGCGCCCGCCACGCAGGACAGGATCGACGCCGCCGCGCCCCCAGCGCCGGCCGATTCCCTGCGCCTTACCCTGGTGATCGCGCATCTCGGCATCGGTGGTGCGCAGAAGGTGCTGATCAGCCTCGCCAACGCCTGGGCGGCTCGCGGCTGGCGCGTGACGCTGGTCGCCGTGGGTGGGCCGGTCGACTCCTATTTTCCCGTGCACCCCCGCGTGATCCGGCGCTCATTGGATCTGAGGCTGCCGTCGGCCAACCTGTCGAGCGCTCTTCGCAACAATCTGCGTCGGCTCGCGCGCTTGCGCCGGCTGCTGCGGTCCAGCCGCCCTGACGTGGTGCTCTCCTTTCTCTCCGCCACGAACGTCCTGACCATGCTGGCGACACGGGGCCTGGGTGTCCCGGTAATCGTCTCCGAGCGCAGCGACCCCCAGCGGCAGGCACTGCCGGCAGCTTGGCGGATTCTGCGCTGGCTCGCCTATCCGCTGGCGCAGCATGTGGTGGTTCAAGGCGAGCTGGCGCGAGCGGGTCTCGCTTGGCCGAGCCGTCGACGCGCGGTGGTCGCGCACAACCCGGTTTTGCTACCCCCGGACGTGCGTCCGCGCGACCAGCCCATCGTCGTCGGAGTCGGCCGGCTCGTGCCGCTCAAGCGCTTCGATCTGCTCATCCGCGCGTTCGCGGTCAATGCGCCCGATTGCCCGGACTGGCGGCTGGTGATCTGGGGCGACGGACCCGAGCGGCAGCGTCTCGAAGCACTGGTCCAGGAACTCGACTTGGCAGATCAGGTCGCCCTGCCCGGGCAGACGGCCACGCCGGGAGCCTGGCTCGATCACGCCGGCATCTTCGCGCTGACTTCCCGCTTCGAGGGCTATCCGAACGCTCTCGCGGAGGCGATGGCGGCCGGCATTGCCGTGGTCGCGACCGCATGCCCCGTCGGTCCACGCGCCATGGTCCGGCACGAGGTCGACGGTCTGCTGGTCGGCAACGGCGACCTGCCGGAACTCAGCCGAGCCCTGGCTCGCCTGATGCGTGATCCGGTGCTTCGCCGGCGCCTGGGCGGCGCGAGCCGAAGCTCAGGCAGCGCCCAACCTTCCGAGCGGGCCATCGCGGTCTGGAGCGACCTTGTCCTGCGTACCGCAGAACGGCGACCGTCACGCGCCCCGGAGCCGAGGAGCGGCTGATGCTGGAGACGAGATATCGCTCGGGGTTTCCCGCGGTCAGGGTGATCTGGTTCTCCGAGCGCCCGGCTTGGCGCGCCTGCCTCGGCCTGGCGGAGTTCAAGCAGTGCCGGACGGAAGGTCGGCAGCTCGGCTTCGTACGACGCGGATTCCACACCAAGCTGGTCGATCTGCGCGCCACCGCGGAGGAGCTTCTCGCCGGCTTCCAGCCTCGGACACGGAGCATGGTCCGGCAGGCGCAGAAGCTTGGGGTGACGACGGGCGTCGAGCTTGACCATCGGGGCTTTCTCGCCCGCTACAACGCCTTCGCCGCCCAGCGCGGCTTGGCCGAGCTCCCCGAGAATCATCCGCTCGCGGTCTCGGGCCCGTCCATCGTCACCGCAGCCCGCCTCGACCGGCGCGTCCTCGTCATGCGCGGTTATCTCGCCGACCGCGGCGCGGCGCGGGTGCGCAACCTCGTCAGCTGCACCGAGCTGCACGCTCCTGAGGATGCGGAGGCGCGCAAGCTGACCGGCCTGGCGCATCGGCTGCTGGTGCTTGAGGATATGTTGAGATTTCGGAGCGAAGGTTTCCGCGACTACGACTTCGGCGGCTACGCGGTCGCAACCGAGGATCCCAAGCTGGCGAGCATCAACCGGTTCAAGGACAGTTTCGGCGGTCGCGTCGTCGCGGAGCCGAACTACCTCTCCTTGCCGCTGCATGTGTGCCTGACTCTCCGCGACTGGGCTCGGCAGAGGAACGACAATAAGTCCGCTCACGGCGATTCTGCGGATGACCGTCAGTGACATTTCGGCCAGCGCTGCTCGTCACCATCGACACCGAAGGCGACAATCAGTGGGCGCGACCGCGTGCGATCACCACCGAAAACGCCCGCTTCCTTCCGCGTTTCCAGGAGCTGTGTGAGCGTCACGGGCTCAAGCCCACCTACCTGACCAACTACGAGATGGCGGTCTGCCCGACCTTCGCTGCGTTCGGCCAGCAGGTGCTGCGCCAGGGTATGGGTGAGATCGGCATGCACCTGCATGCCTGGAATTCCCCGCCGCTCGACCATGCGCTCACCTCCGACGATCTTGCGCGGCACCCACCGCTGATCGCCTACCCGCCTGAGGTGATCGGCGCGAAGGTCACCTACATGACGCGGTTGCTGGAGGACCGGTTCGCGATCGACGTGGTCAGCCATCGTGCCGGCCGTTGGGGGCTGAACGGCATCTATCTCGCCGCCCTCGTGGCGAATGGCTACAAGGTCGATTGCTCGGTCACTCCGCACATGCATTGGCGCTATGGCGGTCTGGGGTCCGGCCGGGACCGGATCGTCGACTACCGCACCGCGCCGGAGCACCCTTACCACCCCAGCCTCGAGGACGTGGCGCGGGCGGGCAGCACCGGTCTGCTCGAGCTGCCGATGACGGTCGTCAGCCTGGATCCGCGACCGCTGCGCTCGCTGCGCAACCGCCTCGATCCCAGATCCATGGCAGCCAGGGCGCTGGCCAGGATCCGTCCCGCGCATGTCTGGCTCCGTCCCCGGCTCGGCAATCTGCCCCGAATGCAGTGGCTCCTCGACCAGGTGCTTGGGCAAGGGCGCGGCTACGCGCAGCTGATCCTTCACTCCTCCGAACTCATGCCGGGCGGCAGTCCCTACTTTCCGCACGCCAGCGACGTCGAGACCCTGTATCGGGATCTCGAGTGCCTGTTCAGCTACGCGCGCGATCGCTTCATCGGCGCGACGGTGGGCGAGTTCGCGGCCGCCGTCGCCGGCTCGAACGCGGCCTCTGCCGGAATGCTCGCCTGCAACAGCCGGTAGATCTCCAGCGTGCGCTCGATCACGCCTGCGAGCGCGAAGTCGGAGATGGCGATCCGCCGGCCCGCGGCGCCCATGGCGCGTCGCAATCGCCCGTCCTCGATCAGGCGGCGCAGAGCTGCGGCCAGTGCCACCGGATCTCGTGGCGGTACGAGAAGACCGTTCTCGCCATCCCGACAGATCTCGCGACAGCCGGGCATGTCGGTGGTGACGATCGGCCGGCCGGAGGAAGCGGCCTCGATCAGCACTTTGGGCACGCCCTCGCGATAGAAGCTCGGCAGGCAAACGACGTGACAGCGACCGTAGACCCAGGGCATGTCCTCATGGTGGCCCCACCACTCGATCACGCCGTCGCTTTCCCAGGCGCGCAACGCACTCTCGGACACCGCGTCTGCCTGGTGGCCCGGCGAGGCGCCCGCCACCACGAACCGCGCGCGAACCCCGGATGTCCGCAGCAGCCTCGCGGCCTCCACGAAGTCGGCGACCCCCTTGGCCCAGAGCAGTCTGCCGGCGAGCAGCACCACGGGATCGCCGGGCTCGTCGGGCGCCGGTCGGAAGACTGCCGGATCGACCCCTGAGCCGAGGATCAGCGAGGTCCGGCTTCGCTCGACCAGCCCGGTAGCGACGAACTCGTCGAGATCGTCGGGGTTCTGGAAAATGGTCCGAGAGTTCCGATGGGCCAGAGCCACACGGTAGAGCGGGTGCAGGATCTCGCGCGCCAGATCCGCCCCAGGCCCACCAGGATCGAACATCTGACCGAGGCCCGAGACCGCGGCGACATAGCCCGGGACACCGAGCCGGCGCGCCACGAGCCCGCCATAGATCACCGGCTTGATGGTCACGCAGTGCAGGATCTGCGGTCGCACGTTGCGGACGACTCCCGCCAGCTGCCAGATCGTCCGCGCATCGCGCAGCGGAGATGTCCCGGTCCGATCGACGGCGATCGGATGGAACGGCAGGCCATGCCGCTCGACCATAGCGAGCGCCTCGTCGGGATAGGCCGCGACATGCACGTCGAAACCTGCATCTCGCGCCGCCAGGGCCAGCGGCAGGCGATGCGAGACGAGAAACCGCGTGTCGTTGGCGACCAGGAGGAGACGGTTGCGGCCGTGCCGTCGCGGCCGCCGGATCGCCGGTGCCGCGAGCGGCAGGAAACGCTGTAGCGGCTGTGCCGCCGCCACGAACAGATCCGGCCGCCGAAGCCAGGCCAGCAGGACCAGATACAGCAGCGGCAGTGTCAGCAACAGGCCGAGCGCGCCCGCGGGCCAGAGCAACGCGACGAAGCCGGGGCCCGCCGAGATGATCAGATAGAGCGGCAGTGCGAACCGCCACGGCAAGCGGTCGGAAAGATAGTGATGCAGATGGTGCAGATCGGCGCTGAAGGGCGAACGGCCGACGCTCACCCGGTGCACGACGAGACGCAGACAATCGAGCACCGGCACCATCAGCCACAGCGCTGCCGCCGCCATCGGAAACTCCGAGCGCGGCTCGTTGTACAGGTAGAGCGTCAGCAGTCCGAGCAACGCTCCGATGACGTAGCTGCCGGAATCGCCGAGAAACAGCCGGCCTGACCAGTTGTAGATCAGCACGGTCACCAAGCTGATCAGCAGAAAGAACATGAATGGCTGAAAATGGAGATGGGCATACTCGCCGAGCCCGTAGGCCCAGCACACCGCGATCCCGAGCACAAGTCCGTTGCGGCCGTCCGCCATGTTGATCGCGTTGAGCACTCCGGCGAGACAGATCACGGTGATCGGTAGGCTGAGACTGCCCAGTTCCCAGCTTGGCAGCCCCCAACCGAGATCGATCGTTCGGATCGCCATCCTCGGCTCGATCGTGACGATCAGACCGAACAGCAGGAAGGCCGCGAGCAGCCGGGTCAGCGGGCGCAGGCCACGGCGGTCGTCCACGAAGCCAAGCAGCCAGAACCCGGCGGTCGCGATGATCAGCGCGAGGAACAGCCGCTCCTGGCTGGGATGACCGGCCAGCCAGGTCACCTGCAGGACCAGGAGCGGAAACGCGAGCGCGAGACCACCGACCATGGGCGTCGCTTGGCCGTGCAGCTTGCGGGTCCCGTCCGGACGATCCATCACGCCCAGCAGGCGGCCGATCAATCGGGCCTTCTCACAGCAAAGTACCGTCAAGGCAAGCGCAAGCAAACCGGACAGACCCAGCATCACGCCTCTGCTCTATTAAACCAACAGTGGATTCCTAGCGGCTCGCAGCGACGCGCACTTACTCTAGTGCATCCTTCCGCCCTTTGGTTGCATATCTACAGTCAGTCGAAATATCTCTGATATTCGACTTTGCCTACGCTAGCATAGTTCGTTATCATTCTGTTAATGGAATGCCCGATCGGCATGCATATTATGGTAGTGCTTAACCAAAGGCGGAAACATCTTCTGTTTCGGCTTATGCGCTTATTGGTTAGCTCGAAGGGGTGGCCGCCATCTGGGGCGGGCACCACCAAGGACAGCCCGGGCCCTTTTGCGTCTCGGGGCTTGAGCCGACGAATGGCGCCGCAGACGAGGGCGGAGAGCGATGCAGGATATCTTCCCGGACGCCGTGAAGAGGCCTCCCGGCGTTCAGGGCATCCAGACAGGGCGGGCGGTCACGCTGCGCGACGTTCTGCTGCTGCTTCGACGGCGGCGCATGCTGATCTTTGCCGTGACCGTCGTCGGCACCGCGGCAACGACGCTGCTGGCGCTGGGCAGCGACCCGCAATACACGGCGACCGCCCAGATCCTGATCGAAAGCCAGCCTTCCCCCATCGCCGAAGGGCCGGCGCCGACACCGAACCGTGCCAGCGATCTCGCCGTGATCGCGACCCAGGTCCGGATCATCCGCTCGCGACAGCACGTCACCGACGTCGTCAGGGATCTCGGTCTCGCGGGCAACCCCTTGCGACGCAAGCAGCTGGACACCAGCCAGCTTTCGGCACTGGCTCGTCTCGAAGCGCTCGCCGAGTCGATCGTCGCACGCGTCCCAAGCCGATGGCTCGCTAGCGTCGGCATCGCGAGCCCGTTGCCCGAGCCGCTCGAGGCGGAGCCGTCGGACGCGGTGATGGAGGACGTGGTCGACGAGTTCGGCAACCGGTTCCAGGTCAATCACGACGAGGAATCGCGCGTGGTGACGGTGAGCTTCACCTTCCCCGAGCCCGGCATGGCGGCAAAGATCGTCAACTATGCCTCGGACCTGTTCGTCCGCCGGCAGCTCGAGAGCAAGATCTTCGAGGCCAACAAGACGCTCACCTGGATGGAGGAGCGGCTGGGCCAGATGGAGAGCGACGTCCGCGCCTCGGAAGCGGCGGTCGAATCCTATCGCGCGCGGAACGACCTCATCCGCGACCCCAACGCCCGCTCCGAGGAGGACGTGGTCGCGAACCTGACCCTCGCGCGCAACCAGGCGGTCGCGGAGGTCGCCGAGCTGCAGTCGCGGCTGCGCGCGGCGCAGCGTCTGCGGGAGAACCCGGAGGCGGTCGCCGGAACGGTGACCTCGCCGATGCTGGTGAGCCTGCGGCAGCAGGAGCTCGAGCTGGCACGCCAGGAGGCCGAGCTGATGACCAGCTATGGCGAGCGCCATCCCCGGGTCCAGCTGCTGGTCGCCGAGAAGAGCCGCATCCGCGCCATGCTGGGCGAGGAGATCGGGAGCCTCGTCGCCGAGGTTCAGCGCCAGCTCGACGCAGCGCAGATCCGCCTTGGCCAGATCGACACGCAGATTGCCGAGTCCCGGTCCCGCGACCAGCTGCGGTCGGGGGCACAGGTCGGGCTGCGGGAGCTGGAGCGCAAGGCGCAGGTCGATCGCCAGCTCTACGAGTTCTTCCTCAAGCGCTACAGCGAGCTTGGCGAACAGACCCAGGTCATGACGCCCGACGCCCGGGTGATCTCGGTCGCCAAGCCGCCGGCGACGCCGAGCTCGCTCAGTCCGCGCCTGTTCAGCCTGATCGGTTTCAGCATCTCGCTGTTCACCGGCGGCGTGCTCGCCCTGATCCTGGACGGGCTGGACCGGCGCGTCCGCGGCGCCCGTCAGATCGAGCACCTGTTCGACGTCAAGGTCCTGGACAGCGTGCCGCAGATCGGGGGACGCCGCGAGCGGGGCCAGTATCGCTATCTGCTGCGCCGTCCGCTTTCGGCCTATGCCGAATCGATCAGGTCGATCTTCACCGCGATCCAGCTCACCAACCAGGGCAAGGCGCCCAAGGTGCTGGTGGTTTGTTCGGCCCTCTCGGCCGAGGGCAAGAGCGCGTTCGTGCTGAGCCTCGCTGCGAGCGCGGCGCAGTGGGGGGGCCGGGTGCTGGTGGTCGATCTCGACATCCGCCATCCGTCGATCGAGCGTGCCGTGAGCGGAGAGCGTACGGAAGGCCTCGCCGAGGTGATCGCGGGCGGCACCACGCTCGAGCAGGCCATCCGCTCCTCCGACGGAGGCTTCGATTACGTCGGTGTCGGGCGGACGCCAGCCAATCCGGCAGGGTTCATCGGCAGCGTCAAGATGCACGGCCTGTTCGCGAGCCTACGCTCGCGCTACGACCTGATCGTCGTCGACACCCCGCCTCTGCTCGCCGTCGCCGATGCACGGGTCGCGGTGAAGCTGGGCGACAGCGTGCTGGTCGTGACGCGCTGGCGCCACTCGCCGGTGTCGGCGGTGCGCAAAGCCCTGGGCATGCTCGAAGAGATCGGGGCCCCGATCGCCGGCGCCGTGATCACGCGCGTCGACCCCAAGAGCTATCATGTCTATGAGAGCGAGGATGGCGCCAACTACCAGGCCGCATTGAAGAAGTACTACGTCAACTGACGAGCGGAGCCGGCGCCGATCAGAAGCGGTCGCCGGCGAGCTCGCTCAGAAAGCGGTCGAGATTCGTGTAGCCGCCCGCTGCGACCTCGTTGCGGTCGGATGGATCTGCCGGGTCGAGCGCCGCGGCTGCCTCCCAACGATCGTCCATCCCGTCGCGGTCGGCGTCGGGATAGGGTGCTCCGCCCGCCAGATCGGGCCAGCCCCCGACCTGCGACGGCGAATCGATCTGGCGGCCGGTGCCGCGGCGCACATCCCGCACGAGTCGGAGATCGACCTCGTCCCGCGGTTGGGCGCCCGCACGCTGAAGAACCTCGGCACTCGCCTGCAGGAAAGGCTGCGGGTCGACCGGCGGAGCGGGAAACGGAGCGGCGGAACGGAAGACCGCCCCTGCCACGGCGTCCGCACCGCCGGGCAGCAGGTTGCCCAGAGCGTGAATGCCGAAGCCGTTGCCCGTTGTCGGCCGCGGATCGAGAGCGTAGTCGCTGGCGGGAGAATCCGGGCCCTTGAGGTAGCTGTTGCCGATGTAGTTGAGGCTCACCTTGCCGAATTCGTCGGTGAGCACCGTCGGGGTCGATCCGGGATTGTAGATGATGTTGTTCACGAGATCGACGACGCCGCCGACCTTGATCCGCGGGTTGCGCTCGTTGTTGTGGACGAACAGGTTGTGATGGAGGCTGACGCCTTGGCCATCGCCATGGATCAGCATGCCGTCGCCATGCGGACCCTTGGGGTGATTGCTGCGGAGCAGGCCCTCGGCGATCACCGACCATTGCACGGTGATGTTGCTGGAATCGTTGATTGCGACGTTCTCGTCGACGCCCCAGCTCACCGAGACATGGTCGATCATCACGTCGCGCGCGTTGCGGATCTGCAGAACGTCGTTGCTTTCCGCGGAGACCGCCTCGCCGGCGCCACGGCGCAGACGAAGATGGCGCAGGACGACATTGTCTCGATTGAGCCGCAGCAGGGCACCGGGCGCCATCCTCTCTCCGGCCCGCAGCAGGATTCCGTCACCCGGCGCGGTCTGGCCGGCGATGGTCACGTCTCCGGAGGCCAGCGTCAGCGGGCTGTCGAGAACGATGGTGCCCCCGATCCGGAAGACGCAGATCCGCGGTCCTCTGGCCCCGAGGCACGCCCTGAGGCTGCCCTTGCCGCTGTCGTCCAGGGTCGTCACGAGGCGGACCTCGCCGCCCCGCCCGCCCGAGGCCTCGGCACCGAACCCTTCCGCCCCCGGGAAAGCAGCAATCGCGACAGCTGCCCGCGGGTCGGTAAGGACCAGTGCGCCAAGGAGCACTGAAGAAATCGCCTGCACCGCTGCCAGTACGTTCTCCTGATCGACTTTGGAGCTATCCCTGCCCGAGTCCGCCCACGGTTCGACGCTGCGCGACTCGGCATCAGATTATCGCGTCATGCGAGAGAATCTCAAGCGTATTTCGCGTTATCTGACTGCGCCATCTGCGAGGACCTACTGGCCGGCCAGTTCGTCCAGGAACTCCTCGAGATTGGTATAGCCATCACCGTCGAGATCACCGTTGCGGTCGGCCGAACTGCCGGGATTCAGCCCGTTGGCGATCTCCCAGCCGTCGCTCATCCCGTCCGCATCGGCGTCGCCGTAGCCGATCCCACCTTCGAGAAGTGGCCAGCCGCCGACCTCCGCCGGATCGTCGATCAAGGCGCCGGTACCGTCGGTGGCATGCCGCACCGTGTCGGCGTCCAGGCTGTCACGCGGCCTCGCCCCGACCGACCCCAATTCGACGGGAGATGCGCTGCTGCAGGCAGGCGTCGCGTAAGGCCTCGTCGCCCTGCTGGCGGTGGGCGCGAAGATGCTCACCGGCGTGTCATTGGCCGAGGCATAGGCGATGCCTCCGCTGTTGGTGGCGATCAGGTAGTCGTAGCTGAGCGAGGGGCGCGGGTCGAACCTGTTGCCGACGACATTGACCTGGGCCCCTGAGATGGTGATCGGGTTCGCCTGGGCACCATAGACGACATTGCCACAGACCTCATTCAGGCCGCTCTGGATTCGTGGATTGCGATTCAGGTTGAAGGCAAGGAGATTGCTGATGAGGGAGATATTGGTCGCGCCGTCGCCGATGATCACACCCATGCTGTGATGCTGGCTTGGGTTGGCGATCGTGTCCGCATCGGTCGAGTAGCGCAGCCCATAAGCGATGATGCTGTTCTGAACGGTGACGTTGCGGGCCCGGTAGAGATCAACGTTCTCGTCGGTGGCGAATCCTACACTGACATGGTCGAGGATCAGGCGATCGGTGCCAGCGAGCGCCGCCACCGAGTCCCCGCAGCAAGTTCCGGAAAGGGCCGCAGCCGGAGAGGTCGCGCCCCGCCGCAAACGCAAGTGCCGGATGACCACGTCGCTGGTCGAGATCCGCAGCAGGGGCTTGGTGTGCAGGGGATCGAGCCGAAGCTGGACACCGCCTCCGGGTGCGGTCTGGCCCGCGATGGTCACCCGCGGATTGCGAATCTCGAGAACGGAGGACAGCGTGATCGTGCCGCCGACCGCGAACACGCAGGTCCGCGCGCCACTGGCCGCAACGCAGGAGCGAAGGCTGCCAGCGCCGCTGTCGTTGAGATTGGTCACCCGATAGACCGTACCCCCGCGTCCACCCGCGGCACTGGCCCCAAAGCCCTGGGCACCGGGGAACGCCTTGAGCGTCGGCCCGACGACGACGGTCGGGGAACCGGGGGGTCTGAAGCCGCGGGAGAACTGCGCGTCCGCTGCGGTCGCGTACACGACGGCAACGCCACACAACAGGAGAGCCAGCATCCTTTCCATCGTTGCCCCTTCCTGTGATCTGCCTCAGCACAATACTATTGTACGTCGTCGTTCTCGAACTGCTGATTTGCCGATTCGATACTCTATGTTCCACGCTATTGATAGCTATCAAGTATGGCTTTCAGGATCAAGTCGACCTATGAGGTGGACACCGATCCTCGTCGAGCTGAGGGCAGGCATCTGCGTTGTCCATTAAGCCGTTGCTCACTGCTCTATGGTATGACGTACAGCTAGGGATTGTGAGCTCAGCTTGGAACGTTGTGCAGCTATGAGTGAGCCTCGATCACCTTCATGGCGAGCGATCGCAGGGGCAACGAAAGCTTGTTAACAATCGTAGATCAAGGAGATCAGGCACTCCTGGCATTTGGGCCGGGAACCGAATGGGCGTGATGACAGCATGCCGCTACGCCCGGTCGCTCGCTCGCTGGCGCAGCTCGGACCTCAACCGCGGCATCCTGAGCGCGCTGCTCACGGTCGGCGCCGCCACGATCGCGCTGAAGCTCGCGGCGGTCGGACGCGAGCTCGCCGTCGCCTACCAGTTCGGGACCAGTGACGCGCTCGATGCCTTCATCATCGCCTTCCTGCCGGCCTCGTTCGCGATCAACGTCCAGATCGCCGCCTTCTCGGCCGCGCTCATGCCGACCTTCATCCGCATGAGCCGCGAGGACGGGCACGGCGCAGCACGGCAGGTGGCCGAAAGCACGCTGCTGGGCGCGGTGGTCATGCTGATCGCTACCAGTCTGCTCCTGCTGGCGTCGGACCAATGGCTGATCGGACTGCTGACGCGCGGATTCTCGCCCGAGAAGCGCGCCCTCACCATCCACCTGTTCCATCTCGTCCTGCCGGTCATCCTGCTGCAGGGCCTGGTGAAGTTTTACGGAACGCTGATCAACGCGAGGCACCGCTTCGGGCTGGTGGCGGCCGTCCCGATGGCCACGCCATTGCTGACCATGGGGCTGCTGGTCGTCATCGGGCGTCCGGATCCGTCATTGCTCGTGCTCGGCGTCGTCGTGGGTGCCGCGATCGAGCTGGCCCTGCTCCTGCCCCTGGCACGCCGGCTCGACCTGCTCGTGCTGCCGCGATGGCACGGCTTCGACCCCCCGACCCGCCGCATCGTGATGCAGTACTTCCCGATCATGGTGGGAGCCCTGACCGGCGGCACGGCGCTGATGATCGATCAGGGCATGGCGGCCATGCTGGGCCCCGGCAGCGTCGCGACCTTGAGCTACGGCGGCAAGCTGATCGCCCTCCTGCTCGCCTTCACCGCGCGCCCGCTGAGTGCCGCGATCCTGCCCTTCCTGGCCGATCTCGCGGCCACCGATGACGGCGTGCGCCTGCGCCAGACCTTCTACGGCTGGCTCGGGCTGCTGGTGTCCGCATCCCTGCCGATCGTGGCCGCGATCTGGCTGCTCTCGACCCCGATCGTCCGCCTCATGTTCGAGCGTGGAGCGTTCACCGCCGAGGATACGGCGGTGGTGGCCCTGATCCAGGGTCTCTATGCCCTGCAGATCCCATTCTATCTCGCAGGGGCACTCGGCTCGCGTGTCCTGAACGCGCTCAGCCTCAACCGTGCGACGGCGATCATCGGCATCCTCAATTGCGTCGCCAACATCGTCTTCGACTATCTCTTCATGCGGTGGCTCGGGCTTCCGGGTATCGCTCTCGCCACTTCGGCCGTCTATCTCTGCTCGTCCGTGGTCATTCTCGCGGTCGTGCAGCGGCATCTGTCCAGCATGTGCCGCAGTCAGCCCCTAGCCGTTCATGAGGCGTGACATGCTCCAGGCTCCCCTGGCCGAGGCGGATTACTGGGGTGCCAACTGGGCGCGCGAGCGCGACCTGCCCAGCCCGGTCGACCCGGCGGACGGCAGTCTCGCCAACAGCACCGACCGGGCCTGGCACGATTTCTTCCGCACCATTCTTGCCGACGTGCCGCCGGGAAGCCGCCTGCTCGAGATCGGCGCGGCGCGCTCGCGCTGGCTGCCCTATTTCGCGCAGCGGTTCGGGCTCGAGGTGACCGGGCTCGACTACTCGCAGGAAGGCTGCGACCAGGCACGAGCCATTCTCGCCCGAGCCGACCAGTCGGGCGACATCGTCTGCGCGGACCTGTTCGCACCGCCGCCCCGCATGCTTGACCGCTTCGACGTGGTCGTCTCGTTCGGGGTGGTGGAGCACTTTCCCGATACCTCCACGGCAATCGGCGCCTGCGCCAGGCTGCTCGCACCCGGCGGCCGGATGATCACGACCGTGCCCAACATGCGCGGCAGCATCGGCGCGCTGCAAAGGCTGCTCGATCCCAAGATCTACGGCATCCATGTCCCGCTTCGCCCGCGCGACCTGAGAACCGCCCACGAGCAGGCCGGCCTCACCGTCGATCGCTGCGGCTATGTGATGCCGGCGAACTGGCGGGTGGTGGTCATTCACCCGAGCCGTCCAGGCCGGCGGGTCATTCGTCGCGTTCTCGGCGCCGCCACCAAGCTCGTGTGGGCGGCCGATCGCGCCGGCGCACGGATCCCGTCGAACCGGCTGACCTCGCCCTATCTCGCCTGCGTGGCGCGGCTGGATCCCCATGGAGGCGCCTAGCGGGATGCGCGTCGTCTACATCGGCGGCTACGGCCACAGCGGATCGACCCTGCTCAACATCATGCTGGGGCAGGCGCCCGGCATCATGGGTGCGGGCGAACTGTTCCGGCTGGCCGGAGCCGCCTGGTCCCGGGAGGAATTCTGCTCCTGCGGCGTGGCTCTGCCCCGCTGTCCCACATGGAACGGGATCGTCGACCATTGGACCGCACATGTCGGCGGCGATGCGGTCGCCCGCTATCACCGGCTGCAGCGTGCCTGCGAGCGCTGGCCGATTCCCGTGCGTGAGAATGGCCTCTGGCAGGATTATGCCGGCCACACAATCGGATTGTTCACCGCGATCCGCGACGTGACTGGCTGCGCGACCATCGTCGACTCGTCCAAGATTCCCGCCCGGGCGCGAGCGCTGGCACAGGTTTCGGGGCTCGACCTCAGGCTCGTGCACCTCGTCCGCGACGGCCGTGGGGTCGCCTGGTCGATGCGGCGGCGCATGGCACCCGATCCCCGCGCCGGCATTCAGGCCGGCAAGCGCGAGCGCTCGGTGATCCGGACGGCGCTCATGTGGATGTGGACCAATCTCATGGTCGAACGAATCGCGAGGGCGTTGGCTCCCGAGCGGGCCGTGCGGGTGACCTACGAGGCGCTGGCCGAGGATCCGGCCACGACCCTGGAGCGCCTCGGTTCCGCTATCGGCGCGGACCTCTCCGCCGTCTCGCGCATGCTGAGCCAGGGTGCGCCGCTGGCGCCCGGGCATGTGATGGCAGGCAATCGTCTGCGCATGCACGACGCTCTGCGGCTGCGGCCGGACCTCGAATGGCAGGCGCGACTGCCGGAGGAGCAACGCCGCCTGGTCGAGCGGCTGTGCCGACCGGTCCTGCGCCGCTACGGCTATCCGGCGGCAGCATGAGGCTGGCTCTCGTCCTGCCGTCACTCGACGCCGGCGGCGCGCAGCGCCAGTTCGTTCAGCTCGCCATCGGTCTCGCCGCGCGTGGCCACGAGGTGCTCTTCGTGACCTGCGTGCCGGGCGGCCCACACTGGGACAGTCTGGCGGGCGCTGCCGCCATCCGCCGCATCGCGCTCATGCCACGGCGGGCCAGCGGACGGCTCGGCATCGGTCACCGACTCCCAACCGTCGTCTGGCGGCTTGCGCGGGTGCTGAGGCGAAACCGCATCCAGATCGTCTACAGCGCGCTCCACAGCGCCAACCTGCTCGCCTGGCTTGCGACTGCGGGAGGCCGTACCGTGCCACTGTGCTGGGGCATGCGTGCAGCCCGGCACGATCTCGCCTGGCGGCAGCGGGTCCCGCTCGATCTCTGCCGGCTCGTCTCTTCTCGGGTCGCCCTGCTCGTCGCCAACTCCTCGGCCGGGCTCGCTGCCTACCAGGCCCTGGGCTTCCGGCCGAAGCGCGCCGCGATCGTCCCGAACGGCATCGATGTCGAACGTTTCGCGCCGGATCCGGCGGGGCGGCAGCGGGTTCGTGCGGAATGGGGTCTGCCCGATCTGCCCGTGGTCGGCCTCGTCGGCCGCTTGGCGCCCGTCAAGGACCACCCGACCTTTCTGGCAGCGGTCGCCCGCTTGCGATCCGCCCATGCAACGGCACGCTTCGTGGTGGTTGGCGACGGACCCGACGGCTATCGGCAGGCACTGGTCGGCGAGGCGGCGCGTCTCGGTCTCGCCGACCATGTGGTCTGGGCCGGTGAGCGAAACGACATGCCGGCTGTGTACAGCGCCCTCGATCTCCTTTGCCTGTCCTCGGTTTCGGAAGGCTTTCCCAACGTCCTGGCCGAGGCGATGGCCTGCGGCGTGCCTGTCGTCGCGACCGATGTCGGCGACGCGCGCGAAATCGTGGGCAAGGTCGGAGAGATCGTTTCTCTCCGCGATCCCACCGCATTGGCGGCTGCGCTGGCCCGCTGCCTCGCGACGGATGCCGCGCGGCGCCGCGAGCGCGGTGAGGCGGGACGGTCGCGGATCGCACGCCTCTACAGCGAGCCGGCGATGATCGCAGCCACGGAGGCGCTGCTCGTCGAGATGATCGGCTCAGCCCGACGCGCAACCATGTCGCACAAGCTCGAGCTGTCGTCGCGGGCTGCCGAAGAACAATCCAGATGAAATCGGACGCCAAGCGCGCCAACCGGCTCTCGTTCCAGCTCCTGGAAACCGTGCTCGGCCTCTATGTCGCGCTGTTCCTGGTATTGTACATCACGGACGCAGTATTTCCCGCCCTGCAGTACCTGCCGTTGGTGCGTAGCCCGGTCGGGCTGTTCGGCATCATGGCCGCACCGATCCTCGTGCGGGTGCATTGGCCGGACTACCGCCAGAACGCGCTGACGGGCAGCCTTGCGCTCTGGCGTGACAACCGACAGGTGATCATCGCCTTCCTGGGCCTGATCACGCTGAGCTTCCTCACCGCGCTGGAGCCGGGGGCGAACGTCGCCGAGCGGGGCGGCAAGGCCGTCTACATCCTGCTCTACCGCTTTGCCCTGTTCTTCGTCGCGCTCAGCACGGCGGTCCTGCTCCTACGCCTCGGCTGGCGCTGGACGATGGTGGTGGCATTGCTCGTGCTGCTGGGCTCGATCTTCTACGACGTCGCCTATCCGGGCACGTTCTCGACCGCCGACGGTCGCGCCGGCGGGTTCCAGGAGAATCCCAACGTCTCCGCCATCGCCGTGATGATGCTGCTGGCGGTCAGCGTACGCTACGACCGAGTCCACGCGTTCGACCTGCTGTTGATCCTCGCTGCGGCGGTCGGGGTGTTCGCGACCCTGTCGCGGGGCGGAATGATGCAGCTGAGCCTGTTCCTGGCGAACTATCTGTTCTTCACCGGCCGCGGACGCCGCCTTCGCCAGCTCGTGCTGACGCCCCTCGTCGCCGCCGTGATGGGCGCCGCCGTGCTCGGCATCGCCGGCTACATCACATCCTCTTCCGACATGTTCGAAGCGAAGAACGCGCAGCGTCGTCTCGCGACCTTCACCGGCGATGACCAGGCTGTCTACGAGACCGACACGGCTCGCCTCTCCCTCATTCCCCAGTACATGGCGCTGATCGATCGCCACATGCTCTTCGGCTATGGCACCGGATTCAGCCGCTCGCTGCCGCTCGGGCCCCACAACAGCTATCTCGACTTCTGGGTCAACAACGGCTTCGCCGGCCTGCTGCTCTATCTGTGGCTGCTGCTCGCGCTTTTGAGCCTGTGCTGGGCGAGGCGGTTCTGGCCGGGCTTCGTATTCACGCAGATCGCACTGCTGGCCGGCATGTTCACCCACGACGTCATCCATCTCGGTGTCTTTCTCATGCTCAGCGGTCTCGTTCTCGGCGTGTCCTGGGGCACCGCTGAGCGCGCGACGCCGGTGGGGCTCGCCGATCGCCTCGCCGAGGGCGACGCGGCCGTCAGGCGGCATCCGGCGACCGCCGCATGAGGATCGTCCACGTCGTCCCGGCGCTCGTCACCGGCGGCGCACAGATGATGCTCGCGAAGCTGCTCGAGTGCGACGCCGACCCGCAGACGCAGCTGATCGTCGCGCTGCGGCCGGGCGGGGGGCTGTGGGCGCGCGTCGCGGCGACCCGGGCGCGGGTGGAGCATCTCGGTCTCGCCGCCGGCCAGCTCAGCCCGCTGGCGCTCTGGCGGCTCGCCCGCCTGCTGCGAGGCTGGAAAGCCGACCTCGTGCATGGCTGGATGTATCACGGCAACCTCGCCGCTCAGTTGGCCGCGCCATGGACCGATTGGCGGCTGCCCGTGATCTGGAACATTCGCCACTCCTTGCACGATCTCGCGGCCGAGAAACCCGCGACCCGACGCGTGATCCGCCTCGGCGCCCCGCTCTCTCGATGCGCCGGCGCCATCGTCTACAACTCGGGAATCAGCGCCGCCCAGCATCGGACATGCGGCTATGCCGCGTCGGCGGAGATTATCCCCAACGGCTTCGACACCGGACGCTTCCGGCCCGACGCCGCCGGGCGTGCGCGGGTGCGGGCGGGGCTCGGGCTCACCGTCGCTGACATTCTCGTCGGCATGATCGCCCGCGACCATCCGATGAAGGATCACGCCACGCTGCTCGAGGCGCTCGCGCCGCTCACGGCCGGAAACACCGATCTCCATCTTCTGCTCGCCGGCGAGGGCGTCGATACCGGCAACCGGCGTCTGATGGAGCTGGTCCGCGCGACGGGTCTCGTCGATCGAGTCCATCTGCTCGGCGAGCGGGCCGACATTCCCGAGCTCACGGCGGCGCTCGATGTCGCCGTCCTGAGCTCCGCCTGGGGCGAGGGCTTTCCCAACGCGCTCGGCGAGGCGATGGCCTGTGCGGTGCCGTGCGTGGCGACCGACGTCGGCGACTGTCGCGTGATCCTGGCCGGCCACGGCACCGTGGTGCCGCCCCGCGACCCGGCGGCGCTCGGCGCCGCGATCGGGGCGCTGGTGATGCTCCCGGCCGAGCGCCGCGCCGCGATCGGGGCAGCGGCGCGACAGCGGGCGATCGCGGAATATTCGCTGCCGGCCATCGCCATGCGCTACCGCGACCTTTACCAAAGGGTGCGCACCATGAGGCGGACCGGCGGCAGCTTGGGCGCGGTCGTGCCGAGGTAGTGAGGCATACCCTGCGCAGAGCGACGGTTGAGAGTAGGATCGGCGCATGAGCGAGCGGATCGGTGTTCTTGGTCTTGGCTATGTGGGTCTGCCCGTGGCGGTCGGGATGGCGCGGGCCCATGGCGGCGTGTTGGGCTTCGACGTGGATGCCGGGCGGGTGGCCGCTCTGCGGGCGGGCCGGGATGTGACGGGCGAGCTGAGCTGCTCCGAGCTGGCCGGGCTGGATCTCGCCTACAGCTCCGATCCCGCCGATCTTGCGGGCTGCGGTTGCTTCATCGTGACCGTGCCGACGCCGATCGACGCCGACCGGCAGCCCGACCTCGGACCCCTGCGGCGGGCCTGCGCCTTGATCGGCCGAGCCCTCCGTCCCGGCGGGCTGGTCGTGTTCGAGAGCACGGTGTATCCGGGTCTGACCGAGGAGCTCTGCGGCCCCTGGCTGGCCGAGGCGTCCGGCCTGCGCCAGGGGCAGGACTTTCAGCTCGGCTACTCGCCCGAGCGGATCAATCCCGGCGACAGGGCGCATCGGCTGGAGACCATCACCAAGGTGATCGCGGCCGACAGCGCGACGGCGCTGGAACGGATGGCGGCGCTCTATGGCCCGGTCTGCCGGGCCGGGCTGCATGAGGCTCCCTCGATCCAGGTCGCCGAGGCGGCCAAGGTGCTCGAGAACACCCAGCGCGACCTCAACATCGCGCTCATGAACGAGTTGGCACTGATCTGCGACCGGCTGGGCATCCGCACCGCCGACGTGCTGGCGGCGGCCGCGACCAAATGGAACTTCCTGCCCTTCACGCCAGGCCTGGTCGGCGGGCACTGCATCGGCGTCGACCCCTACTATCTCACCGCCCGGGCCGAGCGGCTGGGCTACCACCCCGAGGTCATCCTGGCCGGGCGGCGCATCAACGACGGCATGGGCGGCTTTCTCGCCCAGAAGCTGGTCAAGCTCCTGATCGCGCGCGAGGTACCGGTGCGACGGGCGCGGGTGGCGGTGCTCGGGCTGACCTTCAAGGAGGACGTGCCCGACCTGCGCAACAGCCGCGTGCCCGACATCCTGCGCGAGCTGGAGAGCTTCGGCATCGCTGCCCGGGTTCACGATCCTTTGGCCGATCCCGCGGCCGCCGGGCACGAATACGGCGTCGAGCTCAGCCCGCTCGAGCTGCTCCGCGGGCTCGATGCGCTCGTGCTGGCAGTGCCGCACCGCTGCTATCGGGAGCTCGGCGCCGCGGGGCTTGCCGGCATGCTCGCCCAATCCGGCATCCTGCTGGACGTCAGGTCCGTGCTCGACCCGGCCGAGCTGCCCCCCGGCCTCTCCTATTGGAGCCTGTAGCCCGATGTCCCTCGCCCGAGCCGGCACGATTCTTTTGACCGGGGCTGCCGGTTTCATCGGCTATCATCTGGCCCACAGGCTGCTCGACGAGGGCTGCACGGTCCTGGGTGTCGACAGCCTGAACGAGTATTACGACCCCAGGCTGA
>JBFWWD010000090.1:0-19983 GCA_050246385.1 Geminicoccaceae bacterium
GTTCTCGGAGTAGCTGAGATCGTTCCGCGGATAGACGAAGGGCTGGCCCATCGCATATTTGTGGCACATCGCCGCACACGACGGGATCTTGGCGATCAAGCGGTAGGTGGCGATGTTGCGGTGGAACTTGTCGTCGGTCTTGAGGTCCTCGTAGTAGAAGGCCGACAGCGCGCCGACGACGCCGATCATGACCGCCATCGGGTGCGCGTCGCGCCGGAAGCCGCGGAACAGGAACTGGATCTGCTCATGCAGCATGGTGTGATACGTCACACCGTTCATGAACTCGTCGAGCTCGGTACGGGTGGGCAGCTCGCCGTTGAGGATCAGGTAGGCCACCTCGAGGAACGAGCTGTTCTTGGCCAGATCCTCGATCGTGTAGCCGCGGTGCAGCAGGATGCCTTCGTCGCCGTCGATGAAGGTGATCTTCGAGCTGCAGCTCGCGGTCGAGGTGAAGCCGGGATCGTAGGTGAACATCCCAGTCTGGCCGTAGAGCTTGCGGATGTCGATCACATCCGGGCCGAGGGAGCCCTCCAGGATCGGAAACTCGCCCTTGGCATTGTCGCCTGCGGATACCGTCGCGGTCCTGGTCGTCGCGTCATCGGTCACGGGCAGTCCCTCCTGTTGCGGCGCAACATACAGCGGCGCCGATGCGACCACAATCACTAGGGGCCGGGAGACCTCGTCTCAATCCGGCTGCGGCATCGCCGGATTGCGTCCCGTCGCCGCGTCCTCGACACGGCCCAGCACCTCGTCCCTGCCGAGCACGCGCATGATCTCGAACACGCCCGGCGAGACCGTGCTTCCCGTCAGTGCCACGCGGAGCGGCTGGGCGAACTTCGAGAAGCCGATCCCGGCAAGCTCGGCCCGCTCCCGGCACAACGCCTCCAGAGCCGCCTCGCTCCAATCCTCGGTCGCACGCAGGTGCGGGACGAGGCCGGCCAGATTGGCGCGTGCCGCTTCGTCGAGCAGCTTGCCTGCCTTGGCCTCGACTGGGACCGGCCGCTGCCGGACGTAGAACGCCGCCGACTGCGCCAGCTCCACGAGCGTGCGCGAGCGCTGCTTCAGTCCGGGCATGCCCTCGACCAGCCGGCGCATCCCCTCTTCGTCGGGCGCCCGATGCACGGCTGCCAGGCGAGGGCGGATGAGCTCCGCCAGCTCGTCGTCGGCCCGCTCGCGCATGTAATGTGCGTTCAGGCTGGTGAGCTTGGCGAGGTCGAAGCGCGCAGGAGAGCGGCCGACCGTCGTGATGTCGAACAGTGCCACCGCCTGCTCGGTCGAGATGATCTCCTGATCGCCGTGGCTCCAGCCGAGCCGCAGCAGATAGTTGCGCACCGCTTCCGGCAGGAAGCCCATCTCGCGGTATTCGGTCACGCTCAGCGCGCCGTGCCGCTTGCTCAGCTTGGCTCCGTCCGGGCCGTGGATGAGCGGGATATGCGCGAACGCGGGCAGCTCCGCCCCGACCGCACGGTAGAGCTGGACCTGGCGGAAGGTGTTGGTGAGATGGTCGTGGCCGCGGATGACGTGGGTGATGCCCATGTCGATGTCGTCGACGACGACCGACAGCATGTAGGTCGGCGTGCCGTCGCCGCGCAGCAGCACCATGTCGTCGAGCTGCTCGTTCGCGACCTCGATCTCGCCCTGGACCAGATCGGTGATCCGCGTGGTGCCGGTCTGCGGCGCCTTAAGCCGGATGACCGGCGGCACGCCCGCCGGCGCCTCGCCCGGGTCGCGGTCGCGCCAACGACCGTCATAGCGCATCGGCAGGCCCTTGGCGCGCTGCTCCGCGCGCATGGCGGCGAGCTCCTCGGGCGTGGCCCAGCAACGATAGGCGCGACCTTCGGCCACCAGACGCTGCACGACCTCGGCGTGGCGCGGCGCCCGCTCGAACTGGAACACAGGTGGCGCGTCCGCATCCAGCCCCAGCCAGTCCAGGCCGTCGAAGATCGCCTCGATCGCAGCCTGGGTCGAGCGCTGCCGGTCGGTGTCCTCGATGCGCAGCAGGTACTGGCCGCAATGGTGCCGGGCGAACAGCCAGTTGAACAGCGCGGTGCGGGCTCCGCCGATATGGAGATAGCCCGTGGGCGAAGGTGCGAACCTTACGATTACACTCATGGTTGAATTGTGGCCTGGGCCGGGAGTTAGATGGGCCGGTCGCTTAGCACAGATGGGCCTGCGGTGCAGCAAGGGGTCAGGATCGGCTCGCGCATGGGCGGGCATGTCTCCTGGCATGACCTGTTCCTGGTCCGCTCGCTCGCCGGTGAGCTCGAGGCCGAGCGGCGCCGGTGGTTTCTCTGGCTGCCGGTCCTGCTGGGGACCGGGATCGCGACCTTCTTCGCGTTGCACGACCCACCCCCGCTCTGGATCGCCTTCGGCGGGGCCGCCGGGGCCGCCGCCGCGGTCGTCCTGGCAGGCGTCGTCTGGCGAACGCACGGCGCCACCGGGGCAATTCTGCTGGCGCTGGCGCTGCCGTTCGCCGGCTTCGGGCTCGCCCAGTATCGGCTGCACGCGGTGGCGGCGCCGATTCTGGCGCATGCCGGCGTCTACGAGGTGGCCGGCCGCGTCGTGGCGATGGAGCCGCTACGGTCGGGCGATCGCGTCCTGCTGGACGGGGTGACGCTGGAAGGCGTCCCAAGCGCCGTCACGCCCGATTATGTCCGCATCAACCTCCGCCGCTCGCCCGACGGCCTCGAGCCGGGTGATCGGCTGGCGGTGCGGGCCCGGCTTCAGCGACCGCTCGGCCCGACGCTGCCCGGCGGCTTCGACTTCGGGCGCCAGGCCTGGTTCGAGCGCCTCGGCGCCATCGGCTACTCGGTCGGTCCGGCGCGCCGGACCTCGTCGCCGGCTGCGGACGCGGATCTGGCGATCGCCGAGCTGCGCGCGCACGTGGCCGCGCGGATCGCCGGCCAGCATCCCGGCCCGGCGGGTGGCATGGCGGCCGCGCTGGTGGCCGGCGTGCGCGCCGGCATCGATCAGGAGACGTGGCGGGCGATGCAGGTTTCCGGCCTGGCTCACATCCTGTCGGTGTCGGGCCTGCACATGGTGATGGTGGGCGGCAGCATGTTCGCGGTGTGCCGCTGGCTCCTGGCGCTGATCCCGCCGCTGGCTCTCCGCTACCCCGTCAAGAAGCTGGCCGCGGCCATGGCCTTGGCCGCGCTGACGTTCTACCTGCTGCTGTCCGGCGCCAGCGTACCGGCTCAACGCTCCTACCTGATGACCGCCGTGGCGCTCGTGGCGGTCATGGTTGACCGCAACCCGTTCTCGCTGCGGCTGCTCGCCTGGGCCGCGATCGTCGTCCTGCTGCTGCGCCCCGAGGCCGTGTTCGGCGCCTCCTTCCAGCTCTCCTTCGCCGCCGTCCTGGCGCTGATGGTGGTGATGGAGGCCTGGCAGAGACGTCGCAGGGAGTCGGAGACCGAGACGGGGCTCGCCCGGGTCGTGCTGCGCTATCTGGCCGGCATCTCGGCCACCACGCTGATCGCCGGCGCCGCGACCATGCCGTTCGCGGCGTTCCACTTCCAGACGATCCCGACCTACGGCGTGCTGGCCAACCTCGTCGCGGTGCCGATCACCACCTTCCTGGTGATGCCCGCCGGCATGCTCGGGCTCATCCTGATGCCGCTCGGATGGGAATGGCCGTTCTTCCATCTGATGGGACTAGGCTGTGCCGCCGTGCTGGCGGTCGCCCGGTTCATCGCCGGGCTGCCCGGGGCCTCCGTCCTGATCCCGCAATGGCCGGGCATCGCGCTGGCCCTGCTGGCGGCCGGTGGGTTGTGGGTCGCTTTGTGGCGCCGGCCGTGGCGGTGGCTGGGACTGGCACCGGCTGTCCTGGCCCTCGGCCTCGGTCTTTGGAGCCGGCCGCCGGACATTCTGGTCACACCTCGGCTCACGCTCGCGGCCGTCCGTGCGCAGGACGGCGGCGTCACGCTGGTGGAGCGGGAACGCGATCGCCTGGTGCGCGATTCCTGGCTGCGGAACCTGGGGGTGGCCGCGGCCGCGAAAGCGCCGGCTCCCGGCAGCGGTGCCACGAACGGCGTCGCGTGCGACGCATCGGGCTGCGTCGTCGATCTCGCCGGCACCAGGATCTCGCTGGCCTTTCGCGCCGATGCGGCGATCGAGGATTGCGCGCTCGTCGCGCTCGTGATCGCGCGTGCCGGCCCGGAGCGCTGCGCCCGCGCCGAGATGATCGGGCCGCGGGCACTGCTGCGCTCGGACGGTCTCGCCGTGCGCCGCACTGGCGAGGGGCTGGAGGTGCGGACCGTGGCGGACTGGCGCGGTGCCTGGCCCTGGGCGGCAAGATAGACGTGATGATTGAATAATTAGATATTTAATCTACTATGTAGCGATGACATCTATGACTTCCGACCGGTCGCCACGCGCCCTCGCCGGCGAGGATCTGTCCCTTGCCGAGCTGCTGCTCGTCCTGCGGCGGCGACGCTGGCTGTTCCTGGGCTGTCTTCTCCTGGGGGGCCTGTGCGGGCTCGTCGCGCTGTCGGCGCTGACACCGGTCTACGACGCGCACGCGCTCCTGATCATCGAGCCGACCTCCGATCGGATCGCGACGGCCACCATCGCCACCACCAGCCAGACGCCCGACACCACCTCGGTGGACAGCCAAGTGCAGATCCTGGCCTCGCGCTCGCTCGCGCGCGAGACGATCGCGGCCCTGGCGCTCGAGGCCGACCCGGAGCTGACCGGAACCGGCACCGAGCGGGCGCTGCTCTGGCCGGTCCTCGGCCGGCCCGCGCCGCGCGCGCCGGCCGACCCGGTCGCCGGCTTCCTGAAGCGACTCACCATCGGCCGCGAGGGCAAGAGCCACGTCATCGCGGTCGCCTATCGCTCCTCCGACGCCGCGAAGGCGGCGAGGATCGCCAACAAGCTGGCCGAGCTCTACATGGCCGGCCAGCGCGCACGGAAGGAGCTGGCGTCGCGCCGTCAGTCCGGCCGTTTCGACGAGCAGCTCTCCCAGCACAAGGCCAGGCTGGAGCTCGCGGAGCGACAGCTCGCGGTGTTTCGGGCCGAGAGCCGGGACACACGCTCGCAGACGCTCGGTGCCGATCCGGCCGAGATAGCCGGCCTCGATGCCCAGCTGGTCACTGCGACGATCGCGCGCGCGACGCGCGAGACGGCGCTGGAGCGGGTGCGCGAGCTGATCGCTCGCGGCGATACCCCTTCGGCCACGACCGACCTCGGCAGCTCGCCGCTCATGGACAATCTCCTGGCGTTGAAGGCGGAGCTGCTGCGCAAGGAGGCCGAGCTGCGCGGTCAGTATGGCAGCCGCCATCCGAAGATCCAGGCAGTCGAGGCCGAGCGGTCGCAGCTCGACGCCCGGATCGCGGAGGAGCGCCGGGCGCTGCTGCGCCGGTTCGAGGGCGAGGTCTCACGCGCCCGGGCGGGCGAGCGGCTGCTGGCCGGCAAGCTCGACGAGCTCAAGGGCAAGGCGCTGCGCCGGGAGGCCACGGCGGACCGGACGGCCGAGCTGGAGCGTGAGGTCGAGCTGAGCCGGCGGCTCTACGAGACCTGGCTCGCGCGGGCGGAAGCCGAGGAGCGCCCGCTCGCGACGGTCGAGCCGGACTCGCGCGTCATCTCGGAGGCCGTGGCGCCCGCCGAGCCCAGCTTCCCCAAGCCGCGCCTGATCATGTCCCTGGCGCTGACCGGCGGCCTGCTGCTCGGCATCGCGGCCATGTACGTGGTCGAGGTCGGCCAGCGCGGCCTGCGCTCGGAGCGCGAGGTGGCGCAGGTGCTCGGCGTGCCGACGCTGGCCATGGTGCCGCACCTGGATGGGCCGCGCCGGGCCGGGATCGCCGCCCAGGACTATGTCCTGGAGCGGCCGCGCTCGCGCTATGCCGAGGCGCTGCGCGAGATCCTGACCGGGCTGGTGCTGCGCCGCGGCGAGGGCGAGCAGGAGCCGCGCGGCCGGGTGGTGCTGATCACCTCGGCCCTGCCCGGCGAGGGTAAGTCGACCCTGACCTTGAGCCTCGCCCGGGCCGCGGCCGCCGAGGGGCTGCGCGTGATGGTGGTCGACGCCGACCTGCGCAAGCCCTCGCTGCACGAGCTGGTCGGCCTGCAGCAGGGTGCCGGGCTGGTCGAGGTGCTGCGCCGGGAGGCGTCGCTGGCGGAGGTGCTCGCGACCGATCCGCGCGCGCCCCTCAAGCTGCTCCCGGGCAGTAAGCGCCTGTCGCAGCCGACCCGGCTGCTCGGCCAGGACGGCATCGGCGCCCTGCTCGCCGCGTTGCGCCCGGCCTTCGACCTCGTCCTGGTCGACAGCGCGCCGCTCGTCGCCGTGGTCGACGCCAAGCTGCTGGCCCGGCTCGCCGACTCCGTCCTGTTCCTGGTCCGCTGGGGCAAGACCCGCCGCGACTTCTGCGAGCTGTCCCTGCGCGGGTTGCGCGAGAGCGGTGCCACCGTCGCCGGCGCCGTGCTGACCCAGGTCGACCTGCGCCGCCACGCCCGCTCCGGCGCCGGCGACGCCGGCTTCGCCTATGCCCGCCTGGGGGAGTACTACGCCGACTGACTCCCCGGCATGGACCGCGGCAGCCACATCTGCTAGGCGACGCCGGCCGCTGGCCGGGCCACCCGCAACTCGTCGAGGTTCCACGTGCAGCTCCGCTTGCACAACACGCTGACGCGCCGGAAGGAAGACTTCCACCCCATCGACCCGAACCGGGTGCGGCTCTATGTCTGCGGCCCGACGGTCTATCAACGCATCCATGTCGGCAATGCGCGCGCCTTCGTCGTCTTCGACGTTCTTTTCCGGCTGCTGCGCCACCTCTATGGCGAGGACCATGTCGTCTATGTCCGCAACATCACGGACATCGACGACAAGATCATGGATCAGGCCCGGGCCGACGGCGAGGACATCCGCGCCCTGACCGACCGTACCGCCGCCCAGTTCCATGAGGATCTGGCGGCTCTGGGCTGCCTTCCCCCGACCCACGAGCCGCGTGCCACCGAGCATGTCGGTGGCATGGTGGCACTGATCGAGGAGCTGATCGCGCGCGGCCACGCCTACGCGGCCGAGGGGCACGTGCTGTTCTCCGTCCCCTCGATGCCGGACTATGGCCGGCTGTCCGGCCGCAACCGCGACGAGCAGATCGCCGGTGCCCGCGTCGATGTGGCGCCCTACAAGCGCGACCCCGCCGACTTCGTACTGTGGAAGCCATCGGCGGAGAACCAGCCGGGCTGGGACAGCCCCTGGGGCTACGGCCGCCCCGGCTGGCACATCGAATGCTCGGCGATGAGCGAGGCGTTCCTGGGGCCGCTGCCGTTCGACATCCACGCCGGCGGGCTGGACCTGATCTTCCCGCACCACGAGAACGAGATCGCCCAGAGCTGCTGCGCCCGCGGCATCGACAGCATGGCCCGCTTCTGGCTGCACAACGGCTTCCTCGACATGCGCGGCGAGAAGATGTCGAAGAGCGTGGGCAACGTCGTGCGCGTCCCCGAGGCGCTGGCCGCAGCCCCCGGCGAGGCTGTGCGCCTGCACCTGTTGGCGACGCACTATCGACAGCCCGCGGACTTCACCGAGGATGCGCTGCACGAGGCCAAGCGGATGCTCGACCGGTTCTATGGGGCGTTGGAACGGGTTTCCGCGTCCAACGCGGAAGAACCCCATCCGGAAGTACTTGCGGCGCTTGGCGATGATCTGAATACTCCGCGGGCTCTTGTCACGCTGCACGACTTAGTGGGCGAGGTGAACCGAAGCGGCTCAAGTTTTGCTGCCAGTGTACTCCGTGCATCGGGAGCTGTGCTAGGATTACTGAAGAGTGATCCAGATCATTGGCTCAAAGGCAATAGAATAGAGATGTCTTTTACTGGCGGTGGCCGTGGTTCATTGGGCTACACCGATCGTCAAATTGCTGAACTGATAGGACGCAGGCACGCAGCCCGTCGTGGTCGAGATTTCCGGACGGCAGATCAGATCCGTGATGATCTAAAGCAATACGGCGTGATCCTCGAGGATCGCCCCGACGGCACTACCGACTGGCGGCGCGCATGACCGGCGAGCGGATCTGGCTCTACGACACCACCTTGCGCGACGGGGCGCAGACGCAGGGCGTCGACTTCTCGGTTGCCGACAAGCTGCGCATCGCGCGTGATCTGGACGCGCTCGGGATCGACTATGTCGAGGGCGGCTGGCCGGGGGCGAACCCGACCGACGACGCCTTCTTCGCCAATCCGCCCGAGCTGCGGCGGGCGCGGCTGTGCGCCTTCGGGATGACCCGGCGCTCGGGGCGCAGTGCTGCCAATGATCCCGGCCTGGTGACGCTGTTCCAGGCACGCACGCCCGTGATCACGCTGGTCGGCAAGAGCTCCGCCCGCCAGGCGGAAGGTGCCTTGGGCGTCAGCCGCGACGAGAACCTGACCATGATCGCGGATTCGGTCCGCGAGGCCGGCCGGCATGCCGAGGAGGTGATGCTCGACGCCGAGCATTTCTTCGACGGCTTCCGCGAGGACCCCGGCTACGGCCTGGAGTGCCTGCTGGCCGCGCTGGAGGCCGGAGCGCGCTGGATCGTGCTCTGCGACACCAACGGCGGCACCCTGCCGCACGAGGTCGAGGCGACCGTGGCCAAGGTCGCGCAGCGCATCCCCGGCGAGCGGCTGGGCATCCACACCCACAACGACACCGAGAACGCGGTCGCCAACAGCCTGGCCGCGGTCCGGGCCGGCGTGCGGCAGGTGCAGGGGACGCTGAACGGGCTCGGCGAGCGCTGCGGCAACGCCAATCTGGTCAGCCTGATCCCGACCCTGAAGCTCAAGCTCGGCTGCGAGACCGGCGTGAGCGACGCCGGGCTGCGGCATCTGACCCAGCTCTCGCGCACCTTCGACGAGCGGCTGAACCGGACGCCGAACCGGCACGCGGCCTATGTCGGCGCCTCGGCCTTCGCCCACAAGGCGGGCCTGCATGCCTCGGCCGTCGCGAAAAGCCCGGCCTTCTACGAGCACATCGACCCCGCTTTGGTCGGCAACGCCCGCGAGGTGCTGGTCTCGGATCAGGCCGGCCGTGCCAATCTCATGTTCCGCTTCGCCGAGATGGGCCTGGATGTCGACCCCGACCCCGAGCAGACCGCGGCCCTGCTGACCCTGATCAAGGAGCGCGAGGGCAGGGGCTGGGTCTATGACGGTGCCGCCGCCAGCTTCGAGGTGCTGGTGCGCCGGGCGCTTGGCCAGGTGCCGGACTATTTCGAGCTGCTCAGCTTCCGGGTGATCGACGAGCGCCGCTTCAACGCCATGGGCGAGCTCGTCACCATGTCCGAGGCGACGATCAAGATCTCGGTCGGCGGGCGCAACTATTTCACCGTCGCCGACGGCAACGGCCCGGTGAACGCGCTCGACCATGCGCTGCGGCAGGCGCTGGCCGAGACCTATCCCGCGCTCGAGCACATGCAGCTCATCGACTACAAGGTGCGCATCCTGGCACCCGAGCAGGGCACGGCGGCGGTCACCCGCGTGATCATCGAGAGCGGCGACGGCCAGGGCCGTGTCTGGCAGACGGTGGGCGTCTCGGCCAACATCATCGACGCGTCCTACGCCGCGCTGCACGACGCCATCACCTGGCAACTGTTCATCGACGGGGCGAAAGCGCCCGCCTCATGAGCCCGTCGGCCGTGCCGGCGCCCGTGGTGATCCTGTGCCGGACCCAGATGGGCGAGAACATCGGCACCACCGCCCGGGCGATGCTGAATTTCGGGCTCAAGGAGCTGCGGCTGGTGGCACCGCAATGCGGCTGGCCCAACGCCAAGGCGGTGGTGGCGGCCTCCGGTGCCGTCGAGGTGCTCAACGGCGTCAGGCTGTTCCCCGACCTCGCCGCCGCCACCGCCGACCTGCACCATCTGCTCGCGACCACCGCCCGGGCTCGCGAGATGACCAAGCCCGTGCACGATGCGGAGGCCGCTGCAGCGCGCGCCGGCACCATGCTTGCCGAGGGCAGGGGTGTGGGGATCGTGTTCGGCCCGGAACGCACCGGCCTGACCAACGACGAGCTGCTGCTCGCCGACGCGCTGGTGTCCTACCCGGTCAATCCGGAGTTCGCCTCGCTCAACCTGGCGCAGGCGGTCCTGCTGTTCGGCTACGCTTGGCACCGCCACGCCGCCGCCGCGCGCCCGATCGTGGCGCCAGCCCCGTCCGAGCCGGAGCCGGCCACCAAGGCCGAGATCCAGGGCCTGGTCGACCATTTCGTGCGCGAGCTCGACCAGGTGAGCTTCTTCCGGGCCGAGGAACGGCGCGCGAGCCTGATCCGGGCGATCGCGGTGATGCTGGAACGTCGCCAGTGGACCTCGTCCGAGGTCCATCTGCTGCGCGGCATGATCAAGGATCTGGTCGGGGGCCGCAAAGCGAGGCAGAAAGCCGCCACCAACGGTTGAGGGGTTCGCGGTGCGTGCGTCCTGGTGCCGGCTCGTCGCGGTCCTTGCTCTCGGTCTCTCGGGCTGCGTGCCGCCCGCCGTCGACCTGACGCCCGAGGGCGCCGTTCTGGCCTGTGAGGCGCCGACGGCGCTGGCGCTTCGCGCAAAGGATGCCGGGTTCCGCTCGCTGACGCTCGAGCCGGCGGCGACCAGCCGGGTCGAGAAGCGCGCGACCCAGGTCGGCCGCCAGCCGGTGGCCTTGGTGGTGTCGGGCCATGGCACGGCGCGGGAGACGGACGGCAGCACCGATGTCCGCTATCTGTGCCTGATCGCCCCGTCGGGCGAGGCCGTGTTCGTCGATGTGACGGCGGCCAACGGTGTGACGATTCTCGCCGAGTGCTCGGCACCTCCCGCCGGTACGTCCCGCCTCGCCTGCCTGAGCGATCTGTTGCGCGTCGCCGAGCGCGGCCTCGCCGAGGCCGAGGGCAAGGCCGTGATCCGCGCCCGCAACGACGGCCCGCGCACCAGGCGCAGCGAGCTGGAGGAGCCGGCCGCCACCAGCATCGGCGCCTGGCGCGTCTATCGTGACGCCGAATGCGAGCGCCAGCGCGAGGCTTCGGCGGAGAAATCGGCCGATCTCTATCAGGCCTGCCGCGTCGGTCTCACCCGGGATCGGGTCCGTCAGCTCGGGCTCTGACGCACCGAGCCTTGCATCGCGCTCCCTAACCGGCAAGATGACCGGACCAACGACAGGGACCGGGGAAGAAAGATGACCGAATCCGGCCACAGCCGCCGCGCGGCTCTCGGCGCAGGCGGTGTCGGCGTCGCGGGCGGGCTGATCGCGGCGGGCGCCAGCCTGCTCGGCCCGAAGGCCGCCTACGCGCAGGCGGCGGGCGACAGCCTGCTGCGCACCGTGCTCGACCGCGGCCACCTGATCGTCGGCACCGGCTCGACCAATGCGCCCTGGCATTTCGAGGACGAGCAGGGTCAGCTCACCGGCATGGACATCGCCATGGCGCGGATCCTCGCGCAGGGCCTGTTCGACGACCAGTCCAAGATCGAGTTCGTGCTGCAGGATCCGGCCGCTCGCATCCCGAACATCGCCACGGGCAAGGTCGACATCACCATCCAGTTCATGACGATACAGGCCGGCCGGGCGCAGCAGGTTGCGTTCACCCGTCCTTACTACATCGAAGGTGTCGCCCTCCTGACCAAGCCCGGCAGCCCGACGCAGGAGTTCGCCGCATTGGAGGCGGGCGGCGCCAACACCAAGGTCTCGGTCCTGCAGAATGTCTACGCGGAGGAGCTGGTCCACACGGTGCTCCCGCAGGCGGAGGTGTTGCAGATCGACACCCAGGCCAACGTCATCCAGGCGCTGGAGGCCGATCGCGTCGACGCCGCGGCGGTCGATCTGTCGACGGTCGCGTGGATGGCGAAGCGGCAGCCGGACAAATACGCGGACAGCGGCAAGCACTGGTCCAGCCAGCTCTACGGTGCGGCCGTTCGGCAAGGCGACCCCGATTGGCTGCACTTCATCGACACGGCATGGAACGTCGCCATGTTCGGCCACCAGAACGAGATTTTCGACCAGGCGATCGCCGAGTTCTTCGGGCTGAAGCCGCCGGTGCGGGAGCCTGGGCTGCCGCCGTTCTGATGCGGGTGAGCGAGCCTGCCGAAGCCTCTGTCGAAGTCGCCGGATGAGCTATCACGTCAATTTCAACTTCGTCTGGAAGTACTTCGACAAGCTCTCCTGGGGGCTCGTTCTCAGCCTGGAGCTCGCGGTCGTCTGCATCGCCGTCGGCGCGCTGATCGGGCTCGGCGGCGCGCTGCTCTACCTCGACGGGCCGCGCCGCCTGCGGCCGGTGGTGACGGCCTATGTCGAGTTCATTCGCAACGTGCCGCTGATCCTGCTGGTCTATCTGGTGTTCTACGGCATCCCGAGCGTCGGCGGGTTCAAATACGGCCCGACCGAATCCTTCATCCTGACGCTGTCGGTCTATGCCGGGGCCTATCTCATCGAGGTTTTCCGCGCCGGGCTGGACGCCGTGCCGCGCGGGCTGATCGAGGCGGGCAAGGCGATCGGCCTGACGCCGTTCCAGCGGCTGGTCCACATCCGCCTGCCGACCATGTTCCGGATCGTGCTGCCGTCCTTGAGCAACACCTTCGTCTCGCTGTTCAAGGACACCTCGATCGCCAGCGTGATCGCGGTGCCCGAGCTGACCTACGGCGCGCAGTGGATCAATTTCAGCACCTTCCGCTTCGTCGAGGTCTACGCCGTGGTCACCCCGATGTACCTGATCACCGGCTACACCATCCTGCTCCTGCTCAGATTGCTCGAGCGGCGCTATGCGGTCGGACGCTGAGCCATGGAGCTGATCCTCCAGTCGCTGCCCTTCATCACCAAGGGCTTGGCGATCACGCTGCAGGTCTCGGCACTCGTCGTCTCGCTGTCCCTGGTCGTGGGCGTGCTGCTCGGCGTGGCCTTGAGCTACGGCCCGCTGCCGGTGCGCTTTCTCGTGCGCGCCTACAGCGACATCATCCGCGGCATCCCGGTGCTGATCCTGATCTTCGCGGTCTATTACGGCCTGCCGGCGCTCAAGGTGAACCTGTCGAACCTGACCGCCGCCATCGCCGCCCTGACCATGTTCACCACCGCCCAGGTCATCGAGACCACGCGCGGTGCCATCCAGTCGATCCATCACGGCCAGATGGAGGCCGGCAAGGCGATCGGGCTCGGCTTCGGCCAGCGGCTGGTCTACGTCATCTTTCCCCAGGCGCTGCGACGGTTCCTGCCGCCCTGGATCAACAGCGTCACCGACGCGGTGAAGGGGAGTGCCCTGGTGTCCCTCGTGGGAGTGGTCGACCTGATGCTGGCGATCCAGCAGGTGATCGGGCGGGTGTACGAGCCGATGCCGCTCTATCTGCTCGGCGCCGCGATCTACTTCGCGATCAACTACAGCCTGTCCAGCCTGTCGCGCCGGCTCGAGCAGCGCTTCGCCTACGTCCGCGAATGACCACCGAGCCCCTCATCCGGATTCGCGCGCTCGGCAAGTCGTTCGGCGAGCACCGAGTGCTCCAGGGCGTCGACCTCGACGTGAACCGCGGCGAGGTCGTGACCATCATCGGCCCCTCGGGTGGCGGCAAGACCACGCTCCTGCGCTGCATCAACCTGCTCGAGCTCTATGACGAGGGCAGCATCCGCATCGACGGCACCGAGGTCGGCTACCGCACCGGCGACGGCGCGGCCCGCACGCGCCGCAGCGAGCGCGAGCTTTCGCCGATCCGCGCCCAGACCGGCATGGTGTTCCAGCTCTTCTACCTGTTCCCGCACCTCACCGCGGTCGAGAACGTGATGCTCGGCCTGACCAAGGTCCGCCGCATCGCCAAGCCCGAGGCGCGCCGGATCGCCGAGCGCTGGCTCGGCCGCGTCGGGCTGAGCCACAAGCTGGACAGCCTGCCCTCCCAGCTCTCCGGCGGGCAGCAGCAGCGCGTCGGGATCGCCCGTGCCGTGGCGATGGAGCCCAAGGTGCTGCTGCTCGACGAGATCACCTCCGCCCTCGATCCCGAGCTGGTGGGCGAGGTCCTGGCCGTGGTGCAGCAGCTCGCCGAGGACGGCATGACCATGATCGTGGTCACCCACGAGATGAGCTTCGCCCAGGACATCAGCGACCGCGTGGTGTTCATGGACGGCGGCCGCATCCGGGCAGCCGGCTCGCCGGCGGAGATCTTCGAGCGGCCGGGCTCGGAGAGGCTCGCCACCTTCCTCGCCCGCTTCGGTCAGGCGCGGCTCGGCCAGCCGCAACGCTACGAGGACTGAGCCATGCGCGCCAACCGACCGGACATCCGCCCCGAGCTGGGCCTGCGGCAGGTGATCAACGTCTCGGGCACCATGACCTCGCTCGGCGCCTCGATCGTGGTGCCCGAGGCGGTCGACACCGTGAGCCGCATCCTCACCGAGTTCGTCGAGCTCGGCGACCTGCACCGCAAGGCCTCGGCCGTGATCGCCGAGGCGTGCGGCTCGGAGGCCGGCACCGTCACGGCTTCGGCCTCCGCCGGGATCACGGTCGCGGTTGCGGGCAGCATGACCGGCGCCGATCTCACGCGGATCGAGCGCCTGCCCGACACGACCGGCCTGGAGAGGAGCGAGGTCGCGATCCAGACCGGCCACATGGTCTGGTACGGGGCGCCGGTCGAGCAGGCGCTCCGGCTGGCGGGTGCCAAGGTCGTCCCGGTCGGCACGGCGACCTATGCCCGCCCCTACCATCTCGAAGGCGCCATCGGCCCGCGCACCGCCGCGGCGGTCTATGTCGTCTCGCACCACGCCGTCGGCTTCGGCCAGATCGCGCTGCCCGAGTTCTGCCGGGTCTGCCGCGGCCACGGTGTCCCGGTGATCGTCGACGCGGCGTCGGAATATGACCTCAAGGGCTTCCTGGCGATGGGCGCCGACATCGTGATCTACAGCGCCCACAAGTTCCTGGGCGGGCCCACGGCCGGCATCGTCGCCGGCCGCAAGGACCTGGTCCGCGCCACCTACCTCCAGAACTACGGCATTGGCCGCGGGATGAAGGTCGGCAAGGAGAGCATCGCCGGGGCCATGGCGGCGCTGGAGGCCTGGGCGCAGCGGGACCACGCCGCGGTGCGCGCCTTCGAGCGCGACCATCTCGAGCTGTGGCTGGACTGCCTGGGCCGGCTGCCGGGCCTCGACGTCGCGATCATCCCGGACCCGACCGACAACCCGCTCGACCGCCTCGAGGTCCAGGTCGATCCCGAGGAGGCCGGCACCACCGCCTGGGCGCTCGCTGCGGCGCTCGCAGCGGGCGATCCGCCGGTGATCGTCCGCGACCACGAGCTCGAGCATGGCCGCTTCTATCTCGACCCCTGCAACCTGCATCCGGGCGAGGCCGAGCAGGTCGTCGAGGCGATCGCGGCGACCCTGGAGGCCATCCGCGGCCAACCGGTTACGCCGCTGGCGGAGCTGCGCGATCGCGCCCACAGACGCCTGCTGGCCTGGCCCGATTGACGCGGGCCGGCGGCGCTGAGTAGGCTGTGTAGCACGATGGCCGCGCTGAACATCCGTGATCCCGAGGTCCACGAGCTGGCGAGGCAGCTCGCGGCGCGGACCGGCACGAGCATCACCGAGGCGGTCAAGCAGGCCCTGCGCGACGGTCTTCGCCAGGCCGGCTCACGGTCGCAACGCGATCTGGCTACGCGCCGGAAACGGGTGGCGGAGATCCTGGAACGCTACCGGAGCCTGCCTGTGCTCGACGAGCGGAGCGCTGACGAGATCCTGGGCTACAATGAGCGCGGGCACTTCGACTGATGGTGATCGATACCTCCGCGATCGTGGCGGTGCTTGGGAGAGAGCCGGAAGCCGACGCATTCTTGGAGCTGCTCTTCGGGCGAGACGATCTGCGCATGTCCATGGTCTCGGTCGTGGAAACCGCGGTCGTCGCCCTGGGGCGCGGCAATGAAGGGCGGCAGCGCGCCATGGAGCTGCTCGACGAGCTGGCGGTCGAGCGAATGCCCCTGAGCTCCGAGCAGGTGGAGCGCGCGATCTCAGCCTATGGCCGCTGGGGAAAAGGATACCATCCAGCCCGTCTGAACTTTGGTGACTGCTTCAGCTACGCCTTGGCCCAGTCGCTGGGAGAGCCGCTGTTGTACAAGGGCAATGACTTCGCCAGGACGGACATTCTGCCGGCGATCCGGCCATGACCCCGCCGCTCCTGGCGATCGAGAACATCACCAAGCACTACGGCGCCGTCCAGGCGCTGCGCGGCGTCAGCTTCGATGTTCATGCCGGCGAGGTGCTGGCGCTGCTGGGCGACAACGGCGCCGGCAAGTCGACGCTGATCAAGATCATTGCCGGGGCGCAGCCGCCCAGCAGCGGCAGGCTGCTGATCGACGGCAAGCCGGTCGAGTTCTCCGGTCCGGCCGACGCGAAGGCGGTCGGGATCGAGACGGTCTACCAGGATCTCTCGCTCTGCCCGAACGTCGACGTGGTCGCCAACTTCTTCATGGGGCGCGAGCTGGTGCGTCGGATCGCGGGCCTGCGCTGGCTGCGCGAGCGCGAGATGGAGGCGGAGACCGGCAAGGCGCTGCAAAACCTGGGCTCCCGCATCCCCTTCCTGCGCGCCCAGGTCGAGACGCTCTCGGGCGGGCAGCGGCAGGCGATCGAGCTCGCCCGGTTCGTGCATTGGGGCGGACGGCTGGTGCTGCTCGACGAGCCGTTCGCGGCGCTCGGCGTCACCCAGACGCGCCGCGGCCTGGAGCTGATCGAGCAGGTCAGGCAGCGCGGGGTGGCGGTGATTGTGATCACCCACAACGTCCTGCACGCACTCGAGGTCTGCGACCGCATGGTCGTGCTGCACCAGGGCCGTGTCGCGGGCGTGCGCCGCCGGGCCGAGACCGGGCACGAGGATCTCGTCGCGCTGATCACCACGGGCGGAGGCGCTCTCGCAGCCTGAGCCACGGGAGGAGGCGATGCGCCAGGAGAGCTTCGACTTCACCGGTGCCGGCGGCGACCGGCTCGCGGGCCTGCTGCAGCTCCCGGACGCCGAGCCCCTGGCCTATGCGCTGTTCGCCCACTGCTTCACCTGCGGCAAGGACGTGCGCGCGGCGGCCCAGCTCGCCCGCAGCCTCGCGCAGCTCGGCATCGCCACGCTCCGCTTCGACTTCACCGGTCTCGGTGCCAGCGGTGGCGACTTCGCGCGCACCAGCTTCACCTCGAATGTCCAGGACCTCGTGGCCGCGGCCGATGCCCTGCGGCAGCGGCATGCGGCGCCTCGGCTGCTGATCGGGCACAGCCTGGGCGGGTCCGCCGTCCTCGCCGCCGTGCATTCCATCCCCGACTGCGTGGCGGTGGCGACGATCGGCGCACCGTTCGACACTGCGCACGCGCTGCACCTGCTCGGCGACGCATTGGCGGAGGTCGAGCGGGAGGGCGTGGCGACCGTCCAGATCGCGGGCCGCGGCTTCAAGGTCGGGCGTGAGCTGGTGCAGGACCTGGCGAGCCAGGATCAGGCGGCCCGGATCGCCGGGCTGCGTCGCGCCCTGCTTGTCATGCACGCGCCCACCGATGCCGTCGTCGGGATCGAGAACGCCTCGCGCATCTTCGCCGCGGCGCGACACCCCAAGAGCTTCGTCTCGCTCGACACTGCCGACCATCTGCTGAGCCGGCGCGAGGATGCGGCCTACGCGGCCCGGGTCCTCGCCGCCTGGGCGTCGCATTATGTCCCGCCGCCGGCGGCCGCGGCGACTGCACCGGCGGAGACGGGTGGCGTCCTGGTCGAGGAGACGGGGCAGGGGCGCTTCCAGCACCGGATCACGGTGGGACCGCACGGCTTTCTCGCGGACGAGCCGCCGAGCTTCGGCGGGGCCGGCTCCGGCCCCGGCCCCTACGATCTCCTGCTCGCCGCGCTCGGCGCCTGCACCAGCATGACGATGCGGCTCTACGCCGAGCGCAAAGACTGGCCCCTCACGGCAATCTCGGTGCGGCTGCGCCACGCCAAGATCCACGCCCGCGACTGCGCCGACTGCGAGACCCGAGACGATGCCCGGGTCGACGAGATCAGCAAGGAGATCGCGCTCGAAGGGCCGCTCGACGCGACCCAAAGGGAGCGGCTGCTCGAGATCGCGGCGCGCTGCCCGGTACATCGGACCCTGCAGTCGGAGGTGAAGATCCGCAGCCGGCTGCGCGAGCCCTCACTCGATCCATAGGCCGCGGCTGCGGTGCCAGTCCTCGATCGACTGCTCGGGGAACTCGTCGAAGCACAGATCGTCCGGGCCGATGTTCGGCACGACCCAGCTCGGCTTGTAGTTCAGCATCAGGTGCACCCGGCTCGGGGGCACGGGCAGCTCCGTGTCGATGGCCGAGGCGAAGGGATGGATCAGGTCGGGCCAGGTCGGGTCGTACAGCCAGAGCACGCTGGCGCAGTGGCGGCAGGCATGGCGCTGCCCGGGGCTGGTCTCCAGGCGGCCGATCCCATTGTCGTCCATGGCCTCGAGCTCGGCCCGGAAGACGCAGAGCGATTCCCGGCCGAACACCTCGAGCGTGTCGGCGACGCCCGCCAGATTGATGGCGTAGCCGCCGCCACCGGCGGTCTTGCGGCAGATCGAGCAGTAGCAGAGCTGGTAGGGCTGGGGCGTGTGCGATGCCATGGCGAAGCGCACCTCACCGCAGCGACAGGAGCCTTCGAGACGGACCGGCATGGTGACTTCCTCCTCGGCGCGTGACCGTGCGGCATGGGCGCGCTAGTCTTCGTGCGGCTGGAGAGAAGTATGCCCAAGCCCATCCGCAAATCCATGACGTCCGCGGAGTTCATCGCCTGGGCGACGGAGCAGCCCGAAGGCGAGCGCTACGAGCTGGTCGCCGGCGAGGTGGTCGGGATGTCCCCGGAGCGGCTTTCCCATGCCCGGGTCAAGCACCGGATCGCGCGCTCTCTGGATGATGCCATCGCGGCAGCCGGCCTCCGATGCGAGGCGCTACCGGACGGCGTTTCGATTGAGGTGGACGAGCAGACGACCTACCAGCCCGATGCGCTCGTGCGCTGCGGCGAGCCCTTGCCGGGCGATACCGTCACGCTCAGCGATCCGCTGATCGTCGTCGAGGTAATCTCGCCCTCGAGCCGGGCACGCGACACGGGCGCCAAGCTCGAGGACTATTTCCGGCTGCCGTCGGTCCGACACTATCTGATCGTCCGGACCGACAGCCGCAGCGTCATCCATCATGCGAGGGGTGAGGACGGCGACATCGTCACACGGATCCTGCGCGGCGGGTTGCTCGCGCTCGACCCGCCCGGGATCACGGTGGCGGTCGACTCGTTCTTCCCGTGACAGCCACCTTCCCATCGCCGCTCCGACGCGGCAGGATGGCCGAACAACAATAAAGGGAGTGCGCGATGACCATCACCCGGCGCCATCTCGGGGTTCTCCTGGCCGGTGCCATGACGCTGGGCCTCGTCCCCCAGGCCCAGGCCCAGCAGCATGGCAAGGTCGTCTACTTCATCCCCACCCTCATCGACGAGTTCCAGAGCGGCAGCCGGGACGCGTTCGAGAACGTGCTGGGGGCGATGGGCTACGAGGTGACCTCGCTCGACGCGCAGAACCGCGCCGACCTCCAGCTCAACCAGCTCGAGGACGCGATCAACACCAAGCCGGACGCGATCATCATGAACGCGGTCGACTTCGACGCGATCGTGCCCGGGATCGAGAAGGCGCGTGCCGCCGGCATCAAGGTGTTCAACTTCGACCGGCTGATCCGCTCGACCCAGTTCGACCTGACCTCGGTCGCCGGCACGGTCGAGATCGGCCATCTCGCGGCCGCCGAGGTGATCGAGCTGCTGACGGCGAGATACGGCAGCCCCAAGGGCAAGATGCTGCAGATCCTGGGCGATCCGGGCGACAACTACACGCTCGACATCCAGAAGGGCTTCGAGGAGGTGATGGCCGAGAAGGCGCCGGAGGTCGAGATCATCACCAAGGCGGCGATGCAGTGGGAGCCGACCAACGCCGGCAAGGTGTTCGAGGACCAGCTGCTGGTGAACCCCGACATCGATCTGGTGTACGCGCATTCGGGCCACCTGACCGTGCCGATCGTCTCGCTCATGGAAGCCAAGGGCAAGAAGCCCGGCGACATCCTGATGCTCGC
>JBFWWD010000091.1:0-19841 GCA_050246385.1 Geminicoccaceae bacterium
CCATGCGGCCCTCGAGCTCGACGAAGGTGACCAGGAAGCCCGCCGCGTAGGGTTTCAGCTCGGCGATCCGCTCCAGGATGCCGCGGCCGGTGCCCTCCTGCCAGCCCTCGACCACCACCTCGCCGTGGCGCGCGTCCAACGCCGCGATCACCCGCTCGCGCGGCAGCCGCGACAGGATCTCGGGCCGCGCCGCCGTGCCGAGGATCACCTTGCGGGCACCCTGATCGAGCCAGCGCACCGCCGTCTCGACGTCGCGGATGCCACCGCCCACCCGGCAGGCGAAGCGTGGCAGCAGACCCTCGATCAGCGCCGCGTTGCTGCCCTTGCGCATGGCGGCGTCGAGGTCGATCACCGCGATCTCGCCGGCGAGCGAGAACCGCTCGGCGATCGGCGTGGGATCGCCCGCGTCGATCGCCTTCGCGGCGCCGCCGACGAGCTGGACGGTCTGGCCGCCCTGGAGATCGATGCTGGGGACGATCACGGCCGGACCCTGATCCCGTGCTCCTGGAGGTAGAGCTTGACGTCGTTCGGGGTCGTGTCGCCGTCGTGGAAGATCGAGGCGGCGAGCACGGCATCGGCGCCGGCCGCGAACGCCGCCCGGATGTGCTCGGCCGAATCGGCCCCGCCCGAGGCGATCACCGGCACGCGCACCGCGTGGGCAACCGCACCGGTCAGTGCCAGATCGTAGCCCGAGCGCGTCCCGTCCCGGTCCCAGGAGGTCAAGAGCACCTCGCCGGCACCGCGCCGCTCGGCCTCGCGCGCCCACTCGATCGCGTCGATGCCGGTGCCCTCGCGCCCGCCCTTGACCAGGACCTCGAACCTGCCGTCGCGCTGGGCGGCGTCGATCGCGATCACGCAGCACTGCCGCCCGAACCGCTCGGCGATGCCGGTCAGGATCTCCGGCCGGTCGACGGCGGCGGTGTTGACCGAGACCTTGTCGGCACCCGCCTCGAGCAGATGCCAGGCGTCCTCGACCGTGCGCACCCCGCCGCCGACGGTGAGCGGGATCGACAAGACCGCGCGCACCCGCCGGATGGTCTCGTGCTGGTGCCCCCTGCCCTCCGGCGTCGCCGAGACGTCGAGGATGACGATCTCGTCCGCCCCGGTGTCCTGGTAGAGCCGCGCCCGCTCGGCCGGGTTGCCGGCGTCGCGCAGGCCCTGGAAGCGCACGCCCTTGACCACCCGGCCGTGGCTGACGTCGAGGCAGGGGATGATCCGCGCCGCCAGCATCACGCCAGCTCCAAAAAGCGCGCGAGCAGCGCCTCGCCATAGGCACCCGACAGCTCGGGATGGAACTGGCAGCTCACCACGTTGCCGCGCTCCATCGCCGCCACGTAGCGGCCGCCGTGGCTCGCCCAGGCCACCGTCCAGCCCGGCGCCGCGGCGGCCCGGTAGCTGTTGGCGAAGTAGGCCCAGCCGTCCTCGATCAGGTTCGCGTCCTCGCCCGCCTCCACCTCGTTCCAGCCGAACTGCGGCACGCGGACGTCCCCGGTGAATCGGCCGACATGCTCCGGCACGACGCCCAAGCCCCGGGCACCCGGGCTCTCGTCGCTGGTCGTAAACAGGAGCTGGTGGCCGACGCAGATCGCCATGGTCGGCCGGTCGGCCGCGATCCGCTCGCGCAGCGCGCCGTCCAGCCCCAGCTCGACCAGCCGCGCCATCGAGGTCCCGAACGCCCCCACCCCGGGCAGCATGACGTGCGAGGCGCCGGCCACTACAGCCCGCTCCTCGCTCACCAGCGGCGCAGCACCGAGGCGCCGGAACGCCGCCAACACGGACGCGATGTTGGCGGTCCCGGTCGGGACGACGATCACCTCGCTCACAGCACACCCTTGGTGCTCGGCACCTCGCCCGTGCCGTCGAGCACCACCGCCTCGCGCAGCGCCAGTGCCAGCGCCTTGAACGCGGCCTCGGCGCGGTGGTGGTCGTTGCTGCCCTTCAGCACGTCGACATGCAGCGTCATCCTTGCCGCGGTGGCGAAGGAGACGAAGACGTGGGTCAGGTTCTCCGTCGCGATCTCGCCGATCCGCTCGCGCCGGAAGCCCAGCTCGACCTGCGCCGAGGGCCGGCCGGAGAAGTCGACCACCGCCCGCGCCAGCGCCTCGTCGAGGGGCGCGTAGGCATGACCGAAGCGGCGGATGCCGCGCCGCTCGCCGAGCGCCTGGTCGAAGGCGGTACCCAGCGCCAGCGCGCAGTCCTCGGCGGTGTGGTGATCGTCCACCTCGAGGTCGCCGTCACAGTCGAGATCGAGATCGAACCGACCGTGCTTGGCCAGCGCCGTCAGCATGTGATCGAGGAAGCCCAGCCCGGTCTGCACCTCGGACCGGCCGGTCCCGTCGAGATCGAGCGAGAGCGTGATCTCGGTCTCGGCGGTACGCCGCTCGACCCGGGCGGTGCGCGGGGTCTCGCTCACGGCACGATCTGCGCGATGCCGAACACGACGATGTCGGTGCCGCCGCATTCCTTGATCGCCCGGATCAGGCCCGGCAGATCGGCGCGCGGCACCGCCGCCTTCACCGCGAAGCCGGCCTCGTGGTGCAGAGGGGCGATCGTCGGCTCGCGCATGCAGGGCAGGACCGCCACCACGGCCTCGAGCCGGTCGGCGGGCACGTTCACCTCCAGCATCACCCGCTTCCTGGCGTCGAGCACGGAGCGGACCAGCACGACGAAATGCTCGATCCGCGCCCGCTTGCCGGCATCGTCGAGCGCGCGCGGGCAGGCGTAGAGCCGGGTCGAGGAGCGCATCAGCTCGTCGAAGATCACGAGACCGTTGGCCTTGAGCGTGGCACCGGTCGCGGTGTTGTCGACGATGCAGTCGGCGTCCTCGGGCGGGAACACCTCGGTCGCGCCATAGGAGCGCACGACCCGCCCGTCGAACTCGCGCCGTTCGAGCCAGGCGCGGGTGACGCGCTCATATTCGGTCGCGACCACGAAACCGGGCTTCGCCGGCCGGTCGTTCACCAGGAAATCCGGGCCGGCGGCGGCCACGATCCGCACCGGATCGAGGGCGGTATCGACCAGCTCGACCAGCTCGGCGCCCTTCTCCATCACCCAGTCGGCCCCCGCGAAGCCGAGGTCGCGCGAGCCCAGATGCAGCATCTCGACGATGTTCTGCGGCTTGAGGATCTTGGTCTCGAAGCCGTCGAGGGAGATGGTGGGCCGATAGCCGCGCCGGTCGAAGGTCAGGCGGATGCCGGCGTCGTTCATGAGCCGCGTCACGCCCTCCTCCATGCGCCCCTTGGGCAGGGCGAGATGGACCAGGGACTCGCGGGGAGGGTCGGCGGTGCTCAAGGGGGGCTCGCGGATTGAGGCGCCCGCGCAGGCCGCGGGACCGGGTCGTTCGGGCGGCGGCATGCTATAGAGGAGGGTGTCGGCGCCGTAAAGCCGCACCCGTCGCCGGCACAGGAGGGGTGATGCCAGCACAGGACGACGACATCCGGTTCGAGCGCGCGATCCCGATCCTGCGCATCTTCGACGAGGCGAAGGCGCGCGAATTCTATTGCGGCTTCCTCGGCTTCACGGTCGATTTCGAGCACCGCTTCGAGCCCGACGCTCCGCTCTACATGCAGGTCTCGCGCGCCGGCCTCGTCCTGCATCTGTCCGAGCACCACGGCGACGCCTCTCCCGGCTCGACAGTGCTCGTCCGCATGTCGGGCATACATGCCCTCCATGGGGAGCTGAGCGAGAAACGCTACAAATATGGCCGGCCCGGGATCGAGGCGCAGCCCTGGGGCGAGGAGCTGACGGTCCACGACCCCTTCGGCAACCGCATCCGGTTCCTGCGAGGCCGGCCCTGACTTGCGCGCGCCCTCGCCACGGCGCGGCGGGGCCGCCATAAAGCGGCAACGACGACGCAACCGGGGAGGTCGCAATGGCGGGAACACCCGCGACCATCGGCATCGACATCGGCACGAGCGGAGCCAAGGGAGTGCTGCTGGGGAGCGACGGCGCGGTACTCGCCCGCGCCGAGCGGGCCTATCCCCTGCTGACCCCTCGGCCGGGCTGGACCGAGCAGGAGCCGGAGGCCTGGTGGTCGGCCACCGTCGCCGTGCTGCGCGAGCTGGCCGTGCCCGCTGCCGGCCGCGAGATCGCCGGGATCGGCCTGTCCGGCCAGATGCACGGCTCGGTGTTCGTCGACCGTGACGGCGACCCGATCCGCCCCGCCCTGCTCTGGAACGACGCCCGCACCCATGAGGAGTGCGCCGAGATCGAGCGCCGGGTCGGGTGCGAGCGGCTGACCGCGATCACCGGCAACCGCGCCAGCACCGGCATGCAGGCGCCCAAGCTGCTCTGGCTGCGCCGCCACGAGCCCGAGGCGGCCGCCCGGGTCGCGAAGCTCCTGCTGCCCAAGGACTTCATCCGCCTGCGCCTGACCGGGGAGCATGCCACCGACGCCGCCGACGCCTCGGGCACCCTGTTCCTCGATCTCGTCCGCCGCGACTACAGCGACGAGGTCCTGCGGGCGCTGGAGGTCAGCCCGAGCCTGCTGCCCACCGTGTTCGAGGGACCCGACGTCACCGGCCGGCTCAACGCCGCGGCCGCGGCCGCCACCGGCCTGCCGGAAGGCACGCCCGTGGTCGCCGGCGGCGGCGACAATGCCTGCGCCGCGATCGGCGCCGGCCTGATCGACGAAGGCCACGGCGTCTGCTCGATCGGCACCTCCGGCACGATCTTCGTGCACAGCATGACGCCGCGCGTCGACCCCGACGGGGCGCTCAACGCGTTCTGCGATGCCGTGCCCGGCGGCTACCATCTGATGGGCGTCATCCTGTCCGCCGGGGGTGCCTTGAGCTGGTACCGCGAGAAGGTCGCGCCGTCGGATGCGGCCGGTCAGGACGGCTTCGCCCAGCTGCTCGACGCCGCGGCCGAAGTCCCGCCGGGAGCCGACGGCGTCCTGTTCCTGCCCTATCTCGCCGGCGAGCGCTCGCCCCATCTGGATCCGCACGCGCGCGCATGCTGGACGGGGCTCAGCCTCGCCCACGATCGCCGCCACATGATCCGCGCGCTGGTCGAAGGCGTGGGCTTCGCCTACGCCGACTGCCTGGACCGCATGCGCAGCCTCGGGGTCGAGCCGTCGCAGATCACCCTGACCGGTGGCGGCGCCCGCTCGGATCTGTGGCGCTCGATCCTGGCGGCACAGCTGCGCGTGCCGCTGGCGCTCGGCCGCTCGGCCGAAGGCCCGGCGCTGGGCGCCGCCATTCTGGCACTGGTCGGCACGGGCGTGGCATCCGACCTGCGCGCGGCCGTCTCGGCCACGGTCCCGCGCACGGAAGGCGCGACCAGGCCCGACCGCGAGCTCGCCCGGCTGTACGAGGCCGTCCATGCCCGTTTCCGGGCGCTCTATCCCGCGCTCAAGGCGGTGCCCGGCGCGCGCGCCTAGAGTGTGTTCGGCTCGACCGAACACACTCTCGCATTTCTGGGGCCTATCGGCTGTTGGCCTACATGAGGCAGACCGTTTCCGCTCAGCGCGGAAACGGTCTAATCCTCGTCGGCCGGAAAAGCTGGCGGTGGCGCCGCCCGCTTCCGCTCGGCCTCGATCTCCAGATATTCCTTGAGCGCCCGGTCGCGCCGAACCCGCCACGACCACTGCGCCTGCCCACCGTCGCGACCGGGGTTCTGGAGATACTCCTCGGCCTGATCCAGGCGCCGCTTCGCCTCGATGCTGCGCCTGGTCAGACGGTCATACTCGCTCTCGGCCACTCAGCCCTCGAGATCGACCCCGTAGAAGATATGCGCGCCGAACGGGTCGATCTTGTAGTCGACGACGTTCTTGGCGAGCGGCTGGTACACGACCGAGTGGGCGATCGTGTTCCAGGGCGCCTCGCGCTTGAAGACGACCTGAGCCTCCTCGTAGAGCTTGGTCCGCTCGGCGAGATCGCTGGAGCGCTGCGCCTTGGTGACCAGGTCGTTGAACTCCTGATTGCACCAGCGCGCCCGGTTGTTGCCGCCCTTCACCGCCTCGCAGCTTAGGAGCGCGAACAGGAAGTTGTCGGGATCGCCATTGTCGCCGGTCCAGCCCAGAAGCACGGTCTCGTGCTCGCCGGCCGAGGAGCGCTTGAGATACTCGCCCCATTCGTAGCTGACGATCTCGGCCTCGACGCCGATCGCCTTCCAGTCGGCCTGGATCATCTCCGCCATGCGCCTGGCGTTGGGATTGTAGGGCCGCTGGACCGGCATGGCCCAGATGTTGGTCTTGAGATTGCTCACCCCGGCTTCGGCGAGCAGCTTCTTGGCCGCCTCGGGGTCGTAGGGATCGTCCTGGACCGCATTGTTGTAGGACCACATGGTCGGCGGGATCGGGTTCTTGGCCGCGGCACCGGCCCCCTGGAACACCGCGTCGATGATCGCCTGCTTGTTCACCGCCATGTTCAACGCCTTGCGCACGCGCACGTCGTCGAACGGCTTCTTCTCGGTGTTGTAGGCGTGGTAGCCGATGTTGAGGCCTTCCTGGCTCATCAGGTTGACGGCCGGGTCCTCCTTCATCGCCGGGATGTCGGCCGGGTTCGGGTAGGCCATCACCTGGCACTCGCCCGCCTTGAGCTTCTGGTAGCGCACCGACGGGTCGGGGGTGATCGCGAACACCAGATTGTCGATCTTGGCCGGGCCGCCCCAGAAGTCGGGATTGGCCTTGTAGCGGATCACCGCGTCCTTCTGGTAGTTCACGAGCTGGAACGGGCCGGTCCCGATCGGCTCGAGGTCGATCTTCTCAGGCGTGCCCGCCTTCTGCATCGCGTCGGCATATTCGGCCGACATGATCGAGGCGAAGTCCATGGCGAGATTGGCGATGAACGGCGCCTGCGGGGCGGCGAGCGTGAACTTGACCGTGAGGTCGTCCACCTTCTCGACCGACTTCAGCTGATTGTTCATGTCCATGCTGACGAAATATTCGTAGGTGCCGCCCGAGACCTTGTGGAACGGGTGGTTCGGGTCGAGCTGCCGCATGAACGTGAACACGACGTCGTCGGCGTTGAAGTCGCGGGTCGGGGTGAAGTCCTTGTTCGAATGCCACTTCACGCCCGGCCGCAGCTTGAACGTGTAGGTCATGCCGTCGTCGGAGACGGTGTAGCTCTCGGCGAGGCCGGGAACGGTCTTGGTGTCGCCGCGCTCGAACTCGATCAGCCGGTTGTAGACCGGCTTCGAGGAGGCGTCGAAGGTGGTGCCGGCGGTGAACAGCATCGGCGCGAAGCCTTCGGGGCTGCCTTCCGAGCAATAGACCAATGTCTTCGCCTGTGCCGCCGCAGCCAATGCCAGCACCGACACCGCGCCCAGCACGGTAGCTCTGATCAACGATCGCATTCCTGCCCCTCCCTCGGGATCAATATGGCGCCGTCGCGGCGCTGCTCGCGCGAGCGAAGCATGCGCCCGCAGGCGAGTCAAACGACGCTCCCGCGCGGTTCCGACGGCATCGGCTGGGGACAGGCGGCCTCGAAGGCGCGGCCCGCGCGCAGCACCAGCGCGTCGGCATATTTCGCGGCCACGAGTTGCAGGCCGATCGGCCGGCCGTCCTTGGTGAAGCCTGCCGGCACGCTGATCGCCGGCTGCTGGCTGAGGTTGAACGGATAGCTGAACCCGGCCCAGTCGCTCCAGCGCTGCTCGTCCCGGTCGGGGTACTCGATGCCCGCCGCGAAAGCCGGGATCGCGGTGCTGGGCGTCACCAGCAGGTCGTACTCGGACAGGAAGCCCTGCATGGCGACGCCGAGCTCGCCCCGCGCCAGGATCGCGTCCTGGATCTCGCCGCGCGGGAACTCGGCCCCCTGCGCCGACATCGCCACCAGACCAGGGTCGAGCAGGGCGCGCTGCTCGGGCGTGAGCTTCTCGAGCAGCCGTGCCGCGGCGGGAAACCAGGTGCGCACGAAGATGCTTGGCGCATCGGCGACCGGCGGGTCCGCCCGCTCCACCCGTGCGCCCAGCCCGGCGAGCACCTCGAGCGCCGCCTCGAACCCTGCCCGCACCTCCGCGTCGACCTCGAGCGAGCCGAGATCGGCACTGGCGGCGATGCGCAGCCCGGCGATCCCCTCCTCCAGCCCGATCCGATAGTCCCGCCCGTCCGGCGGCAGCGCGTTCCAGTCGCGCAGGTCGGGCCGGCTGATCACGGTCAGCATCAGCGCGGCGTCCGCCACCGTCCGGGTCATCGGCCCGAGATGCGCCACCGTGCCGAACGGCGACAAGGGCCAGGCCGGCACGCGCCCGAAGGTGGGCTTCAGGCCGACGATGCCGCAGAAGCTGGACGGGATGCGGATCGAGCCGCCGCCGTCGGTGCCGATGTGCAGCGCACCCATGCCGAGCGCCGCGGCGATGCCAGCGCCGCCGCTCGAGCCGCCCGAGGTACGCGACACGTCCCAGGGATTGCGCCCGACATGGCCGAGCGGGTTGTCGGTGACCCCCTTCCAGCCGAACTCCGGCGTGGTGGTGCTGCCGAGCAGGACCGCCCCCGCCTCGCGCAGTCGCGCCGTGGCCGGGGCGTCGGCCGGCGCCGGTGGGAGATCGGCGGTGATCCGGCTGCCTCGCCGCGTCACCCAGCCCCTGGTCACCACGAGATCCTTGATCGTGACCGGGACGCCGTCGAGCAGACCGACGGGCGTGCCGGCCGCCCATCTCGCCTCGGACTCGGCGGCCGCCGTGAGCGCCGCGTCGGCGTCGACGTGGCAGAAGGCGTTGACCAGATCGTTCCAGCGCTCGATCCGGTCGAGGCAGGCGCGGGTCGCCTCGACCGGCGACAGCCGCCGGTGGCGGTAGAGATGCAGCAGCTCGGTGGCGTTCAGCGTCGCCGGATCGCGGTCGGACATGGGCCTCGCCTGTTCTGTGCGTGCAAGACTAGGCGCATCTCGAGCGCGCGTTAAGCGTGCCTTAACCGCAACCGACGAAGCTCCCGTGCGTTGGATCGACACGATCGATCAGCAAAAGGCTGTCGGTACCATGTTCAAGATGGCGCTCTTCGCTTCGCTCTCGCTTCTGCTGGCTACGGCGGCACAGGCGAACGACGCGGCGCCGACGCGCACCATTCCCTGCTTCCCGTACAAGGATGTCGCGCGCCAGCTCGCAGGCAGTTATTCGGAGGCTCCGGCTTCCCTGGGCATCCAGTCCAACGGCAATCTCCTCCAGGTGTTCACCTCCGCCGCCACGGGCAGCTGGACCATCCTCAGCACCACCCCCGGCGGCCTGGCCTGCGTTCTCGCCGCCGGCGAGCGCTGGGAGAGCCTGCCGCCGCCCAAGGGGGGCCGCACGGCGTGAGGCCGAGCCCTGCTCGGCTGCGGCCGCCGTCCGCCTAGAGCCATTCGTCCTTGAGACCGTAGCCGAGATAGGCCGCGCGCAGCGCCATCAGCCGCAACCCGGGTGCGGGAAAGCGCGGCGGCGCCGTCAGGACGAACTCCGGCAATGGCGGATCGGGCTCGCCCCCGGCAAGCCGCGCCGCCGCCGCGCGGCCGAACATGGTGCCGAACCCCGTGCCGCCGCCGTGATAGGCCCAGGCCCCCAGCACGGTCCGACCGGCGTCGAGCCAGCCCAGATGAGGCAGGAGATCCTGCGACAGGCAGACCAACCCCCACCAGGCGTGTTCGATCGGAACGCCGCGCCAGGCAGGGAAGATCTCGCCCAGGCGGCGCTCCATCCAGGCGCGGCGGGCGGCGAAGGCGGCGGGCGAGGCATCCAGCCCGCCGCGCGAGCCGAACAGCAGCCGGCCATCGCGCAGCAGCCGGATGTAGAACAGGAGCCGGCGCGTGTCGGCGATCAGCGCCGGCCGGGTCCAGCCCTGCGCCGCCTGCTCCGCGATGCTCAGCGGCCGGGTGACGATGATGCTGGACAGGGCCGGCAGCAACCGCCCAGCCAGCACGGGGTCGAGCCCCTCGGGCGTGTAGCCGTTGGTCGCGAACAGCACCCGCTCGGCCGTCACCACGCCACCGGGCGTCACCAGGCGGTGCCTGCCAGCTGTGCGCTGCCACGCGGTCACCGGCGTCTTCGGATGCACCCGTGCGCCGCGTGCCGCGGTCGCCGCCGCCAGCCCGCGCACGTAGCGCATCGGGTTGAAGCCGAAATAGTGCGGCACGACGAGGCAGCCATGCGCCTCGGGCGAGTGCAGCAGGCGCGCCTCCATCTCGGCCTTGCGCCACAGCTCCCAGCGCGCCCCGAACAGCCGCTGCACCGTTCCCTTGTAGTTCTCGAGCTCGTGCCAGCGGCCGGGTCGGTGCGCGATGTAGTGCTCGCCCTCGCCCGCGATCTCGAGATCGAAGCCCTCGTCGGCGGCGAGGCCGCGCACCAGCCGCCCGCCCGCGAGCTGTGCGTCGAAGAACCGCCGCGCCTCCTGGATGCCCCAGCGGCTCGCCATCGTGGCATAGCCGACCTTGCTGCCGCCGGGCCCGCAGAAGCCGCCATTGCGGCCCGAGGCGCCCCAGCCGATCCCGCCCGCCTCCAGCACCGCCGCCTGGATGCCGTGCTCGCGCGCCAGATGATAGGCGGCCGACAGGCCGGTATAGCCGCCACCGACGATCGCGACCTCCACGGCGAGATCCGCCGCGAGCGGCGCCGGGCCCGTCGGCTCCGGCCCGCCATGCGCCTCCCAGTAGCTGCCGAGGGCCCGGCTGCGGTCATATTGGCTGGTATGGTAGAGACCGCCTTCGATCGTCATATATGGAACCTCCGCGGGGCGGCAGACCCTATCGATCCCAGCCAACCCCGACCAGAGCCGCCGCAACATGTCCGCGCCCTCGCTTCCGCCCGCCTTCCAGCTCGTCGGTCTCGACCGCGAGACCGCAGCGTTCGAGCGCGCGGTCCGCGCCGCCCCTCGCGGCGTCGAGGACGGCACGGTCTATCGGAGCGAGCGCGACGATCTGCTCGACATGGCGCTCGTGCTCGAGCCCGAAGCGCCGGCCGCGGACGTCCTGGACGCGGTCTACGTGCTCGCCATCGCCGGCTGCGAGGCGCTGGCGCGGACCGTGCCGCCCGGAATTTCGGTCACCTGCGCCTGGCCCGGCGAGCTCCTGCTCGCCGGCGCGCGCGCCGGCGGCGTGCGCGCGGCCGTGGCGCCGACCGCCGGCCAGACGATGCCGCCACCCTGGCTGGTGCTCGGGCTCTGTCTCCAGCTCGCCCCGCTCGGCGATCTGCCGGACCGGCTGCCGGACCGCACCTCCCTCGCCGAGCAGGGTGCGGGCGACGTCGCCGCCGCGGCCCTGCTCGAGGCGTTGAGCCGAGCGTTCCTGCACTGGGCCGGCCGCTGGCGCGAGGAGGGGCCGGCCGCGGTCTATGCCGGCTGGAATCGCCTCTGCTATCGCCGTGGCGAACCCGGTATGCTGACCTTGCACAACGAGCCGTTCGCCGGCCCGATCGAGGGGCTTGACGCCAAGGGCCGCTTCGTGATCGGCCGCCACCGGCTGCCGCTGACGGACGCGCTCGAGCTGCTGGCGTGAGCCGAGACCCAAGGGAGAGATCGATGAACGAGGACGTGCTCAACATGAGCCTGCGCAAGTTCCTCAAGAAGGTCGGCGTCACCGGCCAGCGCGAGATCGAGCAGGCGATAAGGGCCGCCCTCGACTCGGGCCGGCTGCAGGGCAGTGAGAAGCTGCCCGCCGAGATGCGGCTGACCATCCCGGCTGTCGGACTGGACGTGGTCATCGACGGCGAAATCGAGCTCGACTAGCCGCGCACGCCGCAACCTTTTCTCAACCCTTCCCTGCCAGCCTCACCACTCTTTGCGACGGCGAGGCTGGCATGGCCACACGATGTGTGCTCGTTCTTCTCCTGCTCGCGGGCTGCACCGCCACGGTGCGGCCTCCCGACATCGAGCTGCGCCCGGCTCCGGTGGACGTGCGCATCGGCGGCGGTGGCGGCGGCTTCTGCCCGCCCGGCCAGCACAAGAAGGGCGTGTGCTGAGCAGGCGGCCTCAGTCGAGCCGCACCTCCGCGCTCGCGACCGGCTCGACGAACCCGCCCCAGTTCAGGATGCGGGTATGGTGCTCGACCACCTGGGCGGCCGTCAGCGAGGGCGTGTCGAAGGTCGTGTGCCCGTCGCTGACCAGCGCCACCGAGTAGCCCAGCGCATGCGCCGCACGGCAGTTGGTGTCGATGCAGAACTCGGTCTGCATGCCGGCGACGACCAGCCGGTCGATCCCGTGCGCCGACAGCCGTGCCTGCAGGTCGGTGCGGTCGAAGGCGCTGCAGCGATCCTTGTCGATCACCGGCTCGTTGCCCCGAGGCGCCACGGCCGGGTGGATCTCCCAGCCCGCGGTGCCACGCTGCAGGGGATCCCCCTCGCCGCCATCGTGGCGGACATGCAGCACCGGCACCCCTGCCCGGCGCGTCCGCCCGAGCAGGTCCGCCACGCGCGCCAGCACCGCCTCGCCGTCATGCGGCGCCTGCTCCTGCGTGAACATGCCCCGCTGCAGGTCGATCACCAGAAGGGCCGTGGCCATCGCCAGCCCCTCACGCCTCCGGCGGAATGCGCAGCGCCTGGCCCGGATAGATCTTGTCGGGATCCTTCAGCATCGGCCGATTAGCCTCGAAGATCGTCCTGTATTTCGACGCCTTGCCGTAGTGCTTCTGGGCGATCGCCGACAGCGTGTCGCCCTTTTTGACCACGTAGATCACCGCCTCGGGCTCGGCCTTCTCCGCGGCCACGCTCTCGTCGACCGCCGCCACGCCGGCGACATTGCCCAGCGCCACCACCAGCTTTTCCTTAGTCGCTTGGTCCGGCGCCGTCCCGGAGACCTTGACCGTGTCGCCATGAACGTCGACCGCGAGGTCCTTGACGTTCAGCCCGAGGCCCTTGATCTCGGCCTTGAGCGCGTCGACCGTCGGCGTGTCGGGGACCGCGGAGCCTTCCGGCTGGGTGGCCTCCGCACTGCCGATGCCGAGCTTCCGTCCCGCCTCCTTGATGAAGCTGATCAATCCCATGGCGCCGGTTCCCTTGCTGGTTGGTCGACGCTAGGCATATCCGAGACCGAACGCCTGCGCGAGCCGCAGCTGCAAGGAGCGACCTTCCTGCCCCAGATCACCTTCGGCACCGTGCTCCGGATCCTGATCGCCTCGCTGCTGGTCGGGATGGCGATGGCGTTCTTCGGCGTCCAGCCGGCGGACATCCTGACCTGGCTCACCCAGAGCGTGCGCGACGTGCTGGCCAATGCCGAGAGCTGGGCCGGCTGGACGATCAAATATGTCCTGCTGGGTGCCGTCGTGGTCGTGCCCATATGGGTGGTATGGTACCTGCTGCAGTTCCTGCGGCGTCGTTGAGGAGAGCCCCGCCATGAGCCAGACCGAGCTCGAAGCTGCCGCCTTCCGCACCCTGGTGGCGCATCTGCGCGAGCGCACCGACGTTCAGAACATCGATTTGATGAATCTCGCCGGCTTCTGTCGCAACTGCCTGGCCAAATGGTACCGCGCCGCCGCCGAGGAGCGGGGACAGACGATGACCTACGACGAGGCGCGCGAGCTGATCTACGGCATGCCCTACGAGGAATGGCGCCGACGTCATCAGACGGAGGCCTCTGCGGAGGCCAAGGCGCAGTTCGCCCAGAGCCACGGCTGAGCCGGCGGGGGCCGCGCCGAAGCGGGGCAATCGATACAGCTGGGACATACGGCCGTCCGCCACCTCGGCACCGCCACGCCTGAAGGTGGCGACCTGCCAGATGCCGGTGACCCATGACGCCGGCACAGGCCCGCTCCTTCGACGCGCGCCCGATGCTCACCCCGGGCGCCTGGAGCCCGGGGGTCCGTGAGGTCAACCCAGGTGCGGCTGGGTCCTCGCCATGCTCGGCCGCGAGGACATCGCACCCCACCAGCGCGCCAGGTTCGGATGGCGCGGCAGCCGGGCTTGGCCTTCCGGCGTGGCGCTGAAATAGGCCATCACCGGTGTCAGGTGCAGGTCGGCGAGGCTCAGGCTGTCGCCGGCGAGGAAACGGTTGCCGTCGAGCAGCGCCTCGAACGCCGCCAGCGAGATCTCGGCGGTCGGCAGGGCGGCGGCGATCATCGTCTCGTCGGCGATCCCGCCGACCATCGGCATCACCACCCGCTGGATCACGATCGCCGAGATCATCGAGCCGTAGGCATAGGAATCGACGATCGCGATCGCCTGCTGCATGCGTGCCGCGCCCTTCGGGTCCGCGGGCGTCAGCGACGGCCCCGGCAGGACGGCGTCGAGATAGCGGGTGATGGCGCTGGTCTCGTAGAGCTGGAAGCCGTCATGCTCGAACGCCGGGACCTTGCCGAACGGATGCCGGGCCAGATGCTCGGGCGTCTTGTTGCCGCCCTGCATGATGTCGACCTCGGCCAGCTGGTAGGGTGCCCCCTTCTCCTCGCACACCAGCCGCACGGTGCGGACATAGGTGCTGATCGCCGGGCCGTGGATGATCGGCGCTGCCATGATGCCTGCCTCCCTCGCGCATGGGCGGCCGGCATCCTAGCAGCGCGCGCCGCATCGGTCCCGCTCGTCACCATCGCTGCCCGATGCCGATCGGTTATCCGGCCGATAGGCGGCGCGGGGCTCAGGTGATGAAGTCGGTGTGCGCCGGCGTCGCGCCCGGATGCGGCACCTCGTCCTGGATCGCATCGAACCAGATCGAGGCGAGCTTGGCATAGCCGGCCTGGTTCGGGTGGATGCCGTCGACGAGATCGCCCAGGGTCAGGGCGCTGGTGTCGACCAGGGATACCGCGTGGCCCTGCGCCTCCAGATTCTGCACGGCGTTGGCGATGCCGACATTGGTGGCGGCGCGGACCGACGGAACGTTGGAGCCGAACGCGGTGCCGCCCGAGAGAACCGGAATCTCGGCCACGAGCACGTAGGTGTCCGAGCTGACCGTGTGGATCTTGTTGACGATGCTGACGATCTCGCCGGGCACCGTCGACGCCGCGTTGGCCTCGCGCAGCACGTCGTTGGTGCCGATCATCAGCAGCACCACGTCCGGATTCTGCGTGCCGATGATGCCGGACACCACGCCGTCGAGCTCGGTCGCGGTGCGCCCGGAGACGCCCTGGTGCTGGGGGTCGGGAAAGTTTCCGTCCGCCCGTCCGCCGACGAAATCCGTATCCTGGCCGGCATTGTCGAACAGCCGGTACAGCGGGCCGCGATAGCCCTGACCGGTGGGATCGCCCGTGATGCCGCGGGTGATCGAATCGCCGAGCGGCAGGATGGTCAGGCCGCCGGCCCATTCCGGCGCGGCGTCGGTGCGGCCTTCCCGGAAGCCGTTGCTGATATAGTGCTGGGTCGCCGCCTCGACATTGTTGCCGAACGCCGCCTCCAGATCCGCGTAGTTGTGCAGATAGTGATAGGCGCTGAAGCTGTCGGAATCGCGCCCCTCGCGCGCTCCGTGGCTGATGAAGTGCGCGCTTCCGGCGTCCCGGTTCGCGCCGAACGCGCCGATCAGATCGCTGTGGCTGGCGATGTACTGCAGCCCGTCGAACGTCGTGACCCGGTTCTCGAACCGCCCGGACACGATGTAGTGGCTGGCGCCGACGTCCTCGTTCGGGCCGAACGCCGCGCGCAGGTCCGCGTAGGACGCGATGTATTCGAGCGCGTCGAACGTGACCGTCCGGCCCTCGAAGCGCCCGAAGTTGGTGTAGTGGAACTCGCCCGCCGCCTTGTTCGGCCCGAAGGCCGCCATGAGGTCGGTGTAGGATGCGATGTATTCGAGTCCGTTGAACGCCAAGTTTTCGCTCCCCACGCCACCGGCCGTAACTCTCCGGTAACATAAGCTTGGGCATCACTGCCCGCTCAGTCGCAGCCGGTGCGAGCGAGCGGGCGTTTATCCTCCGTTCACCACACTAGTCCAGCAGGAAACTGCCGGCTTGCCGCGCCTGCGTCAAAGGTGGCGCGTACTCGGCTATTCTCTGCCCGCAGCCCTACGCTATGACGACTGGCACCAGTCGGCGATCAGCTCGGCATAGAGGGCGCGCGCCTGCTCGATGCGCCGCTGCGAGCACCACTCGTCGGTCTTGTGCGCCTGCTCGGTCTCGCCGGGCCCGACGATCACCGTCGGCGCACCGCCATAGGCCGGCGTCAGGTAGCCGGCATCGGTGGCGAACGGCGCCGAGAGCTTCCCGTCGTCCCCGCCCGCGATGGCGCGTGCCCGCTCGGCGACCCGCGCCAGCCAGGGCTGCGCCGGATCGCTCCACATCGGCGGGCAGCTCACGACCGGCTCGATCTCCGCCTCGGGCACGAGGCGACTGAGCTCCTCCAGGATCACGGCCTCGCCCTGGCCCGGCACGGTGCGCAGGTCGATGCCCAGCACCGCCGCGTCCGGCACCGAGTTCAGGTTCTGCCCGCCCTCGATCCGGCCGACGTTCACGGTCGAGCGGCCGAGCGCGTCGTGGCGATGGCCCGCGAACCCGTGCTCGGTGAGCAGCAGCGCCGCCCGTGCCGCCTTCAGGATCGCGTTGTCGCCCTCCTGCGGCGTCGAGGCGTGCGCCGTCCGCCCCTTGAAGCGCAGGCGCAGCCAGGTCACGCCGCGATGGCCGAAGCGCGGCGCCATGCCGGTCGGCTCGCCGACCACCAGCGCGCCCACCCGGCCGAGCACGCCGGAGGTCCGCACGATCCGCGCCGCACCCGAGCAGCCGACCTCCTCGCCCGCGGTCAGCACGAGCTCCAGGCCGGCGTGGGCGCGCGGCCGGCGCGCCGCCTCGCACGCCGCCACCACCATCGCCGCGACGCCGCCCTTCATGTCGGCGGTGCCGCGGCCGACCATGCGGTCGCCGTCGCTCTCGCCACCGAACGGGTCGCGGCGCCAGGGCGTCTCGCCCACCGGCACCACGTCCAGATGGCCGGTGAAGCCCAGCGCCGGCGCCTCGGGGTCGCTGCCGGCGAGGTGCGCGATCACGCTCGGCCGCCCGGGCGCCAGGTCCACCCGGCGGACGGCGAAGCCCGCCGCCTCCAGCAGCGCGCCCGCGAGCTCGGCCGCGGGCGCCTCGTTGCCCGGCGGGTTGACCGTCTCGATGCGCACCAGCCGGCGGGTCAGCTCGACGGCGGAAGGAAGGGTCATGGCAGAAGCTCCGCAACCAGTGCCGGTACCAGGTCCGAGGCGCGCCCGAGCCGCCGCTCCCGGAATGCCAAGCTCATCGCCGAGGGGTCGAGATTGAGCTCGATCGTCCGCTCGGCACCGGCCGCGGCGGCGGCCTCGACGAAACCCGCCGCGGGATAGACGAGCCCAGAGGTGCCGATGGCGATGAAGGCCCGACAGCGGCCGAGCGCGACATGGACCTCGTCCATCCGGTAGGGCATCTCCCCGAACCAGACGATGTCCGGCCGCAGCTGTTCCACAGCGCCGCAGGCGGGGCACCGGTCGTCCCGCCCGAGATCACCGTCCCACGGCGTGCTGGCGTCGCAGGCGCGGCACCGGGCGCGGCGCAGCTCGCCGTGCAGATGGATCAGCCTGCGGCTGCCCGCCCGGTCGTGCAGGTCGTCGACATTCTGCGGCACCAGCAGGAACTCGCCCGGCCAGCGCCGCTCCAGCTCGGCCAGCGCCAGATGCGCCGGGTTGGGTGCTATCGCAGGGTCGCGCAGCCTCGCCCGCCGGGCATTGTAGAAGCGGTGCACGAGATCCGGGTCGCGGGCAAAGGCGGCGGGCGTGGCCACGTCCTCCACCCGGCACCCTTCCCACAGTCCGCCGGCGCCGCGGAAGGTTGGCAGGCCCGACTCGGCGGAGATTCCGGCTCCGGTCAGCACGACGATCATCGCTCAGGGGGCCGTCCGCGCGACGCTGCGCAAGCGCACGGCCTGCTCCGGTCCGATCCCCGGGCCGACATTGCCGTCCGCCGACAGCAGGACAGCGAAAGGCCGCGTCGCCTCGAAATGGGCACAGACGATCATCACGATCACCGTGATCGGCACGCACAGGAACATGCCGGCCACGCCCCAGAGCCCGCCCCAGACCGCCAGCGCCACCAGGATCGCGATCGGGCTGAGATTCAGCGACTTGCCCATCAGCCGCGGCTCGAGGATGTTGCCGACGCCAATCTGTACGATCGAGAGGCAGAACAGGCCGAGGAAGAACACGCTGAAGCTGCCGAACTGGACCAGCAGCAGCAGCGACGGGAACACCGCCCCGACCAGGGAGCCGATCACCGGGATGAAGTTGATGAAGAAGATGATCAGCGCCCAGAAGCTCGCGTTCTGGCAGCCGATCAGCGCCAGCACCCCCCAGGACAGGAAGGCGGTGAGCAGGCTGGTCAGCGACTTGATCCACAGATAGCGCTCGACCCGGCGCTCGATGTCGACGAGCACGCCGCGCGCCGTCTCGGCCCGGGCCGCGTCGCCGCTCAGCCGGAGGATCTTGCGCTCGAACGTGTCCTGCTCGAACAGCATGAACGCGACATAGAGCGCCACGAGGCCGAGGCTGCCGACGAAGCCGGCGAAGGTGGCGGCGATGCCGCGGATCAGCACGTCGATGTCGAGCTGCGCCATCAGGTCGGCGACGCTTTCCGGCGGCGGCAGGCCGAAGAGGCGCGCGATCCGCGGCAGTAGCGCTATCAGGTTCGCCTCGAGCGTCGGCGCACTCGCCGACACCGCCCCGACATTGCTCAACACCAGATTGGCGAACAGCCACATCGCCAGCACCGCGAGCCCGATGCCAATCAGCAGGCGCTGCCAGCGACTGAGCGCGCGCCCGGCGATGCGCACGCGCTCGAAGCGCTCCGACGCCGCGTTGATGAGCTGCCAGATCAGGACCGCGAGCGCGAACGGGATGAGCACGCCGCCGCCCACATGCAGCAGATAGCCGCCCATGAGCGCCACGCTCAGCCAGGCCGCCAGGGTCAGCGGCGCCGATGCCAAGGTCAAGCCCGCGCCTCCATGCTCCGCCGCCGCGTTCTAACGGCCCCTGCCGGGCGGCGGCAAGACCGGAGGGTCGGGCTCGGGCTCGGCCGTGGCAAGCTGTGGCGGGACATTTCATGTCGCCGTATCTTCAAATCCGTCTACGCGGCGGCTAGGTTGCCTTGGCTGCCTGTCCCGAACGACCAAACGGGCCGACATTCGGTCATTCCAAAGCGTCCGGTACGCCGGCATGCGGGAGATGGACGTTGCCGTTCCTCAACTCTACGGCGCGCCCGGCCGTCTGGCTCCTGGTGCCCGCGCTCATGCTCCTGGCCGCCTGCGGCGAGGAGCCGGAGCAGCAGCCCGCGACCATCCGCCCGGTGCGGACGGTTGTCGTGGAGAAACGGCCCGCCGGCGTGCCGGTGGTGCTCACCGGCCGGATCGAGGCCGAGGACGAGGCACGGCTCGCCTTCCGCCTCTCGGGGCGCATGGTCGAGCGCAGCGTGAACGTCGGCGACCGGGTCGAGGCGGGGCAGCTGATCGCCCGGCTGGATTCGCAGGACCAGGAGAACGCGCTGCAGGGCGCCGAGGCCAATCTCATGGCCGCCCAGGGGCAGGCCACCGAGGCCGAGGCCGAATTCCAGCGCCAGCGAACGCTGGAGGAGCGTGGGTTCGCCGCCCGCGCGGTCTATGAGCGTGCCCGTCAGGGGCGGCAGACCACGCGCTCGCAGGTCGAGGCGGCCGAGGCCCAGGTGCGCTTCGCCCGCGACCAGGTCGCGTTCACCGAGCTGCATGCCGATGCCGAGGGCGTGGTCACCGAGACCGGCGCAGAGCCCGGCGAGGTCGTGCAGGCCGGCCAGATGATCGTGCGGCTCGCGCGGCAGAACGGCCGCGACGCGGTGTTCGACGTGCCGGCCCAGGTGCTGCGTACCGCCCCGCCCGACCCCGAGATCCAGGTGTTCCTGACCGAGGACCCGGGCATCGAGGCGGTCGGCCGTGTGCGCGAGGTGGCCGAGCAGGCCGACCCGGAGACCCGTACCTTCCAGGTCAGGGTCGGCCTCGCCTCGCCGCCGCCCGAGATGCGGCTGGGGGCCACGGTCACCGGCCGGATGGAG
>JBFWWD010000092.1:0-19805 GCA_050246385.1 Geminicoccaceae bacterium
ACAGCAGCGAAAGCGCCGCGCTCCAGCCGAGCGCGATCCCGGTCCCGCCCGCGACCCGGCGCGCCTGACCGGCGATCAGACCGGACGCCTGCTCGGGCAGGATCTCACCGAGCGCGCTCAGCCGCTGCTCGACCTGGCTCGGGTCGGCGACCAGCCCATAGATCGAGACCAGGGCAGTGATCGTCGGGAACAGCGCCAGGATCGCGTAGAAGGCGCAGCCGGCTGCGACCAGAAGCAGATTGTCCCGGTCGACATCACGCCAGAGGTGCCGCAGCGTGGCGAACCAGCCCCGTCCAGGAGTCTCTCGCGGCAAGACCGCCGCCATCGGTCGTGCTGCCTGCGCGACCGAAGTGCCGCTGCCCTGTCTGCGCTTGCGTCGCGGCACGATGCCTCCGGCCACTCGACCATGCGTCAACCGTGCGCCACGCGATCGGTTGCGCGATCACCATGATCGGGTGACGGGCCGCCCTTGCGCAAAGAAGGCCTCGATCTCCGCGCGGCAGGGTTCCAGCGCGAGCCCGCGCTCCCGGATCCAGCCATCGTCGAAGAAGCTCTCGAGATAACGCTCGCCGGGATCGCACAGCAGCGACACGATCGAGCCGGTCTCCCCGTGCGCGACCATTTCCGAGATTAGGACGGCACAGCCCCACAGATTCGTCCCGGTGGAGCCGCCGCAGCGCCGGCCCAGCCGCTCCCCCAACACCCGCATCGCGGCCAGGCTCGCCTCGTCGGCAACGGCGATCATGCGGTCGACCAGTTCGGGCACGAACGAGGGCTCGACCCTCGGCCGTCCAATGCCCTCGATGCAGGAGGCCGGCCCATCGACCGTGGTCACGCTCCGGTCGGCAAAGTGACGGTGAAACACGGAGCGTTCCGGGTCGACGACGCACAGCCGGGTCGGCAACCTGCGGTAGCGGAGATAGCGGCCGATCGTGGCCGAGGTGCCGCCGGTGCCCGCCCCGCACACCACCCAGCTCGGCACCGGATGGCGCTCCAACCGCATCTGGTGGAAAATCGATTCCGCGATGTTGTTGTTGCCGCGCCAGTCGGTCGCCCGCTCGGCATAGGTGAACTGGTCGAGATAGTGTCCGCCCGTCTCGGCCGCGATCTTCCGGCTCGCCTCGTACACATCCCGCGGGTCGTCGACGAAGCTGCAGCGTCCGCCCTGAAACTCGATCTTGGCGACCTTGTCCCGCGAAGTCGTGCGCGGCATCACCGCGACGAAGGGCAGGCCGAGCAGCCGCGCGAAATAGGCCTCCGACACTGCCGTCGAGCCCGACGAGGATTCGACCAGCGTCGTGTTCGGGCCGATCCAGCCGTTGCACAGCCCGTAGAGGATCAGAGAGCGCGCCAGCCGGTGCTTCAGGCTGCCGGTCGGATGAGTCGATTCGTCCTTGAGGTAAAGGTCGATTCCCGGATGGGCCGGCAGCTCGACCCGGATCAGATGCGTGTCGGCCGAGCGCGCGAAATCCGCCTCGATCCGCTCGATGGCCTCATGCACCCAGCCGCGATCGCTCATGGCCCCTCCGACACCCGTCGCGCCGCGGCGGCCAGTGGCGCGCGCGTCCTCGAGCGGCGTCGCCGCGCGCCAGCTGGTCAGCGCAGGCACGAGCCCGCCCTGATCGGAAAGTGAAGCAGATTGTCGGCGGCATCGCCACTGGGCGGTGGCGTTCGGGACGGCGTGCGGTTCCCCCCTGCTCCGGCCCTCCGGAACGCCGACCCGCCTCCCCGGTTTTCACGAGGGCCCGAAGCTGACGGTGCCGTTGGGGACAAAGATGGCGAAGCGGAAGAAGCAGGACGCGGACCAGGAATTGGCGAGCGCGCTGACGTCGGCGCGTCGGCGGGCACCCGAGCAGGATTCATCCGTGGCCCTGCTCGGGCGGAAGGTCGAGGAGCCCGGCGCGCAGACCGCGGCCACGAGCCCGGAGGATGCCTCGGCCCAGGACTGGGTGATCGCCGAGACGACGCGGCCCGACATCGAGGGCGAGACCGCGGACGGTCTCAGCGACCTCGAGGAGGAGGTGCGGCACGCAGCAGAGGACCTTCCCGCGGACGAGCCCTGGGAAGAGCGGGTTCGCCGCAAGGCCTACGAGCTGTGGCAGTCCGAGGGCGGGCCGCACGGAAGAGCCGAGGACCACTGGCGCATCGCGTCGGAACTGGTCGCCGCGGAAATTGCCCGCGACCGGGCCGACCTGCCCTATAGCGGAGAGCCCGAGGAGCAGCCCGAGGAGGATGCGATTCAGGCCAATCTGGGCGAGTTCCCGGAGCTCACCGATCAGGGCGAGGACCAATCCCGGCACTAGGTCCCGGTCCCGCCGCTCACGGCGGCAGGCCGGTTGCCCCTCCTCCCGACATCCGACGCTCACCATCCGTGTTCTCCGGCCAGCAGCAGCCCTGCAGGCGTTCGTCAGCGTCGGCGCAGCAGATAGTCCCGGGCCTGGTTCAGCTGAGCGGCGAGCCAGGCGCTGCCACCATGGTCGGGGTGCAGACGGCTCATCAGCGTGCGGTGGGCGGCCTTGATCTCGGCCTCGGAAGCGCCGGGGGCGAGGCCCAGGATCTCGAGCGCCGTCCGCTCGTCCAGCCCGGCCGGTGCGGCGCTCGGGCCCGGTCCGGCATCCTCGGCCTTGTCACGCCAGTCGGGGAAGCGGCGGTCGAGATAGGCCTCGAGCAGCGGCAGCGACGGCGGATCCTCGCGCTGCAGCTCGGCCAGCAGGCGCAGGAGCGCACCCAGGCCGAGCGAGGCCAGCTCCCTGCCAGAGGCCGAACCATGCTTGACCCAACCCTCGACCTCGCCTGTGGCATGATCCAGTCGCATGGCGAGCCACTCGGTCTCGATGCTGGACTGGTCCGCGGCTGGCCTGCCCCGCAGAGGGTCGGCGCCGCGTGGCCCGAGCAGCAGCGCGCGCACCGCGACCGCGGTGGCCGCGAGGGTGACGAATGCGAGGCCGAACCGGCCGGTGAACAGCAGGCCCGTGCCGGCCAGCGCGGTGAAGGCGGCGGCGAACGTCTTGAAGCCATGGGCGAGCTGCGGCGCCGGCACCGCGACGAAGCCACGGGCGAGGAGAAACAACAACAGCAGGACGAGAAGCCCGAAGGCGGCGTAGGCCATGATCGTCTCAGCGGAGCTGATGCTCCAGGAGCCGTACCGCACCGCCGGAGCGGCTGGCCAGGGCCGCGAGCGCGCGCCGGCCACCCGCGGCATAGGCGGCGACCCCGCCGAGCAATGCGCGCAGGTCCGCGGCCGAGGCGGGCGAGAACGGCAGGCAGGCGCCTCGGGTCAGCTCCGCAAGGTGCCGGAACGCCCGACCCGCCGCCGGCTCGTGGCCCTCGTGGAACAGGAAGGCGCGGGTGCCGAGCAGCCCGAGCTCGCCGGCGAGCCGGCCCAGCTCGTCCACGTCCTCCTCCATGCAATCGCCGACGAACACCAGCGCCTGGACGGGCTTGCGCCGCGCCTCGGAGGCGGCGTGGCGCAGCACGCGCGCGATCTGGGTCTTGCCGGCGAGGCAGCGCACGCTGCGCATCAGCCGGACCAGCTCACGGCCATCACGCACCCAGGTGCTGGAGCGGCACTCGCCGAAGCCCCGATAGAAGACCAGCTGGACCTCGAGACCGCCCAGCCGTGCCGTCTCGAGGAACATCTGGTCCTGGACATGGCAGGCGAGATCCCAGGTGGCCTCGCGCGACGCGGTGGCGTCCAGCGCGAAGATCAGCCGCCCCAGGCCGCCCGTGGTCGCTGGCGCGGGCAACCCGCGCAGGCGCTCGACGAAGTCCGCGACTTCCGCCGACCCGCCCGTGGTGACGTCCTTGCCGGTCATGCTTGAGATGTGGTGCGAAGATGGAGCGAGTCGAGCCCCGCACAGCTCAGGGTGCCGCCGCCTCTGCGGCCGCCCCGTCCTCTTCCCGGGCAACGCGCTTGCGTTTGCCCTTCGCCCGCCGGCCGTCGCCATCCTCGCCGCTCGGCCCGTGATAGTCGGAAATCCCGATGCTCAGGGCGTAGCAGGCGAGACGCACATGCTTGGGAATCTTGACCTTCTCGCCGTCGCGCTCGCCCTTCTCGTAATACTGGACGATGCGGTTCTTGAGGCCCAGCGCGTCCGCGGCCTTCTTCTGCGACAGGCCCAGCGCCTTGCGCCACGCCTTGAATTCACCTGGCGTCATTCTGCGCCACCTCGAGCCCGGCCCGCCCGGGGCAGGTCCAGCCTGCCATCATCCGCGGCCGACGCAACCTAGACCCCGACGATGACAGTTCGGTGCGCAGGCGAGCGTGCCGCCGCGGAAATGATCCACGGCACCACCGCCATGCTCGCGGCTCTTGTCCACCGCACCGGGCTCGGGCAGGAAACAGGCCCCGAGCCCCAGAGTGGAGCCGTAGATGATCGAGACGGCGCTGCTCGCCTTCACCACCTTCTTCGCCACGATCGGGCCTCTCGACACCGCGGCCCTCTATCCGGCGCTGACGCCCACCAACACGGCCCGCGAGCGACGCCGGATGGCGCGGCATGGCTGCCTGATCGGCGGGGGCATTCTCCTGTTCTTCGCGCTGTTCGGCCAGGGCGTGCTGACCCTGTTCGGCATCACTCTGCCGGCCCTGCGCACCGCCGGCGGGATCTTGCTGCTGTTGATCGCGATCGACCTCGTCTTCGCTCGCACCTCGGGTTGTGTCACCACGACCCAGGAGGAACGGGCCGAGGCGGCGGCGCGGACCGACGTTTCGGTGTTTCCCTTGGCGACGCCGCTGATCGCCGGTCCGGGGGCCATCGGCGCGGCCGTTCTCCTGGGTGCCGACGCGCAGCACGATCCACTGCGGATCGCGATCGTGATCGCGGCGATGCTGTCGGTCGTGCTGCTGGCCTTCGTCCTGCTCCTGGCGGCGACGCCCGTGCAGCGCCTGCTCGGCGTCACGGGCCTGCACGTCGTCTCGCGGATCTCGGGCGTGCTGCTTGCCGCGCTGGCAGTTCAGTTCCTGTTCGACGGCATCGCCGGCAGCGGGCTGATCGCGGTTCAGCCTACTCAGTAGGTGGCACGCCCGCCGCTGAGATCGAACACGGCCCCGGTCGTGAACGAGTTCTCCGCCGAGACCAGCCAGGCCACCATGGCCGCCACCTCCTCGACCTGCAGGAAACGACCGCGCGGGATTTTGCTGAGCATGTAGTCGATATGCTCCTGCTTCATCTGGTCAAAGATGCGGGTGCGTGCTGCGGCGGGGGTGATACAGTTGACCGAGATGTCGTGCCCCGCGAGCTCCTTGCCGAGCGACTTGGTCAGCGCGATCACACCGGCCTTCGCCGCACTGTAGGCGGAGGCGTTCGGATTGCCTTCCTTGCCGGCGATCGAGGCCGTCGAGCAGATCCGGCCGTAGTTCTGGGCGACCATTCCGGGCACCACGGCGCGCAGACAGTAGAAGACTCCGTTGAGGTCGATGTCGAGGACCCGCTGCCAATCCTCGAGCGGGTACTCCCACAGCCGATGGTTCGGCCCCGAGATACCGGCATTGCACACCAAGATGTCGATCCCGCCAAGAGTGGCATGGGTGGCTGCGGTGGCACTCTCGACGTCCGTCCAGCTCGTGACGTCCACCGTGACGGCCTGCGGCCGGCCATGCGGCAGCAACGTCCTTGCCGCTGCCTCGAGCTCGGCGGCATCGCGGTCCCAGAGCGCTACCGTCGCGCCCGACCGCAAAAGACGCTCGGCGACGGCGAGGCCGATGCCCTGGGCGCCCCCGGTAACGACAGCCCGGCGGCCGGCGAGATCGATCCGATTCAAGCGTGCTCTCCCATTCTGAGGCCTGCCAAGGATAGCGCCGCGCGGACCGTGCCCGCAATGCCGACCTGCTCGCCTGTAAGTTGTAGAGTCACGCCCTGACGAGGCTGCTTGAACTTGCTGTCCTCAGCCGTGGCACGGCATCATTATAACGATTTTTGGTTGAGGATGTGCGTAGTGGTCACGCTCCAGCTATTGCTTCATACGCGAAACGCGCGCACAACGTACACGTATATGACGAGCGGAAGGCATACCTTTTGGTAGATGAAGCCGGGCGATTGGTGCGGCCCGCCTCAGCACAGGGATAAAGTAGTGGCAGCGCAGGATTACGCGAACGCTTGCCTGTCGTCCGGATCTGCCCATGCCGCTTCACCGGGCGGCCCGTTCTCGAACCACTCTTCCCGAAGTCGAAAATCGCTGGCTCTGATCCTGGCCGCTCCGCTGATCATGGCTGGCATAGCGGGCGTTCAAGCAACCTGCATGGTTCTCGTCTGGCCCGATGCGGGCCCATCCGCCGCCGACCTCCTCCTCTTGAGCTCCACTCTGCTGATCCTGACCTCCGGCGTGATCGGACATCGCTGGCAACAGCGCTTCGTCGCGCGACCCTTGCGACGCCTCGTCGATGCGTCCGCGCATTCTAGTGCCGAGGGGGATGCCGCCGCGCGCGAGATCGCTCTGCTCGGCCAGCGCCTCACGCCATCGCCGACGGTCGCGGAACGAGACGAGCTGACCGGCCTGCTCAGCGCCGCCGGAATTCAGGGCAAGGCGAGAGACCGTCTCAGGCCGAATGCGGAGGTGGCTGCGCCGCTGCTCCTGCTGGTGATCGACATCGCACGTCTGCGGGACATCAACGGCTTTTATGGCTTCGGGGTGGGTGACGAGCTCCTGCGCCAGTTCGCCCGGCGACTTACCGCCCTGTCCGGCGGCGACGGCCTCCTGGCGCGCATGGGTGGAGATCGCTTCACCGTCCTCGCTCCTCTGAGCGGCGAGCCGGATGCGGCCAATACGCGTGCCTGCGCCGTTCTCGACGCCCTCGCTCGTCCCTTTCATCTCGCCGGCTGCGAGCTGGTCGTCTCCGCGCACGCCGGTGCGGCGCTGTTCCCTGAGCATGGGACCGGCTTCGACGCGCTGATGCGGGCGGCCGAGCTGGCGCTCGAGACCTGCCGCCGCACCGGGGCACCATGGCGCACCTATGACCCGATGCTCAACCAAGCCGCCCAGGCTCGCAAATCGATGGAAAAGGAGCTGCGGCATGCGCTCGAGGCCGGGGAGCTGGTCCTGCATTACCAGCCGCAGGTCGATCTCGCTGCCGGACGGGTGCTGGCCGTCGAGGCCCTGCTCCGCTGGAACCATCCGGAGCGCGGGATCGTCCCGCCGCAGGCGTTCGTGCCTATCGCCGAGGCGAGCGGCCTTATCCGCCCGATCGGCGCCTGGGTGCTGAGCGAGGCCTGCCGCGCCGCGCGTCGTTGGCACGAGCGGGGGCTGGAGATCGGGATCTCGGTCAATGTGTCCGCCGCCCAGCTCAAGCACCAGGACCTGCCCGCCACGGTAGCGCAGGCGCTCGAGGTCAGCGGGCTAGCCCCGCAATGGCTCGAGCTCGAACTGACGGAGAGCATGTTTGTCGATCCGACGCAGATCGCGATGCATCGCGCAATCCAGGCGGTGGCCCTGATGCACGTCCGGCTCGCGATCGACGATTTCGGTACCGGATACTCCTCGCTGGGTTATCTGAAGCGTCTGCCGGTGGACAAGATCAAGATCGACAAGTCGTTCGTGCGGGAACTCGGCCGCGACGACGGAGACGCCGCGATCGTGCGCTCGATCATCGGCCTCGGCCAGAGCTTCGGCAAGCGCGTGCTCGCGGAAGGCATCGAGACCGCGGCACAGTTCCGCTTCCTGCTTGCCGAAGGCTGTCACGAGGGTCAGGGCTACCATTTCGCGCGCCCCATGCCGGAGCCCGCCTGCACCGAGTTTCTGCGCCGCGTCGCGCCGGTCACCGTGCAACCCGCACTGCCTGCGCTGCTCGCATCGTAGCGGAGCCCACAGCGGCGCTTGGCCGCAGGCGCAGCTCGCCTCGATCACGGAACGCAGCTTGCTGCGGGCATGGACCCGCTCTATTCACTTTGTAAGTGAGAATCTGCCCCAATCGAGGGAATTGGACTTGGAGCTGCGCCGTTGAGCTTTTTGAGAAGTCTCTTAGCCATCTCCGCGGTCGCAACCCTTTCCATATTGAGAACTGCCAGCGCCACGGCGGCCGACGATCCGCGCCCGAACATCGTCCTGATCTTGACCGATGACGAGGATCTGCTTGCGCACCAATTCATGCCCAAGACCAAGCGGCTGATCGAGGCCGAGGGAACGGTGTTCGACAACTATTTCGTCACCTACTCGTTTTGCTGTCCGTCGCGGGCCACCATCCTCCGCGGCCAGTACCCGCACAATCATCGAATCCTGGGCAACCAGCAGCCGACGGGCGGCGCACGGAAATTCCGCGACATCGGCGCAGATCGCTCGACGATCGCGACTTGGCTGCAGGACGCCGGCTACCACACGGCTCTCTACGGAAAATACCTCAATGAGTATGAGCCGGAAGAGGGCTATGTCCCTCCCGGCTGGAGGGAATGGTACGGCTCGGCCAACGACTGGTTCGACTATGTGCTCAACGAGAACGGGACGGCGGTCGCCTATGGCAGCCAGCCCGAGGACTATCTCACGGACGTGCTGGCCCGCCACGCGACCGCAACCATCCGTCGCAGCGCGGAGGCAGGCGCGCCGTTCTTCCTCTACATCGCACCCGCCGCGCCGCACGCCCCGGCCATCGCGGCGCCCCGTCATGCCGGGCTGTTTGGCCACGAGACATTTCCGCGCTCGCCTTCCTTCGACGAGGCCGACGTGAGCGACAAGCCCGGGCTGATCCGCGACCTGCCGCCTTTGGCGGACTGGCAGAAGGAGGCGATCGAACGTCATTATCGCGAGCGGCTCCGCAGTCTGCAGGCGGTCGACGATCTGGTCGAGGCGGTGGTGCGGACGTTGGAGCGGACCGGCGAGCTCGCAAACACGTACCTCGTCTACACCTCCGACAATGGTTGGCACATGGGCGAGCACCGCCAGTTCGTCGGCAAGACGACAGCCTACGAGGAGGATATCCGCGTCCCGATGGCTGTGCGCGGCCCGAACGTGCCAAGAGGGGCGCGCATCACGCAGCTGGTCATCAATAACGACCTCGCCCCAACCTTCGCCCACATCGCTGGAGTCGCTCCGCCCACTGCCCTGGATGGCCGCTCATTCCTGCCGCTGCTGAACGCTCCCGATCGCACATGGCGCAACGCCTTCGGTGTCGAGCGGCGCGAGCGGGAGACCCTGGAGATCGATGGCGCCGCGGGCTTCGACGGCGTTCGCACCGCCAACTATCTCTACGTGCGCTATCTCGACGGCGACCGCGAGCTGTATGATCTGCGCCGTGATCCGCATCAACTCGACAACATCGCTGCCAAGGCCGATCCGGCGCTGGTGCAGGCTCTCGAGGGCCGCACCAGCGGGCTTGCCAGCTGCACAGGAAGCTACTGCCGGACACTGGAGGATCTGCCGTTGCTGCCGCAGCTCACGGTTACGACGGAAATGCATCGCGGAGCGAGCTGATCGTCGCCTCGTGAATCGGCGGAGCCTCGGACGGGTCTAGCTGTTCTGCGAAGGCAGAACTGAGTGCAGGTAATGAAATCCAGCGACAACAGCAATCGGATCGCCTTGGTCGCGTGCGGCGCCGGGCTTGTTCTTCTCAGCTTTCTGGGTGGGATGCTGATCGCCGTCGGCGAGGTCTTTCCGGCCAACGTGGTCCGTGAAGCGCATTCCGGCGCCAAGGCGCTCATCGAGCGCCATCGAGAGCTCAAGAAGGGGGACCAGTACGCTCCCGGGCTGTGGGAACAGGCACGTACCCCGGTTCGCGGCGTGGCGCCGCGTGAGCCGCACGCCGTCTTCGAGGGGTTCACTCTGTACAGCTCGGCGCATGAGCACGCGGTCCGGCTGATCGATATGGCCGGCCGCGAGGTCCATGTCTGGAGAATTCCGTACCGCTCCGTCTGGGAGAGCGGCGCCCGTGTCAAGGAGCCCCTCCCTGACGGCCGGATCTTCCTGCGTTCGGCACGGATGCAGCCCGACGGGTCCGTCCTGGCCATCTTCGAGGCGGTAGGTGACACGCCCTATGGCTATGGGCTGGTGAAGGTCGATCGGCACTCCCGAATCGTCTGGTCCTATCTGGAGCACGCGCACCACGACCTCGACATTGCCCCGGACGGACGGATCGTGACGCTGATCCAGGAAGTCAGCCGCGAGGATATCGGTCGGCCGAATCTGCTCGCCCGGGCTCGGCTCGACGACTTCGTCGTCGTCCTGTCGCCAGACGGCAAGGAGCTGCGCAGGGTGCATCTGACCAAAGCGCTGCTCAATTCCCGCTACGCGCGTCTGCTCGATCTGGTTCCCTGGTACGCCTTGCCGAAAGGAGACATCCTGCACGCGAATGCCGTCGACTACATCGATGCGGCGCAAGCGGCATCGTTCCCCTACGCGAAGGAGGGACAGCTCCTGGTCTCGTTCCGGGAGATCGGGACGATCGCAGTTCTGGACGTCGAGCGCGAAGAGGTGGTCTGGGCCATGCGCGGGGCCTGGATCGGTCAGCACGACCCCGACATCCTTCCGAACGGCAACGTCCTGATGTTCGACAACAATGGCGACTTCGGCGACAAGGGCCGCTCGCGCGTGATCGAGGTCGACCCGCGCACGACCGCCATCAGCTGGAGCTATAGCGGCAGCGGCGAGCGACCGATGGAGAGCGTCATCCGCTCCTCCCAGCAACGCCTACCCAACGGCAACACCCTTTTCGACGAGAGCGACGGCGGCCGGCTGGTCGAGGTGGATCCCGCGGGCGAGGTGGTCTGGGAGTTCGTCAACCCCGTGCGCGGGGGCGAGCGCGATGGCCTGCTTCCGGTCGTGATGCTCGGCGAGCGCCAGCCGCTCGTCTGGTTTGAGCCGGGCTTCCAGGCGATGCTCCGGCCGAGCAGCTGAGCCCGCCGGCGTCAGCGTTGTCGCCGCACCCGACTGGCGACTTGGCGAAGCGGATGCTAAGGCCCGGTGACCCGCTGTGCGGCGGGAGCGGCGGACCGGGATCGAAGGCGGGCGAATGTTCAAGAAGCTGCTGATCGCCAATCGCGGCGAGATCGCCTGCCGCGTCATCCGCACCTGCCGAAAGCTCGACATCGCGACCGTGGCGGTCTTCTCTGATGCGGATGCCGACGCCGCGCATGTGCGGATGGCCGACGAGCGCGTGCATCTCGGCCCACCGCCGGCAGCGGAGAGCTACCTTCTGATCGATCGTATCCTCGAGGCATGCCGGCGGACCGGCGCCGAGGCGGTTCACCCGGGCTATGGGTTTCTGTCGGAGCGCGCCGCCTTCGCCGAGGCGCTGGAGGAGGCCGGCATCGCTTTCGTCGGCCCGCCGGTCGGCGCGATCAATGCGATGGGCGACAAGATCGAAAGCAAGCGACTTGCGCGGGAGGCGGGGGTCTCGACGGTTCCGGGCGCTCTGGATGCCGTGTCCGAACCAAGCGTAGCGCTCGAGATCGCCCGTGGCATCGGCTATCCGGTGATGGTCAAGGCCTCGGCCGGCGGCGGCGGCAAGGGCATGCGCATCGCGCACGACGATCAGGAGCTGCTCGACGGCCTCGAGCGGGCCCGCTCGGAAGCCAGCTCGTCCTTCGGCGACGACCGGGTGTTCATCGAGAAGTACGTGGTCGAGCCGCGCCACATCGAGATCCAGGTGCTGGGCGACCGGCACGGCAATCTCGTCCATCTCGGCGAGCGCGAGTGCTCGATCCAGCGCCGGCACCAGAAGGTGATCGAGGAGGCGCCCTCCCCCTTTCTGGACGAGGCCACGCGTCGCGCCATGGGCGAGCAGGCGGTGGCCCTCGCCCAGGCCGTCGGCTACCATTCGGCGGGTACGGTCGAGTTCATCGTCGACCGCAACCGCAAGTTCTACTTCCTCGAGATGAACACCCGACTGCAGGTCGAGCATCCGGTGACCGAGCTGGTCACGGGGCTGGATCTGGTCGAGCTGATGGTCCGGGTCGCCGCGGGCGAGGCGCTGCCCTTGGGTCAGTCCGACGTGCGGCTCGACGGCTGGGCGATCGAGGCGCGCGTCTACGCCGAGGATCCCCGTCGCGGCTTCCTGCCCTCGATCGGGCGGCTGGTACGCTATCGGGAGCCGGTCGGGCAGGGTATTCGGGTCGACAGCGGGATCGTCGAGGGCGGCGAGGTCTCGATGTTCTACGACCCGATGATCGCCAAGCTCTGTGCGCACGGGCCCGACAGAAAGACCGCGACCGACCGGCTGTCGCGCGCGCTCGACGGCTTCCTGATCCGCGGTCTGGGCCACAACATCCCGTTCCTGACCGCCGTCCTCGCCACGCCCCGCTTCGCCGAGGGCAGGCTCACCACCAACTTCATCGCCGAGGAGTTCGGCGACCGCTTCCAGGGCCGGGATCTCGATCAGGAGCAACGCCGTGATCTCGCCGCGATCGCGGTGGCGATGCGGGTGCGCGAGGCTGCGCGCGACGCGGAGATCGACGGCCGGATGCGGACATGGCGACATCAGCCGGTCACCGCGTGGTCGGTCCAGCTCGGCTCGGAGGTGATCTCGGCCGAGGTCGGGTTCCACGGGATCGACGGGCTGACCGTCACGATCTTCGATTGGAAGCTGCACGTGGCGCTCGAATGGCAGCCCGGCCAGGCACTTGCCAAGGCGACGATCGACGGTCGCTTTCTGGTGGTCCAGGTCGACCCGGCGCTCGAGGGCTATGTGCTGAGCCACGGCGGCGCCGAGCTGCGCGTGCTCCTGCGAACCCGCAAGGCGGCCGAGTATGCCGCCCGGATGCCCGTCAAGACGCCGCCGGACACGTCGCGCCTGGTGCGATCGCCGATGCCGGGTATGATCGTGCGGGTAGCGGTAGCCCCCGGTGACGAGGTAAAACTCGGCCAGGAGCTCTGCGTCCTCGAAGCCATGAAGATGGAGAACGTCCTGCGTGCCGAGCGGGACGGTGTCGTGGCCGAGGTCGGCATGAGCCCCAAAGACACGGTGGCGGCCGATCAGGTGCTCATGACCTTCGCCTGACCCGCCACGATCGGGGGGAAGCCGGAATGGCGAAGGCGGGGTCGCGCTGGCGCGTTGCCGAGAAGGTTCTGTTCGCTTTCGGGTGCATGACGATCGCGTTTCTCTGCGGCATGCTCGTGGCCCGCGCGCGGATCTTCCCCTATCCAGAGATCAACGCGGCCCAGGAGGCCGTCAAGGACTGGCGGGAGAACTGGCGCCACTATCTCGGCGTCCGGTCGCGGTTCACGCTGCCCAGCGAGCGCACCGAGGGAGGGGTGGTGGTGAGCGACCCCGCCCTCGCCTTTTCCGGCTACACCTTCGTCTCCGCCTACCGGCCGAGCTCGCACGAGGGGTTCAACAACTATCTCCTGGGCATGGACGGCAAGATCGTCCACGAGTGGAACGCCGACATCAGGCGCATCTGGCCCGACCTCGAGGACGAGCCCGACTTTGTCTGGGACGGCAGCCTGGACATCCACGGCGCGCACCTGTTCGACAATGGCGACATCGTCGTCGACATCGGGGCGCTCGGTACGGCCCGGCTGGATCGTTGCTCGAACGTGCGGTGGGCGATCCGTCGTCCGACCCACCATCAGGTCGAGGCGCTGCCGGATGGCGGGATCCTGACGCCCTCGACGATCCACCGCACCAGGCGCTTGCCGGAGCAGATCTACGCCGACGTCGGCCCGTCGGGCTACTTCATGGACGACACGATCCTGAGGCTCGACGCGGACGGGAATCCTGTCGAGGAGCATTCGGTCATCGATATGCTGCTCCAGTCCGGCTGGGCGTCTGCACTGATCGCGGGACCGGGTGCCGGCAAGATCTTCTCCAACGACGATCCGCTGCACGTCAACGACGTCGAGCGTCTGCCCGAGGAGATCGCTGCGGCCTTCCCCATGTTCACCGCCGGCGACCTGCTGATCTCGGTGCGTCACCTCAATACGATCTTCGTCGCAGATTCCGCCACTTGGCGCATCAAGTGGCTGATGACCGGACCATTCGTCGGACAGCACGATCCCGACTTTCTGCCGAATGGCCATATCCTGGTGTACGACAACCGCTTGAGCGGCGAGCAGCCCAAGCTCGGCAACAGCCGCCTGGTCGAGATCGACCCGCTGACCAAATCGGTCGTCTGGACGTTCGAAGGGAAAGGCGAGAGCGCGTTCTATGCCCACTCCCGTGGCGAGCAGCAGATGCTGCCGAACGGCGACATTCTCTATGTCGACCCTTATCGCGGCCGCGTCCTCGAGGTGGCGCCCAAGGCGGACAACCGGCTGGTCTGGGAGTGGGTGAACCTCATCGCACCCCACGAGGTGGGGCTGGTTACCGACGTGGAGCGGTTCGCCCCAGAGCGGCTGCCCTGGGTCGGAACGGCATGCCCGGATCAGATAGCGACGGCGTGGCCGAACTGACGTCCCGAAGCCGGGAAAGCTCCGCCCGTCAGTAAGATTGCCCCCGAGGTGGTGAAGCATGCTCGACGCGGTGCGCCGCAATCTCGACAAGGTCCTGTTCGCTCTGGGACTGATGCTGGCGATCTTCGCGGCCGGCATTGCCGTCGGAAAGTTTCACCTGTTCCCGCACGACCATATCCAGGCGGCAGTCGATGCAGCGCAGGACTGGCGGGAGAATTGGCGCCACCATCTCGGCATTCGGCCCAATTGGGTCCAGTCGAGCGAGCGTCCGGGCGGAGTGAGCCGCTACGATCGTGCCCGGGCTTGGTCTGGCCACACCTTCATGAACCTGTTCCGTGACGACGGTTTCCGCGGCGTGCTGATCGACATGGACGGCAAGGTTCTGCACGAGTGGATCTTGCCGCTCGACGAGATCTGGCGGCGAGCCGGGTTCGCAAAGAGCCCGATGCCGGATCTCGACGCCGCACCGCACGGCGTGGCGATGCTGCCCTGGGGCGATCTGATCATCGCCCTCGGCGGTGAGGCGCTGGTGCGGCTGGACGCCTGCGGCAAGGTCGTGTGGGCGCTGCCCCTGCGGGCACATCACTCGGTCGACGTCCTGGCGAACGGCGAGATCTGGGTGCCTGTCACCAGCGCCCGCGATCGACCCGACCCGGACTGGCCGCGGCTGCGGCCGGGCCCGTCGGGCAGCTTCGACGACCAGTTGATCACGCGGGTCTCGCTCGATGGCGAGATCCTCGAGCAGATCTCGCTCAGCGACATCATCTACGACAGCGATTGGATGTCGCTCCTGTTCGCGGGCCGGGGCTCCGACTACTCGATGGCGGAGAACGATCCCTATCATCTCAACGACGTCGAGGTGCTGCGCCCGGAGATTGCCGCCGCCTTCCCGCAGTTCTCGGCTGGCGACTTTCTGGTCGACCCGCGGAACCTGCAGTCGATACTTGTCGTGGACGGCAGCACGAAGCGGATCAAGTGGGCAATGACAGGCCCGTTCTTCGGGCAGCACGATCCCGACTTCACCGCAAACGGCACGATCTTGATGTTCGACAACCGCCTGACAGGTGGCGCGCCGCAACTCGGCTACAGCAAGGTCATGGAGATCGACCCGGCGACGCGGCAGGTCGTCTGGACCCACGACGGTACCGATTCGGACCCGCTCTATTCGCGCCTCGGTGGCCGGGTGCAGCGGCTGCCGAACGGCAACACGCTCGTCGGTGAGCCGCAGGGCGGTCGCGTGTTCGAGCTCGCGCCGGACGATTCGGGGACGAGCACGGTCGTCTGGCAATATGTGAACGCCCTGGAGCCCGGGACCGTCGGCATGATCCTGGACGTGGAGCGGTTCCCGGCAGTCACCGCACCCTGGCTGGGGCGCGCCTGCAGCTGACCTGGAGGCTCTCCCGTCGGTCCCCGGGATCGTGACCCGACCCCCGATTGACAACCGGAGATAACTGAGGCTCTGCCAGAGGACGTCTTATGGTTTGGTTGACCCACCCGGTCGCCACGCCAGCGGCGCAAGAACGCGAAATCGCGAACTCTGGGAGGGCCGATGCGATACCTTCGCCTTGGGCAGGTTGCCGGGCTCGGGCTGCTCGTCGCGGCGACCCTGGCCTGCCTCGCGGCGGCCGGAGCCGCGTCGGCCCAGTCGCAGAGCCGGCCGGTCCTGACGGCGAACTTCCACACTGTCGGCCTCACCTGGTCGCGGGACCGGAACCCACTCGGCGTTGCGGTCCGCTATCGACCGGTCGGCACCCCGTCCTGGCTCGAGGCGCAGGATCTCTGGTGGGACGGCATCTCGCCGCTGCCGGCATTCGTCCGGCAATATCGCGGCAGCATCGTCAATCTGTCGCCCGACACCAGCTATGAGGTGGCCTACAGCCTCGACGGTGGCGCCACCTGGTCCACCGGCCAGCAGATCCGTACGCGCAGCGACCAGTTCAGCGGCGCCGTGGTGCGATACAGCGGGGTGCGGAAGAAGAAGCTGGTGATCAGCCGGGGAGGCACTCCGAGCAACTGGCGGATCATCGATGGACGGAACATCGCGACCATCGATGTCGACCACACCGACGACTGCATCCAGATTACGGCCTCCTACGTCGTCCTGCGCAATTTCACGATCCAGGACTGCCGATACAATGCGGTCGTGATCGAGAAGCCCAACGTGGTGATCGAGGGGAACACCATCTTGGATTGGGGCATTCAGGAGATCGCGCCCAACAACCCCGCCCCGCGCAAAGGCAACATCAGCAAGAAGCCCCTGTCCGATCCCGCCTCGACCTGCATCGCGGGCGTGAGCAAGGCCGATTTCGGCCGCCTGCTGGACACCGGCATTCTCGTCCGGGCGACCGGCAACGACGGCATCGTCATCCAGCGCAACACCATCCGCGACCCCCGCTACCGATCGACCCGGTGGACCGAGTGCCCCGGCTACGACAACCATCCCTATGGCCCGCGGGCGGTCCAGATCCTGGCGTCGGGCAGCAATCTGGGCCGGGGGAACGTCATCCGCTACAACTCGATCTACGCGACCAACACGACCTCCGGCGCGGTCGCCCTTGGTGACGATGCCAACCGTTACTATGACATCCTCGCTGTCAGCCATCAGCAGGATCTCGACATCTACGGCAACATCATCCGCAACGGTACCGACGACGCGATCGAAGCCGACAACGCCGCGGCCAATGCCCGGATCTGGGGCAACTACATAGATTCTTCCCTGACCATGGTCAGCCTGCAGCTCATGCAGGCGGGCCCGGCCTACATCTTCCGGAACATCTTCGACCGTGCTGCCGACAACAATTCCGGCAATCCGGGCAATTATCATGTCGGCATCGAGACACCTTACTACACGAGCGATTCGGCCATCAAGATCAAGCAGAACAATGGCGGCACCGTCTCGGCCTGGAACGGCCCCGCCTTCATCTATCACAACACCGCCCTGCGCGCCGGCAACGACGGCTTCAGCTTCGGCTACGACATCCGCGTGGAGAGCTCGCGCAAGGAGCCCAACGACTTCTACAATCTGATCTCGCGCAACAACGTATGGATGAGCGCCTCGAACTATCTCTACGATACCCATCCCAAGAACTGGTCGGGCTATGTGTTCTCGGACATGTACAACCGGCCTCTGAACGTCAATACGGCCTACACCCTCTCCGGCGATCTCCATGCGACGGCGATCTGGAAGGCGGGCCACGGACCCTCTCCGACCTGGACGACGGCACCCACCGTCCCGACGGGCCGCTACCAGGTGGCGAACGCCGGCGTCGGCCTGCCGCTCGCGAACTTCAACGACCCGGCCAGCCGCGGCCGCGGCGCCCACCAGCACCTGGCAGACGCCGATGCCCCGATGACCTTCGGTGTGGCCGCCGACTGGACCTACCGGCCGAGCGAGTAGCCATGCTGCGCACCAGCGCAGCTCGATGGTCGACCCGCGTTCCGTTCGCGCGGAGGAGGAGCAAACGCACAACACATGGTTGACAATTCGCCCGGCTGAGAGCTACCGGGAATTCGAAGCAAGATGTCGGCGCCTTGGCTGATCCCGGTCGCAGCTTCGTTCACGGCGCCCAGTAACGCCGACACCTGAACATCAGGCGGATCAACGCCGGGGGATGGTGATGTCGGCCGCTCAGCAAAGTTGCCGCGCGATACTCGCGTGGGCAGTGGTGATTTCGTGCCTGACCTGTGGCTGGAGCATCAGCGCTGCCGCGCAGGCCGTACCTACACTCAGGTCCAACTTCCACACGCTCAGCATCTACTGGACACGCAGCCTCAATGCGCAAGGCGTGGCGGTCCGCTATCGCCCCCTGGGCTCGGACCTCTGGCTGGAAGCACAGAACCTGTGGCGCGACGACGCATCACCGCTCGCGCAGTATCGGGGCCAGTATCGCGGCAGCATCGTCAACCTGGCTCCGAACACCGCCTACGAGGTCGCCTACAGTCTGGACGGTGGCGGCAGCTGGTCGACATCCCTGTCGGCGCGCACCCGCCCCGAGACATTTGCCGGGACGATCGTGCCCTATTCGGGAACTCTCACCCAGAAGCTGGTGATCTCGACCGGCGGCACGACCGCCAGCTGGCGGATCATCGACGGTCAGAACCGGACGGTGATCGATCCGGGCCATCGCGACGACTGCGTGCAGATCAAGGCCTCCTACGTGGTCCTACGCAATTTCAAGCTCGAGGACTGCCGCTTCAACGGCATTCTGGTCGAGAAGCCGAACGTGGTGATCGAGGGCAACATGATCAGCGACTGGGGCATCCAGGAGATCGCCGCCGACAATCCGGCACCGCGCAAGGGTAATGTCAGCAAGAAGCCTTTGTCCGACCCCGCCTCGACCTGTATCGCAGGGGTCAGCAAGAGCGACTTCGGCCGGGTCGCCGATACGGGCATCATGGTGAAGAACTCCGGCAATCAGGGCATTGTCATTCAGCGCAACGTGATCCGCGATCCGCGCTACCGTTCGACCCGATGGGTCGAGTGCCCGGGCTGGGACAATCATCCCTGGGGGCCGCGCGCCATCAACATCGTTGCCGGCACCGACAAGCCCGGCATCGGCAATGTCATCCGCTACAACGACATCTACGCCACCAATACGACCGCGGGCGCGGTGACGCTGAGGAACGACGCCAACCGGTACTACGACGTGGTCGGCGTCAATTTCGGCCAGGACCTCGACGTCTACGGCAACGTCATCCGCAACGGCACCGACGACGTCGTCGAGGCCGACAACGCCGCGATCAACGTGCGGATCTGGGGCAATTATCTGGATTCCGGCCTGAGCATGATCAGCCTGCAGCTCATGCAGGCCGGCCCGGCCTACATCTTCCGCAACGTCTTCGATCGCGGTGCCGACATCAAGCCCGGCAATCCCGGCACCTACAATGTCGGCGTGGCCGGCTCCACCTACGGCAGCGCCTCGCCCCTGAAGTTGAAGCAGAACAACGGCGGCACGACGACAGCCTTCCTCGGCCCGGTCTACATCTATCACAACACGTCCCTGCGCCCGGATCTCGACGGGTTCTCGTCCGGCTACGGCATCAGCGGCAACTCCGCCACAAAGGAGCCGAACAACTTCTTCAACATCATTTCGGTGAACAATGTCTTCATGACCGCAGCGAATTATCTCAGCGACACTCATCCCAAGAATTGGGTCGGCTATCGCTTCTCCGACATGTACAACCGCCCGAACCGGGTCAACGCCACCTATCTGATGACCGACGGTCTTTACGCCACGGCGGTCTGGAAGACCGGCCACGGCCCGTCGGCGACCTGGGCCCCGGCGCCGGCCGTCCCGTCGGGTCGCTACCAGATCGTGAACGCCGGTGAGGGCGTGCCCTTGCCGAATTTCAACGACGAAGCCAGCCGCGGCCGTGGCGCGCAGCAATATCGCGCGGACCAGGACGGTGCCATGGGCTTCGGGCGGAGCGCCAACTGGACCTACCGGGCGGCGCGGTGAACCGCCTCGGTTTACCCATGGTCACCACTCTCG
>JBFWWD010000093.1:0-19784 GCA_050246385.1 Geminicoccaceae bacterium
CCGACGCCACCAACCTGATCCGGGTGGTGCAGGAGGTGCAGCCCGACGAGATCTACAACCTCGCCGCCCAGAGCCACGTCAAGGTCAGCTTCGACACGCCGGAATACACCGCCAACGCCGACGGCGTCGGCACGCTGCGCCTGCTCGAGGCGATCCGCATCCTGAAGCTCGGCGGGCGCACCCGCTTCTACCAGGCGAGCACCTCCGAGCTCTACGGCGCCGCCCCCGCCCCGCAGGACGAGGCCACGCCGTTCCTGCCGCGGAGCCCCTACGCCAGCGCCAAGCTCTACGCCTACTGGATCGCCCGCAACTACCGCGAGGGCTATGGCCTGTTCGCGGCCAACGGCATCCTGTTCAACCATGAGAGCCCCTTGCGCGGCGAGACCTTCGTCACCCGCAAGATCAGCCGTGCGGTGGCCGCGATCGAGCTCGGCCTGCAGGACCGGCTGTGGATCGGCAACCTCGATTCCCTGCGCGACTGGGGCCATGCCCGCGACTATGTCGACGGCATGTGGCGCATCCTGCAGCACGCGGCTGCGGAGGACTGGGTGCTGGCCACCGGCGAATCCCACAGCGTGCGCGAGTTCGTCGAGCTGGCCTTCGCCGAGACCGGCCGCGAGCTGGTCTGGAAGGGCGAGGGTGCGGCCGAGAAGGGCATCGACCGGCGCACCGGCAAGCTCCTGGTCGAGGTCGACCCGCGCTACTTCCGTCCGCTCGAGGTCGACCATCTCCAGGGCGACGCCGGCAAGGCCAGGCGCGAGCTGGGCTGGCGGCCGACGACCGGCTTTCCCGCGCTGGTCAGGGAGATGGTCGCGGCCGATCTCGCCCAGGTGCAGCGCGAGCACAGCGCGAACGGCCGGCTCGGCATGGAGGCGGCGGAGTGACGGGCGGGCTCGACCTCGCCGGCGCCCGGGTCTTCGTCGCCGGTCATCGCGGCATGGTCGGCAGCGCCCTGGTGCGACGCCTCACGAAGGAGCCGGTCGAGCTGCTCACCGCCGACCGCGCGGCGCTCGACCTCGCCGACGAGGCCGCGGTGCTGGCCTGGCTCCAGCCGCGGCGCCCCGACATCGTGGTGATCGCCGCGGCCCGGGTCGGCGGCATCCTCGCCAATGCCGGCTTCCCGGTCGACTTCCTGGCCGACAATCTGCGCCTCGAGCTCGCCCTGATCCGCGCTGCCCATGCGGTCGGCGTCAGGAAGCTCCTGTTCCTCGGCAGCTCCTGCATCTACCCGCGCGACTGCCCGCAGCCGATCCGCGAGGAGTATCTCCTGACCGGCCCGCTCGAGCCCACCAACGAATGGTACGCGCTCGCCAAGATCGCCGGCATCAAGCTGTGCCAGGCCTATCGCCGCCAGCATGGCTGCGATTTCGTCAGCGCCATGCCGACCAATCTCTACGGCCCCGGCGACCAGTTCGACCTCGCCACGAGCCACGTCGTGCCCGCCCTGATCCGCAAGCTGCACGAGGCGAAGGCGGCCGGTGCGCCTTCCGTCCCGGTCTGGGGCACCGGCACGCCCAGGCGCGAGTTCCTGCACGTCGACGATCTGGCCGACGCCTGCGTCTTCCTCTTGCGCCACTGGTCCGACGAGGCGCCGATCAATGTCGGCTGCGGTGCCGACCTCACCATCGCCGAGCTGGCCCGGCTGACCGCCGAGGTGGTCGGCTACCGGGGCGAGCTCGCCTTCGACCCGACGAGACCCGATGGCACGCCCAGGAAGCTGCTCGACGTGAGCCGCCTCACCGCCCTCGGCTGGCAGGCGCGGATCGGGCTGAAGGACGGGCTGCTCGCTACCTACGACTGGTTCCGCCACAACGCTGCCCAGGCCCGCGGTGCCGCCCAAACCTGCGGTGCCGCCCAGGTCGCCGGTGCCTCCGTCGGGGCCGCCGCGTGATGCGCGCCGAGCTGCCCGCCCTTGCCTCCGGCGGCACGCGCCTCTCGCCGTCCAGCGCCTGGGTCCTGGTCGAGATCCTGGTCCGCGTCGGCGATCTGCTCGCCATCGCCGCCGCCGGCATCCTGACCGCCTGGTGGCGGTTTCCCGCCGGCCCGGAGCCCGCCTCGGCCCTCACCGCCTTCCTCACCGTCTGCCTGCTCGCCCCCCAGGTCCTCGCCTGGTTCTGCGACTATGCCGGCCCGCGCCTGCTCCTGCTCGGCTGGCAGCTCCCCCGCCTCCTGGCCGGCTGGCTCGCCGCGGTGGCGCTGGCGATCATGTTCCTGTTCGCGTTCAAGCTCACCGACGAGGTCTCGCGCCTCTGGCTCGGCCTCTGGCTGGTCGGCGGCGCCGTGGCGTTGGTCGGGGTCCGGCTCGGCCTGCGCTGGGCCCTCGGCGATGCCCTGGTGGCCCGCGTCCTCTCCCGGCGGCTCGCGGTGATCGGCCTCGGCGAGGAGCTGCCGCGCGCCCTCGACCGCCTCGCCACCCCCGGCCCCGGGCTGGCCGGGCCGCTGACCCGGATCGCCTGCGCGCTCGACCTCGACGGCTCGCTCCATGGCCGCTGGCCGCGCGGCGTCGGCCGCCTCGCCGGCTTCGCCGAGCTCGAGGAGCGCGTCCGGGACGGCAAGGTCGACCAGATCGTCCTGGCCATGCCCCCCCGCTCCGGCGAGCTGGTCGGGCGCACCTTGCGCAACCTGCGCCATCTCGGCGTCGATGTCGGCTGGGTTCCGGGCCTGCCGGGCGGACACCTGCCGGTGCTCGGCACCGCGCAGATCGGCGACGTTCCCATGCTCCGCCTGCTCGAGCGCCCGCTCGACGGCTGGCGCTGGCTGCTCAAGGGTGTGGAGGATCGCGTGCTGGCGGCCCTGCTGCTCGTCCTGCTCGCCCCCCTGCTGCTGCTGATCGCCCTCGCGGTCCGGCTCGACACGCCGGGTCCCGTCTTCTACCGCCAGCGCCGCCACGGCTTCTCGCAGCAGCCGATCACCATGCTCAAGTTCCGCACCATGCACGCCGCCTTGTGCGACCCGGTCGACGCCCGCTCGGTCCGCCAGGCCAGCCGCGGCGATCCGCGCGTGACCCGCATCGGCCGCTTCCTGCGCCGCACCAGCCTCGACGAGCTGCCGCAGCTCATCAACGTCCTGCGCGGCGACATGTCCCTGGTCGGCCCGCGCCCGCACGCCGTCGCCCACGACCGGCTCTACGCCGAGGAGATCGACGGCTATCTCGGCCGCCACCGCGTCAAGCCCGGCATCACCGGCTGGGCCCAGGTCAACGGCTGCCGCGGCGAGACCCGCACCACCGCCGAGATGCGCCGCCGCATCGAGCTCGACCTGGAATACATCGACCACTGGTCGCTCTGGTTCGACCTGCGCATCCTGGTGCGGACGGTGCTGGTGGGCTTCCGCCAGGAGGCGGCCTATTGACGATCTCCCTGCCCTGGTTCGCTCGGCAGGGCGACGCATCGTCGCCCACCCACCCGAGGCGCCGCCTCCTTGGCACTCGGGTCGATGCACTCTCCCGGGCGGAGGCTGTCGCGGCCATTCTTGCCCGCGCCGGGGGCGGCCGCTCGGCGCTTGTCTGCGCCTGCAACGTCGATATGCTTGTCCACGGCCGGCGCGATCCGGAGTTCGCGGCCATCCTTGCTGACGCCGACCTCGTTCTGCCCGACGGCATGCCGCTGGTCTGGATGTTGCGTGCGTTCGGCCTTGGCCGCTCGGAGCGGGTAGCGGGGCCTGACCTTATGCTTGAGCTCTGTGCCGCCGCCGCGGCGCGCGGTGTTCCCGTTGGCTTCTACGGCGGGCGCCAAGAGGTGCTGCAGCGCTGCTCCGAGCGCCTACTGGAACGCGTGCCCCACCTCCGCATCGTCATCGCCTTGGCGCCACCGTTCCGGCCGCTCTCCGCCAAGGAGGAGGGGCGTATCCGCGACGAGATCCTTGCCAGCGGTGCCCGCCTGCTGTTTGTGGCCTTGGGCTGTCCCAAGCAGGAGCGCTGGATGCACCGGCATCGCTCGATGCTGCCGCTGCCCATGATCGGCGTGGGTGCTGCGGTCGACTTCCACGCCGGCGCAGTGCGCCGCGCTCCACTCTGGATGCAGCGCGTCGGGCTCGAATGGCTCTATCGCCTCGCCGCCGAGCCGCGTCGCCTCTGGCGCCGCTATCTGGTCGGCAACCTGCTGTTCTTCCTGTTTCTCGCGGACCAGCTGGTCCGCTCACGCGTGCCTCGTCTCGCGGAACGTCGGCCGTGACCGCGGCCGGCGGCACCCGCCGCGTCGTCGTCCTGCAGCGGATCGTCCCGCACTATCGCTGTGCCTTCTTCGACCGCCTCGCCTCCCGGCTCGCGCGCGAGCGGATCGACCTCACCGTCGTCGCGGGTCAACCGCGCCCGGGCGAGGGCTTTGACGATTGCCGCGACGCCGTCGCCTGTGTCCGGACTGCCCCGAATCGCTACCTGCCGGGCGGACTTTACCTGCAAGCGGCCGGGCCCCACCTGCGCGGTGCCGACCTCATCGTCCTTGAGCACGCCTCCGCCCCTCTGCTCAACCATCTGGTCCTGACTCGCCGAGCGTCGCTCGGTCGTCCGCCGCAGCTCGCCTTCTGGGGCCATGGTGCTGACCTCAACCGGCCGGCCCGCGCCAGTTCGGTCTCCGCTTGGCTGAAGCGCGGCACCGCTCGCCTTGCCGACCATTGGTTCGCCTACACGGCGCTCAGCCGCAGCCTCCTGCTCGGCATGGGCGTGCCCGACGCACGCATCACCGTGGTCAACAACAGCCACGACGTCGCGGGTGCCGTCACCGCGCGCGACCTACCCGCGCCCGAACGCGCCCGCCTGCGCGCCGCGCATGGCCTCGGCCCGGGTCCTCTCGCTGTGTTCTGCAGCCGCCTCTATCCCGGCAAGCGCCTGGATTTCCTGCTCGACGCGGTGGCCCTGGCCCGCGCCTCGGCCCCGGAGCTGCGGCTCCTGGTCGTCGGTGACGGCGAGCTCGCCCCCTGGCTAGCCGCCCGTGCCGCGTCCGAGCCCTGGCTCGTGCCGGTCGGCGCCCGTTACGGCGCCGAGAAGCAGCGCCTTCTCGCGGCCGCCGACTTCATGGTCATGCCGGCCTGGATCGGCTTGTCCGTGCTCGACGCCTTCGCCGCCGGCCTGCCCGTCGTCACGGTTGCCGGCAACCGCCACTCGCCCGAGATCGCCTATCTGGAGGACGGCCACAACGCGCGCATTACCGCCCCCGCCGTCTCTGATTACGCCGCGGCCCTCGTCGACGTTGCCACCCGCCCCGATCTCGCCGCCCGCCTAGCTGCGGGTGCCACGACTAGTGCTTCTGCCTACTCCTTGGACGAGATGTGCGAGCGGTTCGCCGAAGGTGTGGAGCGATGCGTGAACCACCGCTTGTCAGCCGCCGGCAAGAAAGGTAGCGCCTGTTCGGCGATGTCCCAGGTGCATGGTCAACTCAGTTAGCTATGGGATTCTCAGACTCGCCGGACTCACTCGCGGGCGTGCCGGGCAATCGACTGCTCTTTGTAGCGCCGCTCTCTGCCTGGATGACGGAGCAGCTGATTCCAGCACTTAGGCACACCAAGTTCTCTGTCGATGTCCTGAACGTGCGGACGAGAACGGATACAAGCTCTTTAGGGTCCCAAATCGTCTCCGCAACCAAGAAGCTTCAGGAACATTTGAGATCGAGCCCACGATACGATGTAATTTTCTCCATCTTGTATGATGATCAGATCGATCCGACTGAGTATGGAACTCTGACAAAGGGATCTCTACGAATCAACTACCATGTAGATGTTCCGCAGGAATGGTGGCGAGCTCGCCGCTTGGCGGCAATCGTCGATATTACGTTGGTTGCACAGGAGGAAAACTCTCGCTACCTAAAATCAGCAGGAGGCAAGCTTATCTACATGCCATTGGGTTGCAACGAGCCGGATACAAAATGCCTACGAGAAGATGTCGCAACTGACTACGGACGAATATTGTTCTTCGGCAGCGCTCACTCACGAATTCGCTATCATTTGCTCAACTCCTTGGCACGCCAGAATATCTCGATCGCCTGCATGGGCGCAGGCTGGCACGAACCAAATGAACAGACCAAAGTTCACCCAAGGCGTGGTTACGAATATACCGGGTGGCTGCTCAATCAGCAGTTACCGAGTCTTCACTACCGAATCCTGACGAGCGGCATGGCACCGGTGCTTGGCGGCATCTTAAACCGCGTTCTTCCGTGGCCAAAGCTCTCGACAAGAGTTGAGTTGCTCGGTGAGGTAAGGCGCGAGGAGGTCAACGCTTATCTTTCGCGGTCATTCGCGAACGTTTCTACTGCTATTCACGGCAGCGGATGGATGCTACGCAGACCAATGTTTCAAGTAAAGCTACGTGACTTCGAGATTCCTACGTTTCCCCGACCCTATGTGACGTCATCATTTCCAGAGATCGCGAAGTTCTTCGTGCCTGATGACGAAATTGTAGTCTATTCATCCAATGCAGAGTTGGCAGACAAGATACGGCAACTGCAATCAAACCCCGCATTGGCCGCGAGGATCGGGGCGCAGGGAAGCGACCGCGTGCGACGGGATCACACTTGGGACAGGCGCTTGGCCGATCTTAGTCGCCAAGCAGCCATTCCCGAAATGCGACCGGTCTAGACCGGTCGCGCGATGAGGGCTTTCGTCGGACCTATAGGGTGCAGTCAGCAGAATGACTAACTGGCCGGTCATGCTCGCTCAAGCCCTGGCTCTCGTCGCGGGCCTTGGAGTCGTGAAAGTCGCCGCGGAAGCTCTTTCTGTTGGCGAAGCCGCCACTTTCTTCTCCCTGCTGCTGCCACTGGGATTTGTGCGGACGGTCGTGATGGGTCCGACATCAATTGTCGCATGCCGTTACGCGCCCTCAATGACGGACCCATCCCGCCTGATGTCCTTAGTGCAGTCCGTAACCGCGTCGCTCCTTTGGCTAGCGAGTGGCGTCCTTCTCGTATGCGTCCTCCTTTGGACGGTCGACGCACTCTTCCTCGGGTCCTCGAGCATGGCTCGTAATGCCTCAGCTCTTGTCGCCGGTGTGGCACTCGGGTGGCATAGTGCATGGATTGACATAGACAATAGCCTACGAAACGCGCGCCGGGGTGCCTTTTCCCTAGGTCTGCTATCCTCCATCCAGCTGCTCGCGTTCCTGCCGGCACTTACGTTCAATGCTCATTTCATGATCTTCTACTTCATCTGTACCGCTTTAGCAGCTACAATCGCTGGAAGTACTCATCGCGCTTTGATCCTGAGACAGCTCCGGAGTGGAACGGCAAATCCTGGCAACCCGCGACTGCACGATGCCGATTGCAGCAAGCTCTCTCTAAGGCGGCTTGCTGCGCCCGTTTGCCTTTGGCTTCTTATGGGTTACTGTATAAGTTTTGCTGACCGATGGGTTGTCGCCGCTCTATTCGATGAACGCTCAGTTGCGTCCTATCTTGCCGTATCCGCACTCTGCACAAGTGGTATTGCTGCACTCCTTAGCATTGGCAACCGAGAGGCAATGCCTCGAATATTCGAGAAATCGACCTCACTAACGGATGAAAGGGGCCATGTTCTGGCGTTACTCTTTCTAATAAGATACGCAGTCAGCTTCCTTGTTATAGGTGCCATATCCGTTCTTGCCCTTATGACGCCAATTGCCGATCCTCTTCTCCATCTCGTCTTGTCTCCGGATGTGGCCCCGGAATCTCAATGGCTGCCGGCCCTTCTTCTCGCGTCCTCCGTGTCATTGGCGACAGTATCGATACTCTCAAGCGAGGGGCTTATCCGTGGCCACACTTTGCCCCATTCGATTCTTCGGGTGGGGGGCGGCGTCGCCTGTGTTTCGCTGTTTAGTCTCGCATACTGGAGCGCAACGCTGACTCAGATCGCCAGCGCAAGGCTGTTGGTGATCGCCATTGCGGCAGCGGCGAGCTTCGGGATTGTGATCCGGGCATGGGCGCGCTCAAGGGCAAGACGCCACCTGACATCGCCGGTTTCGATTGGCGGCCGAGAAATCGACGTACGGACTTAAGGAATGGCTTCACGCGCATTGGCAGAACGTGATCCGTTGAGTGCATTTGCGCGATCAGTGAGAGCCATTTGGCTAGCGCTAGTAATTGCATTCTTTTCGGGCTGCTTCTTTCAATTACTAACTGGCGGTGAGACCGGATTGTTGGTAAAACAGTCTGACAGCGCAATCTACCTGCTAATCGTCGCAGGAATTTATGGTGGACTCGGGACACTTATAGTATTCTATGCTTATCCCGTAGTCTCGCGATTGGGGCGACACCCTTTCGCATTCATTTTTATTGTAACTTCTGCACTTTCTTTGTTACTGTCGGAGAACATTTCGGCAATTCTGGGAATGAATGTCGCCCTACAAGCCACCGTGGCTCTCGCCCTAGGTGCCGCGGTTGTTTTTCCCCCCAAGCAGATTGTGAATGTAGTAGCGCTCGTACTGACTGCTGCGGCTGTCTGCAGCGCAATATACGTAATCGGCGGCTGGCCTGGGGCGCTTTATCTCGACCCTCTAGAGCGAACCACCGTTTTAGGGACCACAGCTCTCCAAGGCATCTTTGGCCATAAGAACGCACTTGGCTCTGCTATGGGACTCCTATTCGTCATTGTTGTAAATAGCCAATGGCAGCGCGCCAGAAAGATCTCGATTGGAGTGCTTGCAGCTGCCTTGTGTGTGCTTTCAAACAGTGTCACGTCCATTCTTGCAATGGCGATGGCCGCGAGTGCGACGCTACTGGGGCGGCGGGTACTGCGTGCGGGGCCAACAGCTTCCGTTCTCGCTATCTTTCCGCTTGCGGTATTTGGCGCTTTGATTTTCCTAAATTATGACGAGATCCTGTCATTTTTTGGGCGTGATGCCCAACTGACCGGGCGGACCTCGGCGTGGAGCATTTGGTGGGATGCCTTTAGGGCGAGACCGCTCTTTGGATATGGTTTCGGTGGATTCTTTTTCGATAGCTCGAACGCGCCGGTTCGAACAGTGGAGCGCACTGCAGGCTTCTCTTTAGTGCATTTTCACAATGGGTACATGGAGGTACTGAGCTACATTGGCGTGGTTGGGGGCGTGGTATTTGCGAGGATAATCTATGTGGCACTTCAGAACGCCTGGAGGATACCAGGCGGAACTTATGATGTGCCTCCTGGACTTGGAGCTTTAATATTCCTCATGATATTGGCGCTTGGAGAAAACTCGCTTATGTACTTCCAGTCAATGGGAACACTGTTGATCTTCTACTATTATTTCTACGAAAATCCGCTTGCGTGACAGATATGTGTGGCCGGACGTGCAATCGCATGGGATTGATATTATTTTTATGTTTTTGGACGTGGTATATGACATCGGGAAGTGCTGATGCTAGAGATGCAACCATTACACTCGGGCCAGAGTACGACGGGGTTGCCGGGAAGCCTCGAATACTTATGTCAGCCGAGATCCCGGTTGCCTTTACCAACGGGAGTTTTCCGCTGACGCTTGGAAAGGAGATCGTTAATACCGATCGAGCGCCGAGCGCTTGGCAAGGCGGAAACGAAGATATTGTGCGTGGGGAAGTTGGGGACGTCGGGCAATACGAAGCTGGTCTTGTCCCTCGGGGATGGGGCTCTGGCAGGGGAAGCGAGGGCTCGCCGGAACTCTTCTTTCGTGGCCACCGCGTGCCTCTAGCGCGCTGGCCAAACGATGGTTTCGCCACCGTCGCGGCCGTGCCGGACGGCCCACAAGGCGTCCGATTCACGGTCGATCCTGGTTCTCTCCCCGCCGGCCTGGAGACCGGCGCCGAGCTCTGGGCGTTCGGCTACTGGTACTACGACTGGGCAGGATCGTTTCGCCCCGTGCGGCTCCTCGACCGCGGCCGCGGCCTGTTCGAACTGGGCGCACCCGGCTCCCCCTACGGCTTGAAAGCCGGCCAGCGCGTGCGGCTGGAGAACCACTTGGCGCTGCTGGACCGGCCGGGCGAGTGGGTGCTCGATGCCGCGGCCGGCGCGATCTACTTCTGGCCGCCGGAGTCGCTGCGCGAGGGCGACGTTGAGCTCTCCTGGCGGCCGACTCTGATCCACATCAAGGGTGCGAGCCATCTGCGCCTAGTCGGCCTTGACCTCCACGCGGTGCGTGGCATCGCCGTCCTGATCGAAGACTCGACCGATGTCGTGCTGCAGGATTGCCGAATATCGGGCGCGAGCGTGCACGGCGTTGTCATCCGCGGCGGCCGGGGCAATGGCGTCGAGCGCTGCAGTTTCGCCGACATCGGCGAGGAGGCGGTGGTGCTGGACGGTGGCGACCGCCGGACCCTGACCCCGGGCGGGCATTTTGTGCGAAACTCGACTTTCGAGCGCTATGGCCTCTGGCAGACCTCGGCCGCCGCGGTGCGTCTCGCTGGGGTCGGCAACGAGGTCAGAGGCAACGAGATGCGCGACGCCACCGGTGGCGGCGTGATCTTCGACGGCAATGACCATCGCGTCACTGGCAACCTGTTCCACCATCTGCTCGGTGAGCTTGGCGACGCCGGCGTGATCTACACCGGTCGCGACTGGTCCGGCCGAGGCTCGCTGGTGGCCGGCAACACCGTCTGCGCCGTGCGCTCCACTTGGCCGGGTGGCGTCAACGGCATCTACCTCGACGACACGGCGAGCGGGATCGCCGTCGTAGGCAACCGTTTCTACGACGTCACCCGCGCCATGCTGATCGGCGGCGGCTCCGACAATCTAATCCTGCGCAATCTGATCGCCGCCGTAGATGAGCCGATCGTGCTCGACGCGCGCGGCCTGGGTTGGGCCAAGGACAAGCTGTTCGGACCGCTGCCGTCCGGTTGGGACATGAAAGCCCGGCTCCGCGCCGTGCCCTGGAACGTCGAGCCCTACGCCAGCCGCTATCCAACCCTACCCGGCGCGATCGAGGATGAGGCCGGCCTGCCCCAGCGCAATGTCCTTCAGGGCAACAGCGTCGACCACGTTACCGTGGCCGTGATCGCCCCCGAGGCCAAGGCACACCAGCTCGTCGTCGACAACAAGGTGGACGCCGTCTCCGCTGCCGAGCTTCGCCGAGAGTTCCCGCCGGCCTGCTTTCGTCCAGGCGGGCCGTGAGCACCTGCTCGATGGAATCCTCCCCAGTGCGCGCGGCGATTGTCCGTTCCCTCGGACCGTCTCGGGCGGGCCACGCTTCACTGCCGGAGAACGAACTGTGCGCTTGGGTGCGCGAACTCGCTGGTATATTCGTCCTTGAGTGTACGCTTCGCTTCGGCGGCGCAGGCCACCGAGGCACGCGGAAAGGACACGCATGACCCAGATGCCAGACGTGGCGCCGCCGGAGATCGCCATGATACGTGCCCGCCTGAGGCCGGCCGTACGCGGCTTGCTCGGCTTCGATCCCAAGGTCGCCATCGACGTCCGACTTCCCACGCTGCGCCTCGGTTCCAACTATGGCGGCTGGTGCGTCGTTCCTGAGTGTCTCGGTGCCGACAGCGTCGTCCTGTCCGTGGGCATTGGGACGGATCTGTCTTTCGATCTCGGCCTGATAGATCGGTTCGGGTGCCGCGTGCAAGCCTACGATCCCACGCCGGCCAGTCTTGCCTGGCTCGCCGGGCAGTCCCTTCCGGCGCTGCTGTCTACGCACGCCATCGGCCTTGCCGACCGCGACGGGGAGCTGACGGTCGAGCAGCCTGCGCAGGCCGGCCATGCCTCGTTCCACGTCAGCAACGCTGGCGCCGCATCGGCGGGGCGGACTGTCGGGATCCCGGTCCGTCGCCTGTCGAGGCTACTCTCGGACCTGCGGACCAATGCCTGCGACCTGCTCAAGATGGATATCGAGGGCGCCGAGTACGGCGTGTGCCGCGACATCGTCGCCCACGGCCCGCGCCCACAACAGTTGCTCGTCGAGTTTCACCACCGCATGTACGGCTTCACGGTAGCGATGACCGAGGCCGCGATCGCCGACCTCCGCGCCGTCGGCTACCGCGTGTTCTGGGCGTCGGAGACCGGCCGCGAGTTCGGCCTGATCCTCGCTGGCGCACCGCATCGCTCGCCTGCGGCCGCCGCGTAGATTGCCTCGAGCATGGCGAGGTTGGCAGCGGGCGCGTAGCGCTCGTCGAACGCGCGCCGGCAGCCGCCGCGCGGCACCGGTCGCTCGATCGCCGTCCTGACGGCGTGCCGCAGGCCTGCGGCGTCGCTTGGCGGGAAGGTGTGGCCGGTAACGCCGTCCTCGACCAGCTCGGCGAGAGCACCCAGCCGTGAGGTCACCACCGGCAGGTCGCTGGCATAAGCCTCGACCAGAGTCATCGGAAGGCCCTCATACCAAAGCGAAGGCATCACTAGAAATGCGGCTTGGCGCATGGCTGCGAGCACATCGCGGCGCGGCCGCGCTCCTAGGAACTCCACTTGCGCGGGTGCCTGCGTACGCAGCTCCTGTTCCAGCGGTCCGTCGCCAACGACACGCAGCGGATAGTCGATCTCTCGCCATGCCTCCAACAGCAGATTCACTCCTTTCTCGGGGGAAAGCCTGCCGACGAACAACGCCCCGTGGCGCGGAGCATCCAGAGGCGGAGCTGGTGGTGGATCGGCGAGAAAGTTGGGCTTGACCGCGATGCATCCGGCCGGCAGGCCAGCGCCAGTCATCTTCTGCTTCTGGAACTCGGTCAGCACGATAAATCGGTCGACTTTGTGGCGCCAGGTCCCCGCTCGCCGATGGTGGACGATCCCATAAGCCACTGCTAGCGAGCCGAGCCGCGAGCCCCTGTAGCAGCCATAAACCGCCCCCCAGTAGGGTGAGCGTTGTAGGCAGAGCTCGCAAGTCCGGTTGTTCCGCATCAGCGTCGCGGCGGCGCAGACGAAACGATAGTTGTGCAGAGTCGTGACAACCGGAACACCAACTCGGCGACAAGCATCGAACACCGCCGGCGTGATCGTTGGAAAGGTATTGTGAACATGTACCATGTCTGGCTGGGCGTCGGCCAACGTCCGCGTGACGGCCGCGTGCTGCTCCGCGCTCCAGGCCACATTCCATGCAGTCCGCAGCCGGTCCACTACGGAGACGATCGCCTCGTTCGAGACGGTGTAGGACACGACCTCGTGCCCGGCCTCGGTCAGAATGCGCCGTTCGGCGGCGACCACGGCGTCTTCGCCGCCGGCCTGCTGGTAGACGTTATGGACCTGCAGGATGCGCATGCGGTGATGCCGCGTCCGGCCTGGAACGATCTACCTCGCTCCCCCGTCTAGATAGATCTCGTTGGCGCCGACGCGGCGCTCGAGAACATAGCCGTTCGCCTGCATCAGACCTGACAGCTCCGCATGTTCCGGATTCTCACCAACTGCGAGCAATGTTTCCAGGATGACTCATGTCGGCCGAAAGGACCCGAAATCCAGACTTCTCAGAACATCCAGCTCCCGGCCCTCGACGTCGATCGAGAGTAGATCGAACCTTGCGGGAGCCTTGTTCGTAAGGAGGTCGTTCAGCGGCTTCACCGGGACGTCATACTCGTCGACCAGAACGGCCTGCCCTTCCTGCACATATCTGTGCGCCACCTTGCTATCGAATGTCGATAGCACATGGGGAAATAGCTCGTAGAATGTAGCCTGAGCGTCGGCTGTGCCGACGCCGGCATTGATCTGGACGTCCCGCGGCCTCCATCTTCTATGTGACCGCGCCAGGACGCGGATAGGCTCAATGGTGATGCCGGTCCAGCCGCTGAGATAGAATGGGAAAGTATTGCTGAGCCGATAGGGGTGACTCGCACCGACATCGACATAAAAGCCTGGCCTACTGTACTTTGCGAGGATCAGTCGATCCTCGCCATACTGCGAGAATGTTCCGCACCGGGTGGCCTGCCAGTAGCTATAGTAGTCCTTGACGATGCGGGCGGGTGCCAGGAAGCGGTGCAGTCGATGCCTTAGCTTGGCGTGCGCCATCGGATAGCCCTGCGGTGCTGGTAACTTCTGAATCTCGATCGGCGCGTTGGGCAGGAAGGAGCGACGTCAATCCTCATGCCGAAGCCTCGCATGTGAAGCTGGCCAAGGCCACCAACCTACGCCGATATCAGCGTTAGCCGCTTCTATTTCGGATTGCACGCCAAATGCTGGGTTCACTACAGCCGCGCGCGTGTGACAATGGTACGCAGAGTGCCAGCCCACTTGTCCCGGATCGATGCGTTGTGACCTGCGAGCTGCACTGAGCGACGGCCCTCGCGGACTCTCGCGTGATCCTCTGCAGCGTTTTCACCCTGCAAACTGCCCAGTCCTGCACCAGTCTGACCGCTGGCTGTGTCGGATGGGGCCTCGACCACCGTCAGCAGCGCCCGCCGGATCGCGACCTCGGTACCCATCCTCATTTTGCCGTTCCCGTCCGGGTTGCAGTCCCACAGGATCAGGTCTCCTCGCGCAGCTTACGGCCCCAGGTCGCGAGGTAGCCCGGCTGCAGCCCTGTCTCGAGCGGGTCGTTGCCGGCGAACGCGAACATCGTCCTAGTGAGTTCCGAACCGGAACTCCCAATTCCTGCAGTGATCCCTGAAGCCAGCTCATGCCTTTGTCTCCGTCCTTGGGTTGCTCCATCTCACCTAGTGCGCAGAGATCATCGAGCCGTTCCGATCGACGTCAGAGGTACCATCCAGCAGCGCGGGGGGTTGAAACGCCGCTTCGAACCAGACGGCTTGGTGTTGGCTCATTTGCAGCGCCCACGCTACAGCTAAGAGACTATCAGGGACCCACGGCTATTTGGTAGTTACAAAATTATGATATGTCCAACTTTTCAGTGCGCTCACAGAGGGCCCCGCAGTGATAGGTCAATAACTTCGGCGCCAGAGAATGACTGATCCTTAAGAGGGAGCGACGTATCATGAGCTTCAAAACTGCAGCAGGCCAACTTGAGGTGAACCTATAAGCTGCAAAACTTCGATCGAATATGCATATGTTTATTATGCGCAAGCCTGCTGTAGCAAGCGTCAGCGCAAATGACTCGGAAGTATAGCTGTTAATGTGTCCAATATTAAGTGTTTTCTGCAGGAGAGCTTGCGAGGTTCGAAAGGTTAGTTCACATGGCACTTCAACATAGATAAGCCCGCTAGATACTCTCCGCAATTCATGCAGAAAACCACGTTGGTTCGTCACATGTTCAAGAACGTGCGTTGCATAAACGAACTCAAAAGAGTTATCTGGAAACGGTATAATCTGACCATCGTATGAACGCAGATCTATGCATTGGCTCTTGGCGCAGACGGCTGTACCATTGATGCGTTCGTCGGAAATCTCAATTCCGGTGTATTGCATCGCCATATTGCGTTGAGAGAGCTGCGCTAAGACATCGCCAGTGCCGCACCCAACCTCCAGTGCCGATGCAACAGGCGTGCGTATATTACATTTGGCGAATAGTTTAACTATATTTTCGGCTTTCTCAACGCTACCGATGCGTCGCCACTCTCTCATGCGATTGTCATACGACTTGCTATAGAGAGCGCGGAGTGATGGAATAGCGTACTGCATGCCTTGTCGTATCTCCGTGCCTAGAGCTGTGGATCGGCGAGCGTCACCGCCTGCGCACATCTTGTGCTCATTCGATCTACCAACCTACTCAGGGTGCAAACTGCCGCGGGCGCTGTCAACTCGCCGTACGCGTCGTTGGTGACCACAATCCCGACGATCGCTGCAATGCTCGCGGTCCGGGCATCTCCCTTCGCCCCCCGATGCCCAGGTGCCCGAAGCAAGAATGTGCCATCAAGGGCACACCTCTCTGGATTGCAGAATGCGATGCCTCAAGATCTGCCTGACGCAGGATGCCCCCAATCCTGCACCAACCGGACCACCGGCCGCATCGGGTGCGCCTCGACCACCATCAGCAGCGCCCGCCGGATCGCGACCGGCCCGCCCATCTGCGTCTTGCCGGTCCGGTCCGGGTTGCAGCCCCACAGGATCAGGTCGCCCTCGCGCAGCCGCGGGCCCCAGGTGGCGAAGTAGCCCGGCGCCAGCGCCTGCTCGAGCGGGTCGTTGCCGGCGAATACGAACGTCGCCCAGGCGAACTCCGAGCCCGGATTGGCCAGCTCCTGCAGCGTTCCCTTGATCCAGCTCATGCCTTTCGCTCCGTCCTTGCCGTTGTTCCCGGCGCCGTCAGCATCGCCAGTGCGCGCCGCCGCTCGGCGCCCTCATGCTCCACATCCAGCAGCGAGCGCGCCGGCGGCCGGCCACGGGAGGCCGCCTGGGTCGCCCCGGCCTGTTCCCGTGCGCGGGCAAGCTCCGCCCGCACCGTCTCCGCGATCGCCTGCGTCGCGGTCACCAGCAGGGCCTGCAGCTTGACGTCGATCGCCGCCTCCAGCGCGTCGAGGCGATCCTCCGGCGTGGCTCGCCGCCTTCTGCGCAGCAGCCGGCCGATCATGGCCGGGCCGCCTGGCGCCGGATGCCGCGCGCCGGCCGCCGCCATTGGCCGATCCCGGCCAGTTCGGCGAGGCTCGGCCGGCGCCGCCTCGGCTTGCCGGCCACAGGCTCGTCGCGCACCGCCTGCATCGGCGCGCCCCAATCCTCCACCATGCGCACCTCGACCGCACCCGGCTCGTGCCGCGTCACCATCAGCACGGTGCGGCGCCGGCTGCCCGGCTCGGGGCGGGACGCGGCTCGCGGCGGCGGTTGGCTGGTGGCGCAGATCAACAGATCGCCCAGCCGGAACCGGCTGAAGCAGCGTGCGAAATAGCCCGGCTCCAGCACCCGCTCGAGCGGGTCGGGCGTGGCCAGCGTCCACAGCGTGAACTGATGCTCGGTCTCGGCCGTGATCGCCCGCCCGAGCTGCTCCACCTGCACCGGCATGACCGCACTCTCGCGCGATGGTTGATATGACAGCGATCGTTATCCTGATCGCCTCCGCTGTTCAAGGGAAAATTCCTATTTGCCGGCCGAGAGCGAGGCAGGCGAAGGCGAGGAATTTGCCGGTATTTTCGGCAAGTCAGCCGAACCTCCGTGCGAACCGGCTGGATCGGTGACGCACATCTATGCTAATGGTCCTATGAACCTGCACGAGCCGGATCTGCCCATGGCCGACCCACCCCCGACCGATCCCGCCGCCCGCCGCGCCGAGCGCGCGCGGCGCAACGGCGCCCGCTCCCGTGGCCCGGTGAGCGAGCGCGGCAAGGCCCGGTCCTCGCGCAACGCGCTGCGCCACGGTCTCACCGCCAAGGTCCATCTGGTCCTCGACCGGGACGACGAGGCGGGCTTCATGGCCCTCGCGGACAGCCTTGATGCCGAGCTGGCGCCGTGCGGCACCCTGGAGGGCTTTCTGGTGGCGCGGCTCACCGCCGCCATGTGGCACACCGGCCGGGCCGAGCGGATGGAGGCGCGCGCCTTCGCCGCCGCCACCGACCCGGATCCCGAGCGTCTGCGCCTGGCGATGCGCTACCGCGGCAGCGTCCAGCGCGAGCTGTTCCGCTGCCTGCGCGCGCTGCAGGAGCTGCGCTCGCATCCGCTCGCGGCCGAGGGCGATGCCGGCGGCACGGGCGAACCCGGGCGGCCCGAGACGGCGGCCGCGCCCGCCGATCCCGCCCGCACCGCCGCCGTGGCCTGGGGCGGCGAGCGGGCCGGCGCGATCCCGCCGGGCTTTCTCGAGCTCCGCCCCGTCCCGCAGGTCTGGCCGATCGCCTGGCGCTTCTTCCAGGACCGCGCCTTCCCGGGCGACGTGCCGCTCCTGGTCTATGCCGACGGCACCGTCCGCTCGCCCGACGGCCGGCTGCTCGAGGACGTCTGGAGCCCCGGGCCATTGGCTGCGCAGGCGTCGGCGCCTGCCGCGCCACCGGCACCCGTCGAGGCGCCTGCGCCGACCGTCGCGGTCGTAGCCGCTTCGGCGTCGGAGGTCGTCGACAGTGAGGATGAGCGTAATTCCAGCGGTCTGCTGTCGAACCCACCGCTACGAAACGAACCGACGCAAGCTATTGAGTCAACAGGATTCCCAAGTCCACCAAACTTGCTTGAGGCTGCCGCTTCCCGTGTCGGGCTCGGCCGGACCGCACCCGAGCTGGATTGGGCTCAGGCCGGTAGCGGCGTGCCAGCCAGCCAGGACGGTCTGCCGATCTTGGACGGTGATGGATCGCCGACGCAGGTCGACCCCGAGCCGGACTGCTCGGGCGCGCTCCCATGCGAATTCGGCGGCACCCACACCCCCAGCGCATGGGAGCGGATGTGGGGCGTGCCTCTGCTCAAGACCACACCAAAGACAACGCTGGTTGAAAATGACACGCACGAACCCGACGCGGTGGGTGCGCACGGGCAGACTCACGGGAACGATGTCCCACCGTGCACGTCCGAACTCGAGGCACCGGATCGGCACGAGGAAAAATACACGAACGAATTGTCGCCATGCACAGGCGAACCCGAGCATAGGGCTGAAGCGGCCTTCCTATGGAGCGAAGTCCCTATTCCGGGAGACCTGCGCCACGCGGACGCCACCGCTTTCCAACGGAGCGGACGGCGAAGTCGCATTCGCCGTCGGCGATCGAAACTGCCGCAGTGGCAGCATATCTCAACTCCTGAGAGCGAGGGATAACAAGCGCTGCGTCAATCAACGTGTATACACTCTTTCAGCCTGCAGCCACCGATCGGAGTTGAACTCACTTTAACTACAGGCGAGATATAGTATGTAATGATCGATCTGTGTTGCATTTTTTTCGATGGAACCGCAGGAGTAGTTTACGGCGAGGGTCTTTGTCTTTCCATAATCCGGATCGCCGCATAGGCTGCTACCCACAAGGACCGAGCACGAAGTCTTGCCATCGCAAAGCTGCCGGAGTCTGGGCGTCGGATCGCATGTCTTCGTGGTGCCATAAATCGCTTCGAGGATCTTGATCGTCGGATCGGGCCCGGTCCGGCTCACCGTCACGCTGACCGCCGCCGAGGCCGTCCGCCCCGAGCTGTCCTTGGCCGTGTAGCGGAAGCTGTCGGTGCCGGTGTAGCCGGCCTTGGGGGTGTAGGTGATGGTCTGGTCGCCGTTCTTCTTCTTGGTGCCGTTGGCCGGGGTGGTGATGCTGGCGACGGTCAGGCCGCTGCCGGTGTCGTTGGCGAGGACCGGGATCTTGACCGCCGCGCCCGGCTCGGTGGTGGCGCTGTCGGCGACCGCGGTCGGCGCCGGGTCGCCGCCGCCGGCCTTGACGAACTTGATGTTCACCACGTCCAGCGCGTCCCATTCCTCGCCGCCCTCCTTGTCCGGGCCGGTGAACGCCATCCAGGCGCTGAGGTCGGGGTTCATCCACTTGGTCGGCAGCTGGTAGAAGAAGATGGTGCCCTGCGCGAAGCCGGCCTGCTCCTTGATCCTGTACCACGGCCCCCAGGGCTGCTCGGCCTCGTAGAAGCCGACGCCGATGTTGGCGGTGCTGGTGCTGGTCACGTGGCCCATCACCATGATGAACCGCTTGAGATGCGGGTTCCAGGACACGGTCGGCGGCGCGTCCAGGAGATAGGGCTTCTCCAGCACCGGCTGGCGCTGGTTGAGGTCCTTGGTCCAGATCGGCTGGCCGGCGCCGTTCAGCCCGGCGAAGAACTCGTAGGCCGCGCGCGTCCCCACCTGGCCCTTCGGCACCCGCACCAGCTCGACCCGGCCGGGCGACTGGACGTAGCCGGGGTGCTTCACGTAGCGGGTGTGGTAGCTGTAGACATGGTTCATGATCTCGCCCGGCAGGTCGCTGGAGGTGTAGTTCTTGCCGACCTGCATGAAGCTCGGCATCAGGAACCTGTCGGCCGGGGTGAACGCCCAGCCGGCCTTCTTCCAGGACTTGCCGTTGTCGCTCGAGGTCGCGATCCGCGCCTCGTTGAAGCCCATCGCCCGCGGCCGGCCGATCGTGAACCACATGTGCAGGTTGCTGCCGACCGAGATCATCCCCCAGCTCTTGCCGTTCCAG
>JBFWWD010000094.1:0-19615 GCA_050246385.1 Geminicoccaceae bacterium
TGGCCGCCCTGGCGCTGAGCCTGGCGTCGGTGCCGCGCCGTTGAGCTCGACCAGCCCAGCCGAGCGCTTACTTCGTTCGCTTGAGGACACCGCAGCTCGCCACGATCGACTGCGATGGAGAGAGCGCGGTGTGGGTGTAGCAGAGATCCAGTTGATCGGGCGTGGTGATGCTGGCACTCAGCGAGCCATCGCCATCGGCGCCGATGATCGTCTTGCCATCCGCCGTCACCGACATGGCGAACGGCTCCTTCGTTTCAGGGTTCGACCAGGAGTGGCCCCAGAGAAGCGGCCCGTCCTGACCCTGAATGTCCAGGGAAAAGTCGATCTCGCGGATTCGAGGGGCGTCGCCGATGGTGCCCGTCCCGGGATGGTGCGGATTGTGCCCGAAAATGGCAGTTTTGAACGGGCCGGACCAGGTGCCCTTGAGATCGGGCAGTGACTGCGCGGTCGCGGCGGATACCGCTGCGACGAAGAGGACTCCAGTCGCCATCAGGACCTTCATCTCACGCCTCCCGGGCTCTGTCTCACCCGCGGCATGCTGCCACTTGCCACAAGACCGAACAACCGAAGTGATCGTCCGAGGCGCGCCGATGCTACCCTGACGTGCACTTCCCGGGCAATGCTGAAGCCGAAGATGCTTCCGTCCGGGGAGTTCGGCGCGGCGCACAATCTGCCGCCATGGGCCTCGACGATCGAGCGGCACATCGCCAGCCCGAAGCCCCGCCCCTGCGATCTGGGCACGACGAGGCGCTCGAACAGCCGGCCCGGAGGCTTCGAGCCGGTCCCGCTGCCGAAGAGGAGAACGCTCCGCGAGCTCTGGATGGTCTCGGCGAGACACTACTGTTGCAGATGGTGCGCTCGATGGCCTCTCTCAGCTCGTCGGAGCCGGATTTCGGGCGAGACAGCGTACTGCGGCTTCGGCATCGATCAGGATGGCCGTGAGCGGATGGTTCAGCCTACCCGCACGGCCGGGAAGCGTCTGGCCGGTGCGACGAGGCGGTCTTGAGCCGCGACGAGCTCGAGCTCGCGCGATCCGGCCTGCAAGGTGGCCTCGACCAGGGCGAACATCGCGGCGACGGCATGCTCCAATGTGGCATCCACGGCACCGGTACGCAGCCATGCGCCGAGGAACAGGGCCGCGAATGCGTCGCCTGTGCCGTTGAGCGAGATCGGCAGGTTGGGCGTGCGACACAGCCAGCTGCCCAGCCCGTCCTGCGCCAGAACCGCCAGCTCCCGGGCGTCGCCGAGATGCAGGCTGGTGCAGACCACGAGACGCGGGCCGCGGGTGCGGACCGCCGTCGCGGCGGCGAGCGCATCCTCCAGGCTGGCGATCGGGCGGCCGGCGAGCCAGGCGAGCTCGAACTGGTTCGGCGTCACGATGTCCGCCGCAGGCAGGGCATGATCGCGGAAGAACTCGGGGATGCCGGGCCGGACGAAGAAGCCGCGGCCCTCGTCGCCCATGACCGGATCGCAGGCATAGAGCATGTCGGGCCGTGCCGCGCGCACTCGTGCCACCGTGCGCAGCACGGTCTCGCCGAGACCGGGGTCGCCGAGATAGCCCGACAGCACCGCCCGCGTGCGCGGGATGGCGCCGCGCTCGGCAATGCCCTCGACGATCTCCTCGACCCAGTCGAGCGGCACCACCTTGCCGCGCCAGGCGCCGTAGCCGGTATGGTTGCTGAACAGGACCGTGCTGACCGGCCAGACCTCGAAGCCGAGGCGCTGCAGCGGAAACACGGCCGCGCTGTTGCCGACATGGCCATAGGCCACGGCCGACTGGATCGAGAGGATGCCGTCCTGCATGGCTCCTTCAAAGCCCGCGATCGCGCTTTCCGCAAGGCTCCGCCTCGACAGCACGGGCCTAGCGGGCCATGACGTGCCAGCGATTCCTGCGGAGGCGTCATGTCCCAGTCCCCGGCCGAGCTGCGCCGCAACTACGACCGCGCCATCCTCCTCGAGAGCGAGGCCGCGGCCGATCCCGTGACCCAGTTCGCCCGCTGGTTCGAGGCCGCCCTGGCGGGCGAGATCTACGAGCCCAATGCGATGGCGCTCTCGACCGTGCGGGCGGACGGCCAGCCTTCGACCCGCATGGTCCTGCTCAAGGGCTTCGATGCCGAAGGCTTCGTCTTCTACACCAACCTCGAAAGTCGCAAGGCGAACGAGCTCGCGACGAACCCGCACGCCTCGCTCCTGTTCTGGTGGGACCGGCTCCACCGTCAGGTGCGGATCGAGGGTACCGTCGAGCCGGTGACGCCAGCCGAGGCGGATACCTACTTCTCGAGTCGTCCGCACGGCAGCCGCATCGGTGCCCTGGTCTCGCCCCAGAGCCGGGTCATCGCCGGGCGAGAGGCGCTGGAGGCGCATGTCGAGGAACTGACGGCGCGCTATCCCGAGGACGTGCCGCGGCCGCAGCACTGGAGCGGCTATCGCGTGCGGCCGAACGAGTTCGAGTTCTGGCAGGGCCGGCCCAGCCGGCTGCACGACCGGCTGCGCTATCGCCGCGCCGGGACGGGCTGGCAGATCGAGCGCCTGGCGCCCTGACCGAGCACACATGACGCGCAGGCATCTCCGGTGCATCCGTCCAACATCCGTCTCGACGGACCCGCTCACGTGTCCGGAACCTTCGAGGAGCGTCCCGCACCATGGCCCAGAGCATCTTTCCAGCGCTGCGATATCGCGATGCGCAGGCAGCGATCGCGTGGCTCGAACATGCTTTCGGCTTCCGCCCGCTCGCAGTCCACGCCGGCGCCGATGGCAGCGTCGCCCATGCCGAGCTCGCGCTGGACGGCGGCGTGATCATGCTCGGCTCGACCAAGCCCGATGCCTATGGGGCACGCAGCCCGCATGAGATCGGCGAGGTCAGCCAATCGCTCTATGTCTGGGTGGCAGAGGTCGACGCGCATCATGCTCGCGCCGCCGCCGCGGGTGCCGACGTGTTCCGCCCGCCCGAGAACACGCCCTACGGCTCGCGCGAGTACAGCTGCCGCGATCCCGAGGGTCATGTTTGGAGCTTTGGTAACTACCGTCCCGAAACGAGCGCGTGATCCGCGCACGGGTTGTGCTAGGTTCCGCCGCGTCGGCCGCCGGAGCCCAGCATGAGCGAGCGCAGGAACGTCTTCATCACGGGTGCCAGCCGTGGCATTGGCCATGCCACGGCGACCTATTTCGTCGAGCGCGGCTGGCGTGCCGTCACCTGCTCGCGCGACGAGGTGCCGCCGCAATGCCCGCGCGGCGAGCGGCACGAGCACATCACGGTCGACCTGGCCCAGACGCATGCGCTGCCCGGCACGGTGCAGCGGCTGCACAACATCCTGGGCGGCGAGCCCCTGCACGCGCTGGTCAACAATGCCGGATACTCGCCGAAGGGCGAGAGCGGCAGCCGGCTCGGTTGTCTCGACGGTGAGCTCGACGTCTGGGAACACACCTTCGCCATCAACTTCTTCGCACCGGTCTACTTCAGCCGCGCCTGCGCCCCGCTGCTCGCCGAGACCAGCGGCTCGATCGTCAACATCACCTCGATCGCCGGCAGCCGCGTCCATCCCTTCGCCGGCAGCGCCTACAGCACCTCGAAGGCGGCGCTGACCGCACTCACCCGCGAGCTCGCGGCGGACCTCGCCCATCTCGGCATCCGCGCCAACGCGGTCTGCCCGGGCGAGATCAACACGGCGATCCTCTCGCCGGGTACGGAGGCGATCGTCGAGCGGATCCCGCTCAGGCGGCTCGGCTCGCCCAAGGAGGTCGCGGCCGCGATCTTCTATCTCTGCAGCGAGGAGGCATCCTACATCACGGGTGCCGAGATCCCCGTCAACGGCGGTCAGGACGTCTACTGAGACGTCCGACGAGGCTGCGCGAACTGCCGCATTCCTTCCGTTCTTGGGAATGTCGGGCTAGATGAACGCGTCGGTGGCAGACTCGCCGTCTCTAGAGAGGAAACGCCGTGATGATGGGTATGGCCAGAAAGCTGGCAGCCACAGGGCTTCTACTTTCCGCCGCGGGCGTATCGTCGGTCCTCGCCGCGGATCAGGTGGTGGTCAATCCCGGCCAGTCCTCGTCCTTCGGCGACGTGAGCGGCGTGCGGGGGCGTGAGAACCCGCTGTCCCCACCGGCCACCTCCGGCACCGAGGCCGAGCCGCGCTCCGCCATCCTCACCAGCGGTGTGCGGGGCGGCGCGCTCGCCACCGACGGCGGCACGGCCCGGGCCTTCGGCTCGTTCGGCATCCCGTTCACCTCGACCCGGGTGGCCGCCGGAGCGACGACTACCGCGGCCAAGAATCCGAACTATCTCGCCGCGACCTACCCCTACCGCGCGGTCGGTAAGCTCGTCTTCTCCGCCGGCTACTGCACGGCCAGCGTCATCCTGCGCAGCGTGATCGTCACGGGCGCTCACTGCGTGCAGGACTTCGGCTCCGGCTCGGCGATGTTCACGAACTTCCAGTTCATCCCGGCGCACTTCGCGCCCGGCAAGACCGCCGCGCAACGGGCGCCCTACGGCACCTGGGCCTGGGCGGCTCTCGCCCGGCCGGACAGCTGGGCGAACGGCACCGACGCCGGCTCGGGTGCGGCCCGCGACAACGACCTCGCGGTGATCGCCCTGGCCAAGAACGCCGCCGGCAAGTTCATCGGCGACGTCACCGGCAAGCTCGGCTATTCCTGGAACAACTACTCGTTCCGGTCCTCGAGCAGGACGGGCAACCTCGCCGTCGCCGCGGTGACCACGCTCGGCTATCCGCAGCTGCTCGACAGTGGCGGGCGCATGCAGCGCACGGACGGTCCGGCCTTCCTCACCACGATCAAGGGCGCCGGCCAGATCTGGCAGGGCAGCAACTTCACCGGTGGATCGAGCGGCGGGCCGTGGGTGGTCAATTTCCGGGCCGCCAATCCGACCTACTCGGGCGGAGCCGGCGCCGGCAGCGAAGCGAACATGGCCGTGATCGGTGTCACCTCCTGGGGCTCGTCCGACCCGAACGCTGTCAAGGACAACTACTCCTCGCAGTTCCGTCAGAACAAGCGCTATCCCAAGGCCAATTACGGCGGCTACGGCGCAGGCAATATCGGCTCGCTGCTCAACACCCTCTGCAAGAAGACGGCGGGCGGCGGCAAGACCTACGAGCAGCTCGGCTTCTGCGACTGACGACCCACCGCCGGCAGCCGGCTCAACTTGTCGGCCGCCGGCCAGCTGCTAAGCAGGCAGAGCCGGTCGTCTCCGTCGGAGGGTGCTGATGACGTTTCCTGTCCGTGTGGTGCTTGCTCTCGCCCTGCCGCCCTTCCTGGCCACGCCCGCCTTGGCCCAGCAACGGGACGACGTCCCCGTCCGCATCCTCGCGATCAACGACTTTCACGGCAACCTGCTGCCGCCCTCGGGTGGCATCAAGGTTCCCGACCCGGCAGACCCGGGCAAGACGATCGCCGTTCCGGCCGGCGGCTCCGAGGCGATGGCCACCTTGATCGCCCAGCTCCGCGCCGGACAGGCGAACACCATCTTCGTGGCGGCGGGCGATCTGATCGGCGCCAGCCCGCTGCTGTCGGGCATCCTGCACGACGAGCCGACCGTCGAGAGCCTGTCGCTGATGGGCCTGGAGGCGAGTGCGGTCGGCAATCACGAGTTCGACGACGGGATCGCCGAGCTGCTGCGTCTCCAGAATGGCGGCTGCCCGCCGGGCAACGACAATTGCGCGGAGGACGAGCGCTTCGAGGGGGCCGGCTTCCAGTACCTCGCGGCCAGCACCATCGACGAGGCCACCGGCAAGCCGGTCCTGCCGGCCTATTTCATCGAGGAGTTCGACGGCATCCCGGTCGCGTTCATCGGCCTGACCCTGAAGAGCACGCCCGGCATCGTGATGCCCTCGGGCGTGGCCGGACTGACCTTCAAGGACGAGGCCGAGACGGTCAACGGGCTGGTGCCGGAGCTGAAGGCGAAGGGCATCGAGGCGATCGTGGTGCTGATCCACGAGGGTGGTTTTCCGACCGGCGGCATGAACGAGTGCCCGGGCATCTCCGGGCCGATCACCGAGATCGTCCCCAAGCTCGACCGGGCCGTGGACCTCGTCATCAGCGGCCACACCCACAAGGCCTACACCTGCGAGATCGACGGCCGGCTGGTCACCAGCGGCGACAAGTTCGGCACGCTGGTGACCGAGATCGACCTGACCCTCGACCCCGCCAGCCGCGACGTGACGAGCGCCAGGGCGGAGAACATCGTCGTCCGCACCGAGGCTCTTGCCAAAGATCCTCGGCAGACCGCGCTCATCGAGCATTACCGGAAGATCGTTCAGCCGCTCGCCGATCGGGTGGTGGGCCGTCTCACGACGGCGCTGACCAAGGAGGAGACGCCCGCCGGCGAGACCACGCTCGGCGACGTGATCGCCGACGCGCAGCTCGCCGTGACCCGGGCGGAGAGCGCCAGCGGTGCGGAGATCGCCTTCACCAACCCGGGCGGCGTGCGTACCGAGCTGCCCTACCGGAACGATGGCGTGGTCACCTACGCCGATCTGTTCGCGGTGCAGCCGTTTGGCAACTCGCTGGTGACCATGGAGCTGACCGGATCACAGATCGAGCGCATGCTGGAGCAGCAGTGGCTGGATCAGCCCAAGCCGCGCATCCTGCACGTCTCGGCCGGCTTCACCTACGGCTGGGACGGCAGCAAGGCGCCCGGGGAGCGGGTCGACCCGGCGAGCCTGCGGCTCCACGGCAAGCCGATCGAGCCCGATGCCGCCTATCGCGTCACCGTCAACAGCTTCCTGGCCGATGGCGGCGACGGCTTCTCGGTGCTCAAGGAAGGTATCGACCGGGTTACCGGCCCCTACGACGTCAATGCGCTGGCGGAATACTTCGGCTCCGCGGACAAGATAGCACCGGCTCCGCTGGGGCGGATCACCCGGGTCGACCGGACGCAGTGAAAGCCGCTCTCTAGCGCCGGATCATGACGACGCCGGCGACCAGGAGCGCCACGCCGAGAAGGCGGCTGGGATCCACGGGCCGCCGGGCGAGGCCGAGCAGGCCGAAATGGTCGAAGGCCACCGAGGCGGTCATCTGGCCGGCGACCAGCAGGGCGATGAACGTCGCGGCGCCGAGCTTGGGAAGAAGCAGGATGGCGAGAGCGATGAAGATCGCGCCGAAGATGCCGCCGCTCCAGGCCCACCAGGGAATGCGTGCGGCGATGCCCAGGGCGGGCACCGGCTCACGCAGGGCGACGACGAGCACCGCCATGGAGAGCAGGCCGACCAGGTAGCTCACGAACCCGGACCAGGCCGCCGAGCTCAGCGCCTCCCGCAGGTTCGCGTTGAGCGCCTGTTGGACGACGATGCTGACGCCCGCGAGAGTGGCGAGGGCGGCGGGGAGCAGGACATGGAGCATGGCCTTGTGGACCTGTCGCGGTGGGCCACCGGCGGATGCCGGTGTCCACGCTCATGCCACAGCAAAATCCACGCGACATTCCGCCTTTCCGGCAGGGCGGGGGCGATGCGGGCGCAGGGCGGCACCTGCCGTCGCCAGCCGGTGGCTTCTCAATGCCCGTACCCGCCCTCGCCGGTCTCCTTACCGCGAAACACCCAGTAGTTGTAGGCCGTGTAGGTCAGGATGATCGGCAGCAGGATTACGGTGCCGACCAGCAGGAACAGCTGCGTCGAGCGCGGCGAGGCCGCGTCCCAGATCGTGATGTCGGGCGGGATGACATAGGGGAACAGGCTGATCGCGAGACCGGCATAGGAGAGCAGGAAGAGGGCGAGCGTGAGCAGGAACGGTGTCCAGTGCGCGCGCCGTTCCAGGGCGCGGTGCAGCAGCCAGGCGACGAGCGCCACCAGCAGCGGCACCGGCGCCAGATAGACGATGTTGGGCCAGCTGAACCAGCGCTGCGCGATCTCGGGATGCAGGAGCGGCGTCCACATCGAGACGATCGCGACCGCCACGAGAGTGTACAGCCCCGCCTGCCGCATCCGTGCATAGGCCCAGTCCTGCAGCGTGCCCTGGGTCTTGCCGATCAGCCAGCCGGCGCCGAGCATGACGTAGCCGGCCATCAGCGCCAGCCCGCAGAACAGGCTGAACGGGGTCAGCCAAGCCAGCGCCGAGCCGGCATAGGCACGATCCGCCACCTCGACGCCACGGATGAACGCGCCCAGCACCACGCCCTGAGAGAAGGTCGCGGCCATCGAGCCGATGGCGAAGGAACGGTCCCACCAGTGACGGTTGCGCCGGCTCTTGAACCGGAACTCGAACGCGACGCCGCGGAACACCAGCGCCAGAAGCATGACGAGAAGCGGCAGGTAGAACGCCGGGAGGAGAACGGCGTAGGCGATCGGGAAGGCGGCGAAGAGCGAGGTGCCGCCAAGGACGAGCCAGGTCTCGTTGCCGTCCCAGATCGGGGCGACCGAGTTCATCATGATGTCACGGTCGCCGTCCGACCGGGCAAACGGGAAGAGGATCCCGATCCCGAGATCGAACCCGTCCATGATCACGTACATGATCACGCCGATCGCGATGATTCCGGCCCAGACGAGCGGCAGATCGAGTTCCATCACCCTTACTCCGCCGGGCTCGCTGCAGGCCGCATCCTGTCCTCCAGCGGCTCGTCCGCCGCGGCGATCGGCCGGTGCCCGCCCGGCTCGGGCGCGGTCGGCGGCGCGTCCGTCGGCACGGTCCGCATCAGGCGCAGGAGATAGTAGATGCCGACCCCGAACACGACGCAGTAGACGAGCACGAACAGGACCAGGGAGATCGCGACACTGGCGAGCGGAACCGGCGAGACCGCGTCCGCGGTCCGCAGGTACCCGTAAACGACCCAGGGCTGCCGGCCGTGCTCGGTCGTGATCCAGCCGAAGGTGACGGCGAGAAAGCCGAGCGGCGAGGCCAGGACGCACAGGTGCAGGAACCAGCGTCGGTCGTACAGCGAGCCGTGCCAGCGCAGGGCGAGGGAGATGAGGCCGATGGCGATCATGATCAGCCCGATCCCGACCATCAGCCGGAACGTCCAGAACAGCACCGGCGCGTTCGGCCATTCGTCGCGCGGGAACGCCTTCAGGCCCTTGACCTCGGCGTCCCACGAATGGCCGAGGATCAGGCTGCCCAGCTTCGGTACCCCGATCGCATACCTGGTCTCCTCGGCCTCGAGGTCCGGCAGCCCGAACAGATAGAGCGGCGCACCGCGTTGCGAAGCCTCGAAATGCCCTTCCATCGCCGCGATCTTGGCGGGCTGGTAGTGCAGGGTGTTCAGCCCGTGCAGGTCGCCGACGAAGGCCTGCACCGGCGCCACGAAGGCTGCCATCCACATCGCCATGGAGAACATCCGCCGGCTCGGGCGGTCCCAGTGGCCGCGCAGCAGATGCCAGGCTCCCACCCCGCCCACGGCGAAGGCGGTGGTCAGGTAGGCGCCGAGGACCGAATGGACGAAGCGGTAGGGAAAGGAGGGGTTGAACACGATCGCCCACCAGTCGGCGGGCTCGAACCTGCCGTCGACCAGGGTGTAGCCGGTCGGCGTCTGCATCCAGCTGTTGGCCGAAAGGATCCAGAACGCCGAGAGGGCGGTGCCGAGCGCCACCATGCAGGTCGCGAAGAAATGGATCTTCTCGCCGACGCGCTGCTCGCCGAACAGCATGATCCCGAGGAAGCCCGCCTCGAGGAAGAAGGCGGTCAGCACCTCGTAGGACATGAGCGGGCCGAGGACACCGCCGGTGATGTCGCTGAACCGGCTCCAGTTCGTGCCGAATTGGTAGCTCAGCACGATGCCCGACACGACGCCCATGCCGAAGGCGATCGCGAAGATTCGCAGCCAGAACCGATAGAGCTGGTGGTAGACCGCGTCGCGCGTCCACAGCCACAGCGCCGCGAGCACGGCCAGATAGCTCGCGAGGCCGATGGTGAAGGCCGGGAACAGGAAGTGGAAGGTGACCGTGAAGGCGAACTGGATGCGGGCCAGGACGAGCGGATCGAGGATGTCCATGGGCGGCGGGATCTCCCTCGGACCGGTACGGCGCTATGTCGCTCCCGAAACTAGGGCCGCCGTGAATGGTCCCCAGTGCGCCAAAACGAAGCGCCTCAGGCGATCCCGCGCAGGCGCAGATTGCGCCGACGGATGAGCTCGAGAGTGAGGAGAAGGAGAATGGCGAGGCCGATCAGCAGGCTGGCGACCGCCAGGATCGCCGGGCTGATATTGTCGCGCAGGCCGTCGAACATCTGGCGCGGCAGGGTGCGGTTCTGCGGTCCAGTCAGAAACATGGCGACCACGACCTCGTCGAACGAGGTCACGAACGCGAACAGCCCGCCCGAGATCACGCCGGGTGCGATCAGCGGCAGGATCACCTTCCGGAACACGGTCGCAGGCGGAGCGCCCAGGCTCGCCGCGGCGCGTGGCAGGGACGGGTCGAGACCGGCCAGTGTGGCCGAGACCGTGATCAGCACGAACGGAGCGCCGAGAGCGGCGTGCACCAGGGCGAGACCGAGCAGGCTGTTGGTGAGCCCGAGCGGCAGCAGGAAGAAGTAGGCGCCGGCGGCCACGATCACGAGCGGCACGATCATGGGCGAGATCAGCACGCCCATGAGCAGGCTCTTGCCGGGAAAGTCGGCCCGGGTCAGGCCGAGCGCGGCCAAGGTGCCGAGCACCGTCGCCAGCACGGTGGCGATGGCACCCACGATCAGACTGTGCAGAAGCGAGTTCTGCCACGGTTCCGAGTTGACGACCTCTGCGTACCAGCGCAGCGACCAGCCGGGCAGCGGCAGGGTCAGCATTGTGCCGGAGCTGAATGAGAGCGGTACGATCACGAGCAGCGGCGTGATCAGGAAAGCCAGCACGAGACCGGACACGATCCAGAGCACGATGCGGCCAGTTCGGCTGGTCGGCAAGGTGGAGACGGCGGCGGCCATGCGGGTCAGCCCAGCCGCAGCCGGTCGATGCCGACCAGTCGGGCGTAGATGAGGTAGAGCACGACCGTCCCGACGAGCAGCACGCTGCCCAACGCCGCGGCCATGCCCCAGTTCACGGTCTGCAGGGTGTAGAAGGCGACGAAGTAGCTGATCATCTGGTCGGACTGGCCACCGACCAGGGCCGGCGTGATGTAATAGCCGATGGCCAGGATGAACACGAGCAGGCAGCCGGCGGCGACGCCCGGCATCGACATCGGCAGATAGACCTTGAGGAAGGCCGTCGACGGCCGCGCTCCCAGCGACAGCGCGGCGCGGACATAGTTGGGCGGGATGCCGCGCATCACGCTGTAGAGCGGCAGGACCATGAACGGCAGCAGGACGTGGGTCATGGCGATGTAGACGCCGGCGCGGTTGTAGACCAGGGCGAGGGGCTCGCTGATCAGGCCGAGCCACTCCAATGCCTCGTTGATTGGCCCTTCCCGCTGCAGCAGCACGATCCAGCTCGCCGTGCGCACGAGCAGCGAAGTCCAGAACGGCAGGAGAACCAGGATCATCAGCAGGTTGGCCGTACCCTCAGGCAGGGTGGCCAGCCGGTAGGCCAGCGGGTAGCCGAGCACGAGGCAGGCCAGCGTGACCATGCCGCTGATCCACAGCGTGCGCACGAGCACGGTCCGGTAGATCGCCTGATCGGGCGGCACCGAGACGATGTGGCCGTCCGAATGCCGCTCGAGGTCGACAGCCGCCAAAAGATAGAGATCCGTGTAGGGCGACGAGGCGCGTCGCAGCGCCTGCCAGATCGCCGGGTCGCCCCAGGCGGGATTGATCCCGGCCAGGGTCTGAGCCCAGGTGCCTTCCGGCGGCGACGCCGCGCCACGCCCGGCGGCCATGACCACGCTGCGCCAGCCGCTGTGCTCGGTGTTCAGCCGGGCGGCGACGCCGGCCAGCGTCTTGGCCTTCTGCGCCGCCGCAGCTTCGGTGGCGAAGGTCGCCATCACGCTCTCGTCGGGCATCCCCTGCCCGTCCCAGGCGCGCAGGGCCGCCGCCGTCTCGGGCAGGACCGAGCTCACCTGGCTATTCTCGACGCTGCGCGTCAGCACGCTGACGATCGGCGCCAGGAAGAAGACCAGCAGAAAGAGCAGCAGCGGCAGGGTGAGTGCGAGATTGCCGAACAGACGTCGACGTTCGGCCCGGCGGAGCGAGCGGCGCAGGGCTCTGCCGTCGGCGACGACATCGTCCCCCACGCCGGGAAAGAGCTCCGGCCGGGCCGCAACGCTCACTGCTGCGCGGCCCAGCTGTTGAAGCGCTCGTTCAGGGCCTCGACATTATCGACCCAGAAGTCGCGCCCGTAGAACAGGCCGTGCGGCAGGTTCTCGGGCGCCGTCGGCACGTCCGGCATCACCGCGGGGTCGACCTGGGCCGCGGCTTCCTTGTTGGTCGGGCCGTAGGGGATGTAGGGCGGCAGCAGCTTCTGGTGCTCCGGAGCCGTCAGATAGGCCAGGAGCGTCATCGCCTCGTCCTGCTTGTCGGAGTTGGCGGGAATGGCCCAGCTGTCGATCTGGTAGACGAACCCGGCCGGCCAGGCGATCTTGAAGTTCCTGTGATCGGTCTGGTTCGCCGCGGTGATCCGCCCGTTATAGGCGGAGGTCATCACCACCTCACCCGAGCCCAGGAGCTGCGGCGGCTGCGCGCCCGCTTCCCAGAACACCAGATCGTCCTTGATCGAATCGAGCTTCTTGAACGCCCGGTCGACGCCTTCGGGCGTGCCGAGGGTCGCGTAGATCTGATCGAGCGGCACGCCGTCGGCCATCAGCGCGAACTCGAGCCCCTGGCGTGGTCCCTTGCGCAGCGCACGCTTGCCCGGGAACTTCTGGGTGTCGAAGAAGTCGGCCCAGGTCTGGGGACCGCCTTCCTTGAACTTGTCGCCGTCGTAAGCGAGCACGGTGCCCCAGACGATGGCACCGACCCCGCACTCGTGCACCGCCTGCGGCAGGAACGCGTCCTCGCCACCGATCTTGCTGAAGTCGATCGGCTCGAGAATGCCCTCGTCGCAGCCCAGGACCAGCTCATCGGCCTCGACCTGGACGAGATCCCAGGTGGGAGCACCGGCGGTCTTGGCGCGCAAAGGTCCGATGCCGCCGTCCCAGCTGTCCTCGACCAGCTTGATCCCGGTCTCCTGCGTGAACGGTTCGAAGAAGACCTTGCGCTGCGCATCCTGGTAGGCGCCGCCCCACGAGGTCACGGTCAGGTCGCGGGCCTCCGCCTGGGCCACGGTCGCTACGGCCATCACGGCGAGGGCGACACCGCACCAAAGCCGAGCTGTTCTTGTCATTGTGCTTCGATCCCTCTCGACGCGGCGCGATCATCGGGCCGCCGGTTGTGGTCAGGCGCGCTGCAGATCCAACGCCCGACAGTCCTCCGCGAGCCAGGCGACGGTGACGGCGTCGCCCGGCCGCAGCACCGCGTGCTTGCCCCGGTTGGGCACCTTGACGACGAAGTCGTCGTGCCCGAGTAGGCTCACCCGCGTGCGGATATGGTCGCCCAGATAGATCAGCTCCTCGATCCGTCCCGGAAAACAGTTGGGATAGCCGTTCACGGCCTCGCCCAGGGCCACGCGCTCCGGGCGCAGCGACAGGGTGGTGTCCGAGCCGGGACCGTCGATGTTGACCGCCGTGGCCTGGACCAGGGCGCCGCCGACCTCGACCTCGCAGCGCTCCCCGTCGACACGGTTGACCTTGCCGAGCAGCCGGTTGTTCTCGCCGATGAAGTGGGCGACGAAGGAGCTGGTCGGGTTCTCGTAGAGCTGGGCCGGCTCCGCCAGCTGCTGGATGCGGCCCTCGTTGAAGACCGCCACCCGGTCCGACATGGTCAGGGCCTCGCCCTGGTCATGGGTGACGTAGACCACGGTCAAGCCGAGCCGCTCATGCAGGTGCTTGATCTCGTACTGCATGTTCTCGCGCAGCTGCTTGTCGAGCGCCCCCAGGGGCTCGTCCATCAGCACGAGCTTCGGCTCGAACACCAGAGCGCGCGCCAGGGCCACCCGCTGCTGCTGCCCGCCCGACATCTGCGCGGGGCGCCGGTTGGCGAACTGGCCCAGCCGGACCATGTCCAGCGCGCGTTTGACCCGCTGCTCGATCTCCGCCGTGGCGATCTTGCGCACCCGCAGCGGGAAGGCGAGGTTCTCGGCGACGGTCATGTGCGGGAACAGCGCGTAGTTCTGGAACACCATGCCGATGTCGCGCCGATAGGGCGGGACATTGTTGAGCGGCTGGCCGTCCAGGAAGATCTCGCCGTGCGTGGCCGATTCGAAGCCCGCCAGCATCATCAGGCAGGTGGTCTTGCCCGAGCCCGACGGCCCGAGCATGGTCAGGAATTCCCCGCGCGCAATGTCCAGATCGAGGCTTTTGACCACGAGGGTCTGGCCATCATAGGTCTTCTGCACGTCCTTGAACTGGACGAACGCCTGCTCGCTGCTCAGCGTGCTTCCCCCGGGCCGAGACGGCGCGCCTCGCACCTCGCGTCAGGCGGCGCGTTCCGATCGTTTTCCCTCACGGCATTCCGCTAGGCAAGAGGCACGCTTCGCCGCGAAGCGCGAAGCGCCGCAAAAAAAGAAGGGCCCGGCCGCAGGAAGGCGGCCGGGCCGGTCACTCGGCGAGCTGCGCCGGGCTATTCCTCGCGCGCGACGCCGAAGAGCTGCAGCAGCATCTGGAACAGGTTGATGAAGCTCAGATAGAGCGACAGGGCGCCGAACACGGCGAGCTTGGTGTTGCTCTCGACGCCGGCGTTCTCGCTGTAATTCTCCTTGATCATCTGCGTGTCGTAGGCGGCAAGGCCGGTGAACACGATCACGCCGATGACCGAGACCGCGAACTGGATCGCCGAGGAGCCGATGAACAGATTGACCAGGCTCGCGATCACGATCCCGATCAGGCCCATGAACAGGAACGAGCCCATCTTCGTCAGGTCGGCCTTGGTCGTGTAGCCGTAGAGGCTGGCCGCACCGAACATGGCCGCGGTGATGAAGAACACCCGCGCGATGCTGGCCCCGGTGAACACGAGGAAGATCGAGGCCATCGACAGGCCCATGACGGCACAGAAGATCCAGAACGTCAGCTGCGCGCTGCCGGCCGACATCGATTGGATGCGGAAGCTGAAGAAGAACACGAACGCCAGCGGCGCCAGCATCACCACCCACTTCAGCGGGCTGCCGAAGATCGGCATGTAGAGTGCCGGCGTGGTGCCGACGACATAGGCGACGATGCCGGTGAGCGCGAGGCCCAGCATCATGAAGTTGTAGACCTGCAGCATGTGCTTGCGCAGGCCCTCGTCGAACTCCGCCTGACTCGCCCACCGGGCGGTCGTATAGGGGCGGGCGAACGGCTCAGCCATGGGGGACTCCCTCGTTGGTCGGATGTTGAACGAACAGCGTCCAGGGCCGCGGCACGGCACGCTGGGCCAGGTCGAGCAGCTCGGCCTCCGCCATGCCGCCGCTCAGGGCGTAGGCGTAGGGGCCGCTCTGCCAGAACACGGTGGGATGGCCGTCGACCAAGGCGCCGCTGGGCCAGACGACGTCGAACGCGGGCGCCTCGGCGGCGAACAGGCTGACGAGCCTGCCCTCGCCCGTCCGGTAAAGCGCGGCCAGACCGGTGCCGCCCTCCCACTTCACCGCCTGGGTCGCCACGAGCGTCGCCCGGTCGTCGAGGAGCTCCGGCAAGGGCACGGCGCCGCCGGTGCGGGGCGCGGCCGGGCCAAGCAGCCGGGAAGGTGCGGGGGCATCCGCCTCGTGCGCCGAAAGCGCCTCGAACGAGACCGCCGCCTGCGTCGCATAGGCAGGGACTTGCGATGCGGAGACGCTGTCGACGAACAGGCCGAGCTCGGCATGCGCGAACCAGCCGGCGCCGATCAGCAGCGCGGCCGCCACCGCACCCCGCAGGCGCAGCCCGCTCCGCCGCGCACGGAGCCGCCGCGACAGCTCGCGCGCGCGGCCCACGGTGCCGGCCGGGGTTGGCCATCCCCCATCCTCGCTCAGGAACAGCCGGAGCTCGTCGCGAAGACGCAGCCCCTCGATCGCGGCGGCCGCCGCCTCCGGGTCAGCCTGGAGCCGCCGCTCCACCTCGATCCGGCCGGCCATGTCGAGCTGCCCATCGATGAACGCCTGCAGCTCGGCGTCGCTCACGCGCTCGCTCATGCTCACCTCACCACGCGCAGGCTCGGGCGCTCCTGCCCGGGGCCGTCGCCCTGCCCCACCGCCCGGCGCAGGGCCTCGCGTGCCCGCGCCAGCCGCGACATCAGTGTCCCGAGGGGCAAATCGAGAATTTCGGCCGCGTCCTTGTAGGCGAGCCCCTCGATCGCCACGAGGACCAGCACCTCGCGCTGGTCTTCCGGCAGCCGCATCAGGGCCGCCATGGTCTGCGCCAGCTCGACGCGCTGGAGCTGGATCGCGGGCGACACCGCCGGTTCGGCCTGCGCGAGCTCGCCCCTCGCCGCCTGCTCGACCTGCCGCCGGCGTTGCCGGGACACGTGCGTGTTGTGCACGATCGACAGGAGCCAGGGCCGCAGTCCGCGCGCAGGCTGCCAGCTGGCAGCACCGGCGATCGCGCGCAGCAGAGCTTCCTGAACGAGATCCTCGGCCTCGTCCGAACTGCGGGTCAGGACCAGCGCATAGCGCCGCAGCACCCCCAGATGGGGCTCCACGTCGAACGGTCCGAAATCCGCGTCACTCATGCCCGTTATACGCGTGAGCCCGTGCCATCATCCGTGGCCGCCACAGATTGATCATGCCATGTCCCGCCGGGGTCCTGCGGGCCCTGGATGCAAACAAGAAGGTCGGCAAACCCTCGAACTTCCTATAACCCTGAACGCAGGACGGAGAACGGACGGCGACGCGATCGGCCGGTCGAACGTGGGGAGGCGCCCACGACCAGTGGCGACAGCCGCCGGGTGATGGGCGGTATGCGGTCGAAGATGACATGTTGTCGATGTGTGGTTGTGTGAGACTGGCGGAAATCCGACTGCACATCCAAACTCGGTGCGTGCAGGCACTCGGAGGCAATCAGGTTCGGCGCGACCCGTGACCGCCGCTGCCGGGTCCGTCGCCGGACATCAACCGCGACCGCTCGAAAGCTCGATGGACGGATACGATCTCTACTTCAGCAGCGGCGGCTACGAGCGGCGCTATCCGGCACCGAACCGTGCCACTCTCGCCCTGGTGGAAGGGCTGATCGGCGGCGAGCGGCGGCGGGTGCTGGATTTCGGTTGTGGATCGGGGCGTTACGCCGTGCCGCTCGCCGTGCACACGCCGGCCAGCCTCGTCGGCTACGACCCCTGTACGACCGCGCTTTCGCTGCTGCGGCAACGGGCGGAGCGGGCCGGCGCGGAAGCGCGCATCCAGACCGTCTCCGGCTCGCTCGAGGACCTGCGGCGGGACACGACGGCGGACCCGTTCGACCTGGCGCTCATCCTGTTTGGCGTGCTCGGCCACATCCGGCACCGGTCGGAGCGCATCCGGCATCTTCATGCCGTCCGCAGTCTCCTGAAGAGCGACGGGCGGCTGGTCGTCAGCGTGCCCAATGCCTTGCGCCGCTTCCGGCGCGAGCAGGAGGCGCCCTGGACGGACCAGGGAGCGCGCGAGCCGGGCGACATTCTGTACGAGCGCAAGCTGGGCCGGGAGCGGGTGCGCCTGTTCTACCATCTCTATCGGCCCGGCGAGCTCGAGGCGGAGCTGACCGAGGCCGGGTTCGAGCCGCTCTCGATGCGTGCCGAGAGCGTCCTGCCCGAGTGGCTGATCGCCCGCCGACCCGTGGCGGCGGCGGTCGACGCGGCGCTGCGGGCCGTGCTGCCGATCCGCTTCGCCTACGGATTTCTGGCCGTCTCCGGCCGCGGCGGCTGACGCGACATGCGCGCGATGCTGGTCCTGCTGCTCATCCTGTGCGCACCCTGGGCGGCAGCGGCCGAGCATCTCGACCAGATCCGCACGCGGGGCGAGGTCGTGATCGGCGTGAAGGGCGACTATGTGCCGTTCGGCATGGTCGATCCGAACGGCGCGCTGGTCGGGATCGAGGCCGATCTCGCAGCCGACCTCGCCAGGCGGCTCGGCGTCGGGCTGCGGCTGGTCGCGGTGACCTCGGCCAATCGCCTGCAGAAGCTCGAGGAGGGCAGCGTCGACCTCATCATCGCGACCTTGGGCGATACTGCCGAGCGCCGGGCGATCGCCGACCTGATCGAGCCCGGCTACTTCGCCTCGGGCGCCAACCTGATGCTGCGTCCGGATGCGGGCGGGATCGAGGGCTGGTCGGACCTCGCCGGCAAGCCGGTCTGCGCGACGCAGGGTGCGCTGTTCAACGCCGAGATCGCGAGCCGCTATCTGCTCGACCTGCAGACCTTCGGCAGCAATCGCGACGCCCGCCTCGCCCTGCGCAGCGGCCGCTGCATCGGCTGGCTCTACGACGACATCGCGATCCGCAACCTGCTGGCGGAGGTGGACTGGGCGGACTACCGGATGCCGCTCCCCTCCGTGGTCGCGACGCCCTGGGCGATCGCCCTGCCCCGCTGGGACCGCGGCTCGGCGCTCGAGCGGATCGTGTCGGACGCCGTCGCCGACTGGCATCGCACCGGCCTGCTCACGACGACCATGGAGCGGTGGAACGTTCCGCCGGGGGATTACCTGACGGCGATGCACGCGCTGTGGACCGCGCGGCGGGCGGACGGGGGCTATGTCTGCCAGCGTCAGGCCGATGGCAGCTGGCCGACGGAGTGCCGGCAGGAGAGCCGCATCGCGCCGGAGGACGTCACGGGTCTGCACCGCCTCGCCCTGCTCGTCCGCGAGCGGACGGGCCTCAATCTCTCGCTGCTCTACGATCGCTGGCAGCAGGGCCTGTTCGTACGCGGCCTGCTGCTGACGCTCGCGCTCATCGTGACCAGCATCGCCGGCAGTCTCGCGATCGGCGCTGCCGGCGCCTGGGTGGTGGCCCGCCGCGTGCCCGTGCTGGCACCGGCGCTCTCGGGGCTGGCGACCTTCGTCCGCATGACCCCGCCCCTGCTGCTGATGTACGTCATCTTCTTCGGCGTCGGCTACTACATCGCGGTCCACACGGGCTGGAACCTGAACGCCTTCCTGGTCGCGGTCGTCTGCCTCTCGGCCTATGCCGGCGCCGCCAACCTCACCGCCTTCCTCGAGGCCTGGCGGGTCCTGCAACGGCGCGGGCCGCGACCCGGCCCCGCCGCCATCTTCGCGCTCGCCTATCCCCCGGTCATGGGCACCTGCGTCAACATCGCGAAGGCGACCGGCATGGCCAGCACGATCGCCGTGCCCGACCTCGTCTACGCTTCGGCCGGCATCGTCGCCGACGAGGGCAATCCCGGCGTGATGATGAACCTGCTGCTCGTCCTCTACTTCACGCTCGTGCTCGTGGTGGTCGCGCTGTTCGAGGCGGTCCGGCGCAGGATCGGGTCGCATGTCCGCGGCTGACCTGCTCGGCACGCTGTGGATCTGGACGCCCTATCTCGGGCAGGGCTTCCTCTGGAACATCCTGATCTCGCTCGCAGCCATGGCGGTGGGCACGCTGCTGGGCGTCCTGCTGGCGCTCGGCCGCTGCTCGGCGCGCGACTGGCTGGCGCGGCCGGCCGTGCTGCTCACCCATCTGACGCGCAACGTGCCGACCTTCGTGTTCATGTTCTATCTCGCCTATCTGGTGCCCTACGAGCTCGTCCTGTTCGATCGCGTCTGGACCGTGCCTGGGTGGATCAAGGCGTCGCTGGCGCTGTCGAT
>JBFWWD010000095.1:0-19555 GCA_050246385.1 Geminicoccaceae bacterium
CCGTCTTCGAGCGCATCAAGAACCCGCCGCGCGGGCGCGAGGGCGGGCTCTCGGGTGCTGCGGGACGCCTCAGCACCGCCGCGGGGCGCCAGCTCAAGGGCAAGGGCTTCCAGGTCGTCGAGGCCGGAGACCGGTTGGTGATCGAGATGCCCGGCGGTGGGGGCTATGGGGAACCCCTGCAACGCGACCTCGACAAGGTCCAGGCGGATGTGCGCAGCGAGCTGATCAGCCGGGCGGCCGCCGAGCGCGACTACAAGGTTGTGCTGCGGGACGACGGGACGATCGACAAGCCGGCCACCGAGGCGCTGCGCAGGAGCTAGAGCGCGTCCGTGGCGCCATGGCGAGAACGGCCGTGCGGCGCGCGCCTGAGCACGGGGTGCGCCGTGGACGCCCCGGCGGGCGGTCGAGCGACCCGACGCTGGTCAAGGAGGCGAACTGGCGGAGGGGATGGGTCTGACGTCCAACCTTCTCCAGTATAAGTCATTGATTTTATTTGATGCGCACAGCTGCTACGCTGGAAGAGCGGGAGTCCGTCCGCAAAGGTTGGCTCTATCGTGATGTCGGCAACGATGAGCGGCAGTCGGCTGCCTTGATCTTGGAGAGCACCCCCGATCATCCACCAGCCGCCCTCGGCGCCAACAGGATGACGGCCGCACCGGCGAGGCAGATTGCAGCACCTGTCAGGTCCCAAGTGTCCGGGCGCTGCTTCTCGATGAGCCACAGCCAGAGGAGCGAGGCTGCGATATAGACCCCGCCATAAGCTGCGTAGGCCCGCCCCGCAAAATCGGAGGGGGCAAGGGTCAGGAGCCAAGCGAAGACGGCCAGGCTCAGGAGGCCGGGGACCAGCCAGAGCGCGCTCGCGCCTTGCCGCATCCATGCCCAGACCGCAAAGCAGCCCGCAATCTCGGCCAGAGCGGCACCGATGTAGATGGCGAGGGTGCCGGGTGCTTTCACGATGCCGCCTCGCTCTCCGGATGCTGGTGATCGGTTGCGCATAGCGAATGGTCGCCCAGAACTTCAATGACCCGGCAATCGGCAATCCGACCGCCTGCACATTGCACGACCATGCGCTCAAGTTCGCCTTTCAGCGCAGTCAGGCGCGCAAGGCGGCTTTCAACCTCGGCCAGCTGCGCCCTGGCGATGACATCGGCGGCTGCGCAGGATTGATCGGGTCTGTCAGAGAGACTCAGAAGGTCTCGGATAGCGTCCAGCGGAAAACCGAGCTCCCGCGCATGGCGGATGAAGGCTAGCCGATCCAGTGCCGACTGCCCATAGAGCCGCTGGTTCCCGGCACTGCGATCTGGCTCCGGCAGGAGCCCGATCTGCTCGTAGTAGCGGATCGTCGGAACCTTCACGCCGGCCGCTTCGCCCAATTTTCCGATGGTGAGCATCAGATTTCCTCTTGAAGCTATAGCTACTAGAGACCTTAGGTTCCCGACTCAGCAAATACAATGTTGCCCGCTGGGCGGGTTGGAAGGGCGTGATGACGGCGAACGACAGTGCAACCTACGAATGGACGGTTTCCGGGATGGACTGTGCGTCGTGCGCCGGCAAGGTCCGGGGTGCGGTCGAACGCCTGCCTGGCGTGAGCGACGTCGATGTGGCGCTAATGACCGAGCGGCTTCGGCTGACTCTGGATGAAGGGCAGACCCCTCGCAACCAGATCGAAGCAATCGTCAAGCGGCTCGGCTACGGGATCGCGGCGAAAGGATCGAGCCCCGATCGGAAAGGCTTCGTGCTGCCGGACGATGAGCAAGCGTCCCGTGCGGACGGCTCGCGAGATGCCGCAGGACTCGAGCCCAACGCTGGATCGACAGGGCCCGAGAGCGGTCCCGGGCCCGGTTCGCGTTGGTATCAGACCGCGAAGGGCAGACTGGTGATCGGCACCGGTCTCCTCCTCGCGGCGGCATGGGCCGTGAAACTGCTCGCCTCCCAGGATGTGGCAACGTGGGCATTCATCCTCGCGACGCTCATTGGTGTCGCCCCTATCGCACGCCGCGCCGTCGCGTCCGCCAGAGCGGGGATGCCGTTCACGATCGAGATGCTGATGACAATCGCCGCCAGCGGCGCGCTCGTCATCGACGCCGCCGAGGAAGCGGCGCTCGTCGTCTTCCTCTTCGCCGTCGGGGAGGTTCTCGAAGGTGTTGCGGCGAACAAGGCCCGCGACGGGATCCGGGCGCTCGCTCGTCTGGTACCGAAGACCGCGATCCTGGAGATCGGCGGCCGGACTCGGGTGATACCAGCCGACCAGCTGCAGGTGGACCAGATCGTTCTGGTGCGCCCGGGAGACCGGGTCCCGGCAGATGGCGAAGTTATCGAGGGCACCTCGGGCGTCGATGAGAGCGCCGTCACGGGCGAGAGTGTGCCGAAGCTGAAGGAACCCGGTGCCTCCGTCTTTGCCGGCTCCATCAATTCCGAGGCGGCGCTGCGTGTTCGGGTCACCAAGTCGGCCGAGGACAACACCATTGCCCGTATCATCCGGCTGGTCGAGGAAGCGGAAAGCGCCCGGGCCCCGACCGAGCGCTTCATCGACCGTTTCAGCCGCATCTACATGCCGGCCGTCGTCGGAGTTGCGGTGCTGGTGGCCATCGTCCCGCCCCTCGCGTTCGGGCAAGGCTGGGATACGTGGATCTACCGGGCGCTCGCGCTTCTCCTGATCGGATGCCCCTGCGCGCTGGTGATCTCGGTACCGGCTTCCATCGCCTCTGCGCTTTCTTCAGGCGCGCGTCGCGGGCTGCTGATGAAAGGAGGCGCCGTGATCGAGGCCGCGGCGGCCACCACGCATGTCGCATTCGACAAGACCGGAACCCTGACCCACGGACGGCCGCGCGTCACGGACGTGGTGCCGATCTCGGGATCGGAGACAGAGGTGCTGGCGCTGGCTGCCGCCGTCGAAGCGGGGTCGAGCCATCCTCTGGCGGAGGCGATCCTGTCCCGCGCGGAAGCTGCGGGAGCGCCGTTCCTGGCCGCGACCGCCGCCAAAGCGCTTCCGGGCAAAGGGGCCGAAGCAGTCGTTGAGGGTGAAACCGCCTGGGTGGGCTCTCCACGGTTCGCCGGGGAGCGCGGTGTGTTGGACGACCACGCGCTCCGGGCGGTGGTCGGCATGGAAGATGAAGGCAAGACAGTCGTCGCGGTCTTCCGCCGGAGCCAGTTGGTCGGACTCGTAGCGCTCCGGGACGAACCCCGAGAGGATGCCGCCCGCGCGGTGCAGCAACTCAAGGCGCTTGGCATCGCGTCTGTGATGCTGACCGGCGACAACCGGCGCACGGCAGCAGCCATTTCCGCTGGGCTGGGCATTGACCATCGCGCCGAATTGATGCCCGAAGGCAAGGTCGCCGCGATCCGTGAGATGACCGCCAGAGACCGCGTGATGATGGTGGGCGACGGCATCAACGATGCCCCTGCGCTCGCCACCGCCCACATCGGAGTTGCCATGGGCTCCGGAACGGACGTCGCGCTTGAAACCGCCGACGCCGCGATCCTGCGCAATCGCGTGACCGATGTGGCCGGCAAGATTCGCCTTGCTCGCGCAGCCATGGCGAACATCAGGCAAAATGTGGCGATCGCGCTCGGCCTTAAGGCGGTGTTTCTGGTGACGACGATCCTCGGCATTACCGGGCTGTGGATCGCGATCCTTGCAGATACCGGCGCGACGGTGCTCGTCACACTGAACGCGCTGCGGTTTCTTGCGTTTGATCCGGAACGTGAGGCCTGAGATCAGATCATCGGCAGGGCGATGGTTCCGCTGCCATGCCGCAGGGCCGAGCGCTGAGAACATAAACCTCGGGGTACTGTTCCGCCGCGAGTGCTCAACATGCTGCAACTGGAATCGGGCTTCTGCTCGGTTTCGCGCTGGTGGCCGCCATCTGGTCGCGCACCACTACGGGGCTATTGGCCGTCCGGGGCGTGAAGCCGAACTCGAAAGAGAGACCGCAGGCGGCGATCATGGTGGCGTTCGTCGGGCTGCTCGCGCTCCACACGATTGAAATCCTGGCTTTCGCCGCAGTCTACAGGGCGCTGCAGGGCTGGGGCGTGGGAGGCTTCGACGGCAGCTACGACCCATGCTGGAGCGGCCTGATCTACTTCTCCGGCGTCAACTTCGCCACGCTCGGGTACACGCAGATCGAGGCAACCGGGCCGATACGGATGGTCAACATGATGCAGTCGCTCGGCGGCTTCATGGTGCTGACCTGGTCGGCGACGTTCCTCTAACTCGGTCTGCGAACTGGCCTGGCGCGAGTAGCAGCCGACGACCATGGGGAATGTCAGTTTGCCTCCGACACCCTCTCTTGGTATCGGCGCTCGCGCTCTGGCCATGTGCTCTTGATGTAGTCGAGAACGGCGCGGATGTCCGCGTCGCTCAGCACGTCTGCGAAGCCGGGCATGTCGCTCTCGTATCCGCCGCCGACCACGGCGGCGGTGCCTTCCCTAACGATGCGGAACAGGACATCGTCAGGATGGTGCCAGGTGTGGCCGCTGGCGTCGTGGGGTGGCGCCGGCAACCGGCCGGACGGAAGCGGCGAGCGCCAGCCCGGCTGGCCCTCCAGTTCCGCGCCGTGGCAGGCGGCGCACTGATCCGCATAGATCTGGCGTCCTTGCGCGATGATGTCCGCCGACGCCACGGCGGTGGATGCGGTACCGGCATAACGCCAGCCAGCAAAGACCGCGAGGATCACACCTCCGACGACCAGACCGATCACGACAGTATTTCGGAGAGCTTTTTTCAAGACGTCTATCGCCGATCACTGCGGAATAACATTCGCGTTTGGTCGAGACCACGTTGTGCCAGCGGCGAGGCGCCTGCGACAATGGACATTCTCGTGAGCAATGCCTATCTTTGCAGCATGCTCGAACGTGTCGTCACCATGCTTGCCATACTCGCGATCACCGTGGTGACGACGGTGACCTCCGCGCATGCGACACGCATGAGCATGAATTCCGGTGTGGATCACGCGATGCATGTCGCCGACATGATGCACTCTCCGGTCATTTCGGGCTTCGACTGTGACGCTGGAGAGCACTGTGGATCGGCCGATGCCGAGATGTGCGAGTTCGTATGCGCAGGCCTCTCTGCCTTCCTGACGTCGGCAGGCGAGGAAGCCGGGCACGCCTACGGCGCCGCCAGTCATGACGTCCCGTCCGCGGCAATCCACGTCAGCCGTGCGCCGGGACTGAACGAACGACCTCCCAAGCTCCGTCTCCTCTGAGCGCGCCCGGGCAGACGCCCGAGGCGCCCCATCGGTATTGATGAACGGGACGGAAGTCCCGAGGAGACGACCATGAACATGCTTTCTCGACGCGGCTTTCTTGCCGCAAGTGCGGCCGCCATTGGCGCTGCACACTTGCCCCGCATCGCCTTCGCGCAAGGGGTGGCGCCGATCAGCCTCTCCGCTGCGACGCGCACGCTCGACATCGACGGTCGCGCTGCCACGGTCTTCGGGCTTGCCGGCCCCGGCGGTCAGGGACTGATCCTCGACCCCGGCCAGAGGTTCCGGGTCGATCTGACCAACGACCTGGACGTCGGTACCATCATCCACTGGCACGGACAGATCCCGCCCAACGCGCAGGACGGTGTGCCGGACATGCCGATGCCCCTCCTCGCACCGGGTGAAACCCGATCCTACGACTTCGAGGCACGGCCCGGCACGCACTGGATGCACAGCCATGTGCCCACCCAGGAGATGCAGCTGCTCGCCGCGCCGCTGATCGTGCGCTCGGCCGAGGACGTTGCTGCCGACCGGCAAGACGTCGTGATGTTCCTTCATGACTTCTCCTTCAAGGCCCCCGAGGAGGTTCTGGCCGAGATCGGCGCAGGTCATGGCGGCGGGCACGGCGCGGGCCATGGTGCCGGTGCATTGCCCGATCAGGGCGCTCCCATGGGAGGCATGGGGGCGATGCAGGGCATGGATCACGGGGCCATGGGCCATGGCGCCACGGGCGGCATGCCGATGGGCAACATGCCCCGAATGGGCGGGATGATGGGTATGGGCGGCCAGATGGGCGGCATGGCCATGGACCTGAACGACTATGACTGGGACGCCTATCTCGCCAATGACCGGACCCTGTCGGACCCGGAGGTGGTCCAGGTCGAGCGCGGTGGCCGTATCCGGCTTCGGGTCATCAACGCCGCTACGGCGACGGTATTCTGGATCGAGACCGGCGGTGCCGAGGCGCGGCTGGTCGCGGTAGATGGGCACGCGGTCGAACCTCTCGCCGGCACGCGGTTCGGTCTGGCAATGGGCCAGCGTCTGGACATCGAGATCGACCTGCCGCACGAAGGCGGCGCCTGGCCGATCCTCGCCCTGCGCGAAGGCGCGCGCGAGCGCACCGGCCTGATCCTCGCCACGCAGGGTGCCGAAGTGCGGCGTCTCGATGCAATGGCGGATGCCGAAGCGCCCGCGTTCGACACCGATCTGGCGCAGGAGGCGCGCCTCATCGCGCTGGACGCTCTGCCGGATCGACCCGTGGACCGCAGCCAGATGCTGATGCTGGGCGGTTCGATGCAGCCGTACGTCTGGACGATAAACGGGGCAGTCTGGGGCCAGCACCAGCCGATCACCGCACGCAGCGGTGAGCGGGTCGTGCTGTCGTTCCACAACATGTCGATGATGGCGCACCCGATGCATCTGCACGGCCATGTGTTCCAGGTCGTCGGGCTGAACGGGCGTCGGGTCGCCGGTGCACTACGCGACACGGTTCACGTGCCACCGATGTCGATGGTCGATGTCGCCCTCGATGTCGGTGAGGCCGCCCGATGGATGCTGCATTGCCACCACATGCCGCACCTTACGACGGGGATGATGACCGAATTCGCGGTCACGGCGTCCGTCTGATCCCAGCGGGTCGTCCGGACATGGCGCCCCGCCCGGCACCGATCCTGGTCTGTCCTGCCCCATGTTGTCGTGAGGGCCGGCCAAAAGACGCACCCTGCGGGTAAAAATCAGGAGGATGAGATGATGAACTGGAACGACATGGGCCCCGGAATGGGTTTCGGAATGGGGTTTGGCTGGCTCTTCGGCCTGCTGATCCTCGTGCTGCTGGTTTTGGCCATAGCAGCGCTGATCAAGTATCTTCGGAAATAGAAAAAAGGAGTTGGCAATGACCTACACGATCAATCGAATGTTCCCCGACGCCGGTATCGACGACGTCGACGCTCGCGCGCGGAAGGCCCTCACCGACCACGGCTTCGGCATCCTGACCGAGATCGACGTCAAGGCGACGATGAAGAAGAAGCTAGATGTCGAGATGCCCGCCTACCGCATCCTCGGCGCCTGCAACCCCAAGATGGCGCATCAGGCCATCGGGATCGAACCGCGCGTCGGTGCGATGCTGCCATGCAACGTCATCCTGCGCGAGGTCGACGGTGGCGTGGAAGTCAGCGCCATCGATCCTGTGGCGTCGATGCAGGCGATTGAGAACGCCGAACTGACGGCCGTGGCGGGCGAGGTGCGCGACCTCCTGGCGAAGGCCGTCGCGGCGGTCTGAGATGAGCCTGCGCGTCACCATTCTCGCGGGCCTTGCGATCCTCGGCATCGGACTGCTCGCTGTCTGGCAGTTCGCGCCTTCGGTGTTCGCCGAGGCGCGCAGCCTCCTGGAGCCCCAGCGTCTGGAAACGCTGGTGGCGCGTGCGGGTCTCTGGGGGCCGGTCCTGATCGTCACGCTTATGACCATCGCGGTCGTGGCCAGCCCAATCCCGAGTGCACCCATCGCACTGGCGGCCGGAGCGGCCTACGGACATCTCTGGGGGACCGTGCAGGTCGTCATCGGCGCCGAGCTCGGGGCGCTGATCGCCTTCGGTCTCGCACGGGTTCTGGGGCATGACGTCCTGCGGCGGGTGTTCGGGGACCGCGTCGATGCCGGGCTGCTCGGCTCGCAGAACGCGTTGACGGCGACGGTTCTTGCCAGCCGCCTGATGCCCTTCGTGTCCTTCGACATGATCAGCTACGCGACCGGACTGAGCCGATTGCACGCCTGGCGTTTCGCCTTGGCAACACTGGCGGGGATCATTCCGGCAAGCTTCCTGCTGGCCCATTTCGGCGGCGAGGCGGTGAGCGGAGATCTGGGCCGGGCGACATGGGCAGTACTTGGCCTCGGCCTCTTGACGGGCCTGCCACTGCTTTGGGTAGCCATGCGGCAAAAGCCTGAAAAGGGAAATCCATGACCGGAAGCGAGTACCAGAAGAACAGCATCACCCTTTCCGGTGCGGTAGCCATGGGCACCGGCGTGATGATCGGCGCGGGCATCTTCGCGCTGACCGGCCAGATCGCCGAACTCGCCGGGCCTCTCTTCCCGCTCTCGTTCGTGGTCGGCGCCATCGTGACCGCCTTCAGCGCCTACACCTATATCAAGATGTCGAACGCATACCCGTCTGCGGGCGGCATCGGGATGATCCTGAAGAAAGCCTACGGACCGACGACGGTCGCGGCGGGCGCAGCTCTCCTGATGGCGCTGTCGATGGTCATCAACGAAAGCCTCGTCGCTCGCACCTTCGGAACCTACACCCTGCGAGCCTTCGGCGGCGATCCGGACAGCATTCTCGTGCCGGTCCTCGGCGTGGGGCTGATCGTCTTCGCCTATCTCGTGAACGTCTCTGGCAACCGGTCGGTCGGGCTGCTGTCCATTATCATGGCCATTCTCAAGGTGGGCGGCATTGCGCTGTTCGGGGCGGCCGGTCTGTGGGCCAGCGGCATTTCGTTCGAAGCGTCGGGCGGAGATTTTCGTGCGGGTGGGTTCGTGGCGTCGGTCGCGCTGTCCATTCTCGCCTTCAAGGGGTTCACGACCATCACCAACAGCGGCGCCGAGGTGACCAATCCGCATCGGAACGTGGGCCGGGCCATAGTCCTGTCCATCGCCATCTGCGTCGTCGTCTACCTGCTGGTCGCATTCGCGGTCGGCTCCAGCCTGCCGCTCGATCGCATCGTGGCGGCGAAGGACTACGCGCTGGCTGAAGCGGCCCAACCAGCCCTCGGGCAAACCGGCTTCTACCTGACGGTGGCGCTTGCGCTGGTGGCAACTGCCTCGGGCCTGATCGCCAGCGTGTTTGCCGTCTCGCGGATGCTGGCGATGCTGACGGACATGAAGATGATCCCGCACAGCCATTTCGGGATGCCAGGCACGATCAAGGACCACACACTCGTCTACACCGTCGTGATCGCAGGCTTCCTGACGGTCTTCTTCGACCTCAGCCGCATCGCCTCGCTCGGGGCCTTCTTCTATCTGGTGATGGACATGATCATCCATTTCGGCGTGTTCCGGCATCTGCGCGAAGAAATCGGCGCGCGGGGCTGGGTGTTGCTGACGGCAATCGCACTTGATGCCGTGGTGCTGGCCGCCTTCGCCGCGATGAAATGGCAGTCCGACCCCTTGATCGTCGTCCTGGGTGCGATCGGCATGGCGCTGGTGTTCCTGTTCGTCGGAATCTTCCTCGCACGGAATCCCGCCCTGGAAGGCGCTCACGACCACCATTGAAAAGAGCTTGAGCTTCCAACGGCTGGAAGCGGCAAGCTGAAACAAGAGATCGAAAGGCTGGCAGACTATGGAGCACGATCACCATCACGCGGCGCCCGACATTCCGGCGGGGGCGAATACCGCAAAGGACCCGGTCTGCGGGATGACGGTCGCGGTCAAGCCGGACGGGCGTCACGCCGAGTTCCAGGGAGAGACCTTTCATTTCTGTTCGGAGAAATGCCAGTCGAAGTTCAAGGCGGATCCGTGGTTCTACGCCTCGGGCCGGGCCGCCGGACAGAAGAAGGCTGCTCCGGCCAACGTCCAGTACACCTGTCCGATGCATCCCGAGATCGTCCGCGATGCGCCGGGGTCCTGCCCGATCTGCGGCATGGCGCTGGAACCGATGGTGCCGTCGGATGAGCCCAGCGAGGAGCTGACCGACTTCACGCGTCGGATGTGGATTTCGGCGGCGGCGGCGGTGCCGCTCATCATCCTGACGATGGGTGAACTGGTCGCGCTGCCAGTGCGCGACTGGATCGGGCATCAGACCGCAAGTTATCTCGAGTTCGTGCTGGCAACGCCGATCATCCTCTGGGCCGCCTTGCCTTTCTTCCGGCGCGGCTGGGACTCCATTGTGAACCGCAGCCCAAACATGTGGACGCTGATCAGCATCGGCGTGGCGGCGGCCTACCTTTACTCGCTCGTCGCGACGTTCCTGCCGGGGGTGTTTCCGGAACAGTACCGGATGGGCCACGGCGTCGGCACCTATTTCGAGGCGGCGGTGGTGATCGTCGCGTTGGTCTTCGTGGGCCAGGTGCTGGAACTCCGAGCGCGAGAACGCACCGGGGATGCGATCCGCGCGCTTCTGGATCTGGCGCCGAAGACCGCGCGGCGCATCCTGCCGGACGGCACTGAATACGATGCGCCGCTGGAGAACATCATGGAGGGCGACCGGCTGCGGGTCCGTCCCGGCGACGCCATTCCGGTCGACGGCACGGTGATCGAGGGCCGCTCGTCGCTGGACGAAAGCATGCTGACCGGCGAGTCAATGCCGGTGGAAAAGGGGCCGGGGGATGAGGTGACGGGCGCCACGATCAACAAGAACGGCTCTCTGGTCATGGAGGCAGGCAAGGTCGGGTCCGATACCGTGCTGGCGCAGATCGTGGCGATGGTGTCGAACGCGCGGCGGTCCCGCGCGCCGATCCAGGGGCTGGCCGACCGGGTGTCGGCGATATTCGTGCCGACGGTGGTGGTCATCGCCATCGTCGCCTTCGTGGTCTGGCTGATCTTCGGCCCGGAGCCCGCGCTGGTCTTCGCAATCGCCTCGGCCGTGTCGGTCCTCATCATCGCCTGCCCCTGCGCGCTGGGGCTGGCGACACCGATCTCCATCACCACGGCGGCGGGGCGCGGCGCACAGGCGGGCGTGCTGATCAAGGACGCCGAGGCGCTGGAGCGAATGGCAGGAGTCGATACGCTCATCGTCGACAAGACCGGCACGCTGACCATGGGCAAGCCGAAGCTGACCGATACGGTTGCGCTCGGGGACGTCACCGAGACCGACCTGTTGTCGCTGGCCGCAGCGCTGGAGCGTGGCTCGGAACACCCGCTGGCTGAGGCGATTGTCGAGGGAGCCGAGGCGCAGGGTGCGCCGCGTCAGGAGGCCACGGACTTCGACGCCGTCACTGGCAAGGGCGTACAGGGCCGGGTCGGTGGGCGCGCGGTGGCGCTAGGCAACGCGGCGATGATGCGGGAGATGGGGCTCGACACCGCGCAGGCCGAGTCAAAGGCCGACACCCTGCGCGCCGAGGGCAAGACGGCGATGTTCGTCGCGCTTGACGGCGCGCTCGTCGGCATCGTGGCGGTCGCCGACCCGATCAAGGAGAGTACCGCGCAGGCCATTCGGGAACTTCATGCCCAAGGGCTAAGGGTGATCATGGCGACGGGCGACAACGAACGCACGGCGCAGGCGGTGGCGGGCAAGCTCGGCATCGACGAGGTGCGCGCAGGCATCCTGCCCGAGGCCAAGAAGGACCTGATCGACCAGTTGCGCCGCGACGGCCACAAGATCGCCATGGCGGGCGACGGGGTGAACGACGCCCCCGCGCTCGCCGCCGCCGATGTCGGCATCGCCATGGGCACCGGGGCCGATGTTGCGATGGAAAGCGCAGGCATCACCCTGCTGGGCGGCGACCTGATGGGCATCGTGCGGGCTCGCAAGCTCGCCCGCGCCACCCTGCGGAACATCAAGCAGAACCTGTTCTTCGCCTTCGCCTACAACGCGCTTGGCGTCCCCATCGCCGCCGGGCTGCTTTACCCTGTCACCGGACTTCTGCTCTCGCCGATGATCGCGGCGGCGGCGATGAGCCTGTCGTCGGTCTCGGTGATCACCAACGCCCTGCGGCTCAGGCGGGTCGACCTCTGATCTGCCAGCCCACACATCCAACCTCGAAAGGAACATCAGATGACCCAAGACATGTTTTCCCGCCGCAAGCTCCTGATCGGTACAGCTGCGCTGGCGGCTGCGTCGCCCTTGAGGGCTCTGGCGCAAGGCGCCGGTCCGGCGATCCACGTGATGAAGGACCCCAACTGCGGCTGCTGCTCGGCCTGGATCGAGATCCTCGAGAACGACGGCTTCGCCGTCACGACCGAGGCGAGCGCCGGGACGCTTCTGATGCGCTACAAGCTGGACAACGGCATCCCGCAGGAGATGGTCTCCTGCCATACGGGTCGTGTGGATGGTTACATTATCGAGGGTCACGTCCCTGTTGCCGACATTCGCCGTCTCCTGCTGGAACGCCCCGACGCGGTCGGCCTCGCAGTGCCAGGCATGCCCTACGGCTCGCCCGGGATGGGACCGGAAAGCCAGCGCGAGGCCTACGACGTGTTTCTGATCCGGCGCGACGGATCGAACGAGGTCTTTACCAGCTACGCTGCTGCCTGACCTTGAGGCTCCAATTCGGCTCTTGATCAGGGGCGAGAACACATACGGACCTGATCCCGGATCACGGCGTAGTCGCTCAGCATCTCGGCGATGGCCGACCCGTGCGGCAGCCGCGCGAGCTCCTCGGCGGCGCGCGCCTGGTACTCGCGGCTGTACTCTACCACGGGCGGGCAGACGGTCGCGATGCCGGGCTCAGAACCGACCGTTGCGCAGCCGCTCAGCAAGCTCGTCGCGAGACCTAGGACGACGAGCCGTCGCCTCGAGCATCTGGCGTTGGACATCATTGGCTTTCTCCGTGGTCTGAAGGCGTTCAGCGAGGCGTCCCGCTCGCTCGCCGGACCGCCGAAGCGAAAGCAGGAACAGGAGCAGGGCGAGGATGATGGCGCCGTAGCGCAAAGCGGCCCGCATCCATGGGCTGGCGGCGAACCCGATCAGGAGCGGGGCCATCACCGCTGCCCTCGGCGCCAGTCATCGAGACGCGCGTAGATCGTGACCGCGATGCCGCCAAGCGCCACGGCGATGAATACCCAACGCAACGTGTCGAGATACGGCACAAGCGGCAAGATCGCGGTCTGGGTCTCGGCCAGCACCTGCTGCGCCACCTCGACGCCCGCCGCGCCCAGCGTCGCCACACCGGCTGCCCCGCCGCCCTTCATGGTGCGGCTGTCAGCCAGCACCTCGCGCGCGGGCGGCGTCTCGGCTGCAAATGCCGTCGCCCGGACCGGGAACCGCTCGCCCCACTGCCGCGCGGGCCCGAGATCGACATGGATGAACCCCGATCGCGGGTAGAAGCCGAAGCCGAGGAATCCGACCTCGCGCGCCGCAGCCTCGAAGGCCACCGGATCGTGGTTCGCCATGGCGATGTCGAAGGCGGCGCCGTCGAGATGCTTCGACCGGCCCGCGCCCCCCACGGCACGGTTGTGCTCTGGGCTGCGGTAGGCGGAGCGGACGATCAGCGGCTTGCCCAGCCGGTCGCGCAGCGCCTGCAGCTTGTCGAGCGCGGTTTCGTTCACGAGCAGCTTGCCGGTGCCCCGGCATGCAATCTCGGCGGGCGAGAAATTCGGCCAGCGCCAGGCGCTCTCCGGCACATCACGCCAATGGCGGTGGAAGGTCGTGGTCATGAGGGTCCTCCGAAACGAAAAAAAAACCGCCTCGAGGGCGGGTGCGGTTGGGCTGGTGAACGGGGGTGTTGAGCGGCTACGGGCCGCCGCCGAAGATCTTCAGCTTGATCGCTATACCCGCGAGCAGCGCCAGCATGACGCCGGTGGTGATCATGCGGACGGCGGTCTGCATCGCGGTGCGGCGGACCAGCCGGATGCAGTCGACCAGGGAGCGCAGATCGCGGATGTCGAGCGCGGCCTCGTCGCCGTCGAGGCCGACATCGGCCAGCGCACGCTTGGCGCCTTCCTCCGCCGCCCGGGTCAAGATCGCCTCGAACTCGGCGTCGGGCATGCGCACGAAGCCCTCGGATCGGGGTGGGTTCATCGGATCCTCCTTCCGCCGCTCAGCCGACCTTGCAGCCCCAGAAGGACGTGTGGTCGGCGGCGAAGTAGCCGTCCGCGACCCGGAAATACCCCTGCAGCTCGACGGTATCGCCTGCCGTCAGCGGCACCATGGTCTGAAGCCAGATCGCGGTAGCGAGCGAGACATGAGTGGCGGAGATTTCGCCGAGGGAGCCGCGGATTTCGGTCGTGCCGTTCAGGACGAGCCGCCCGCGCATGCGGGCGGTGGCGCTGGCGTTGATCTTGTACAGCAGAGTCGCGCCGAAGAGGTAGGTGCCGTCCACGGGGGCGACGAAGTGGTTGTTCACGGCGTCGAACGCGCCCTGATCGTTGTAGTCGGTGTTGTTAAGGCCGATCTTGGTCCAGGTGCCGACGCCGACGTAGTTGTCGTAGTTCGTGTAAGCCTTGAACCGCGGCAGCCGGGGCTGATCGACAATGCCGGTGGCGTTGTCGACGCTCAGCCCGTCGAAGAAGGTGCTGCCGTCGGCGGAGACCGCGAGCCGGAAGCGGTCCGACCCGAACAGCCCCACCAGCGCCTTGGTCACGAAGCCGGTCTGGAGGGTCAAACCGAGATCGTCGCCGGCCGCCTCCTTGTTCATGGTGTAGAACAGGTCGCCGGTGCCGCCCTCGGCCACGGTCCTCGCCGTCCAGAGCGCGGCGTTGAGCTTGGCCGAGAACGGGTTCGATGCATCCGCCGTGGTGCCAACCCCGAGGAGCGCCATGTTCTGCAGCGCCGCCGGTGTGGTCCCGAGCCAGCCCGCGCCATCGTAGACCAGCAGCAGGCCCTCGTCCTCGACCCATGCGCGCCAGCCGATCCGCGGGGGAAGTCGCAGCCAGGCGCCATCGGTCCAGAGCGCGACGTTCAGGTCCCATCCGGACCATTCGCCCGTCGCGCCCGAGGCGACGATGTAGCGATCGCCATCGGCGGGACTGCCGGGCGGCGCTGTCAGATCGCGGTCGAGCACGGAGAGCTGCACGAGCCCGTCGAGCAGCCGCAGCGCCTCGTTGTGGGTGACGTGCTTCTGGGCCTGCGCCGCCAGGATGTAGGGCAGCAGGAGATGGGTCGTGGCGTCGGACATGGGATGGCCTTCAGAGTATCAGCGTGAGGGTCTTGGGCGCGCCCCGCCCGACGAGGGCGGAGAGCTGGAAGATGCGGATCGTGAGGTTGTCGCCGGGGCCGAGCGGCGCACCCCAGTCCGCAGTCTGGTCGGCGCTGCTGTAGACCGCGCTGGACGTGGTCGTGCTGAGCAGACGCTTCACGGTGGCGCCGTCGAGGATCTCCACCCCATAGGCTTCCAGTTCCTCGGCCAGCGGCACCTCAAGCCCGCCCCAATTGTCGGCCGCGAGCGTGCGCGACCGGCGCGTCCAGCGGATCGTCAGATCGCCGGGCGCGCGTGGCGTGCGCCACGGCTGCTCGACATGGGCGACGGAGAACGGCCGCAGCCCCACGCCCTGAGGCGTGAAGGATTGCGCGACATAGGTCTCGTCGCTGACCGGGCGGCTGGCCGGACCGATGCGCCAGTTCCACGGGATGCCGAGGTCGGCCTCGGCGATCGGCAGCGATGCGAGCGCGGTGTCCAGCACGACGACCCGCGCGCCTGCAGGCGCCGGGTTGCCCATGGCGCCCTCGGTGCCGCGCTGGCCGCGCAGGAGCCGGGTGAGCTGATACCGACCCGGCGCCAGCAGTTCGGCCGCGCCCGCCTGCACGATCTCCCAGACGCCGGGCGCGCTCTCGATGGCCAGCGCGTTCGCGCCGCCGAACAGGGTCAGGTCGGTGACGCTCTCCAGCGTGCCGGTCAGCAGATCGACGACCAGCGTATTTCCGAGGTCGAAGCGCGAGGTGGGGCCCGCGAAGAAGTCGGAGACCAGAGCCCCGATCCGGGCGCGACTGCCGAACGTCGTCAGCAACTCGAAGCCATCGGTCGAGGGGCTGCGGAACACCGCCATCTCGCCGGGCCACGGCACAGCGTGCGCGGCAACCAGCGGCCGGTGCGCGGGCTGGTCCTCGGTCAGCTGCGGCAGGTCCATCAGCACCGCATCCGGTGCGCCGAACACCACGGCGCGCGTCAGTGACGCCGCGCGGGGATCGCCGGGCGGCAGGTCGTAGGTCGCCCGGTCCTGACGCACCGCCTCGATGCCGCGCGCTTCGGCGTCGGCGATGGAGACCAGCCGCAGATCGACCAGCCGCCCGTCATGCTCCAGTCGGATCGCATCCGCCGGATCGAGCGCCAGGCGCGAGGGCGGCAGACGGAACACCACCGTCTCGCGGCCCACCCACGCCTCCATCAGCGCGCGTCGGCAGCGGCGCTCGGCTTCCTCGGGCGGCACGGCCATCGGGAAGGACTCGGACGCGATCCGGGTCGTGTCCACGGTGATGCGCCGCGCCTCGACGAGGGCCGCGTCGTAATCCTCGTCGGCACGGGCGATCTGCCACTTCAGCGCCTGCGGCAGTTCGGTCTCCTGGCCGCGTGTCAGTTCCAGCACATCGCCCTCGCGGGCCGCGACCAGATCGTCGAGCGTGAGTGTGGCGACGGAGGCCCGGCCGCGCATCACGAAGCGGATCACGCCCTCAGTCTCGACCGCGTCGAAGCCGAAATGCCGCGACAGCGTTGTGATCGAGGCGCGTGGGCTTTCCAGCGCCGTGATGGCGTAGCCTTCGACCGCGCCCCAGAGGCCGGTGACGTCGATCCGGGACTCGGGCAGCCCGGCGCGCAGGCAGAGGTGCCGCACGAGCGCCGCCAGCGACACCGCGCCAAGCCGTCCGGTCAGCCAGTGCCCCAGCCGCCAGTTCGCCCCGTCCGTCCAGACATCGGTCAGCGCCGGAAAGAACGGGTACGGCCGCGCGTCCCAGGTCCAGGCGGCGCATTCCGGCACATGCACCATCCGGCCGCCGTAGACCGATGACACCGGGTTGTTCGCCGGGACGCCCCACCAGAGGTACGTCGCCTCGAGATAGGCGCGCTGGATCGCGTCGTCGCGCCAGCCCCGCGAGAAATGCGGCGTGAAGCTCTCGGACGACTTCGGGTCGAAGAAGACGTTCGGCTGGTTCGTGCCCCGGTCGATGGCGGGACAGCCGAGCTCGGTGAACCAGATCGGCTTCGACTCCGGCGCCCACGCCGTCAGCGTGCCGCTCTCCACCCCGCCCGGGCGGTCGTAATGCGCGTTCGACCACCAGGCGCGAAGATCCTTGTAGCGGAAAACCCATGGCTTGCCCGCCGCGCCATCGCTGATCGGGGTGCGCACCTGTGCCACCCGATCAGCCGCACTGGCATAGAACCAGTCGAAGCCTTCCCCGCCCGCAATGTTCCCCTGCAGATAGGCCCGGTCGTAGATCGCAGGCCAGCCCGCCTGCGCATCCGCGTGCTCGAACCCGTCGCGCCAGTCCGACAGCGGCATGTAATTGTCGATGCCGACGAAATCGATCTCCGGGTCCGCCCAGAGCGGATCGAGGTGGAAGAACACGTCGCCCGAGCCGTCGCCCGGCTGGTGCCCGAAGTATTCCGACCAGTCGGCGGCGTAGCCGATCTTCGTCCCGGCCCCGAGAATGGACCGCACATCGGCAAGGAGGTCCCGATAGCCCTGCACCGCCGGATAGGTGGCCGCGCCCGAGCGGACCGTCGTCAGCCCCGGCATCTCGGTGCCGATCAGGAAGGCATCGACCCCGCCCGCCGCCGCGCAGAGATGGGCATAGTGCAGCACCATGCGGCGCAGGCCCCAGTCGCCGGGCGTGCCTGTCCACGAAACCGATTGACCCGCCACGCTGAAGCTCGCAGGTGTCGCCGCGCCAAACAGCGCCGCGACCTGGCTTGCGGCCGTGGCAGTCTTGTCGACCGATCCCGCGTAGCCTGCCGCTGGAGAACAGATGATCCGGCCCCGCCAGGGGAAAGCGGGCTGGCCGGTCTCGGCGGCGTTGTCGGAATAGGGGTTCGGCAGGGTGTTGCCGGGCGGCACGTCCATCAGGATGAATGGGTAGAATGTCACGCGCAGCCCGCGCGCCTTCATCTCCTGGATCGCCTGCACCACGGCGAAGTCGGACGGCGTGCCGCCATAGACCGGGCGGTCCTGGTCGTCGCGGCTGACCAGGAAGGCGTTGGCACGGCTCACGCCGTTCACCGACCAACTGGCGGGCGTGGTCGACTTGGCCGAGACCTCGACGCCCGGCCGCACCTTGCAGGAGCCCGCGCGCAGGTCGTCGCCGAACCAGGCCACGACGAGGCTGACGCTCTCGACCGCAGGCGCCATCGCTTGCAGCCGGTCGAGCGCCTCCACCATGTCGGTGGAGTCGGCCAGCGCGTTCAGGTTCTCGGGCATCGTCGCGCCGCCATCGGTCTTGCGGATGGCCTGCGTGGCATATGTGAACTCGCCCGAGGCCGGGATCATGGTGACGGCGCGGGTCAGCCCCTCGGCGGTGTCGGGATCGGCGAGCGGCCGGAAGACTTCGAAGGACAGCTGCGGCAGGCGGTTGCCGTAGGTCGAAAGCGCCAGTTCCTCGAAGACGACATAGGCGGTGCCGCGATAGGCGGGCGTGTTGGCTGCGCCCATCTTCCCCGCAATGAACGGGTCCGCCGTCTGCGCCTCGTCGCCGGGATACCAGCGCCAGGTGACGCCGGAGAGGTCCATCGGCTTGCCGTCGGCCCAGATCCGGCCAATGCCGGTGATCGGGCCTTCACACAAGGCCACCGCGAAGCTGGCGTAGTACAGATACTCGGTGGTCTTGACCTTGCCGCCCCCGCCGCCCTTGCCGCCGCCCTGCGTCGTGGTCTTCGTCTCCTCGCGGAAATCGGTCGCCCAGATGATGTTGCCGCCCATCCGCATCCGGCCATAGAGCCGCGGGATCACCGCGCCCTCGGTGGCCGAGGTGATGCGCAGCGTGTCGAGCCGCGCGCCCTCGATGCGCTGGGTCGGCGCCAGCGACGAGATGATCCAGCTGTCGACGACCGAGCCGATGCTCGAGCCGATGAAGCCGCCGATGGTCGCGGCGCTCACGCCGAGGATCGCCCCGCCGATCGAACCGCCGATGGCGGCGCCGGCTGCACCGAGAACAAGCGTTGCCATGTCGGGGTCTCAGCGTTGCGGGAAGAGGAAGGCGAAGGCGATGCGCCGCCGCCAGGCATTGGTGAGCGGTTCCTCGATCACGCCGAGCCGCTCATAGGCGTGGAGGAAGGTGGCAGGACCGGTGAGGATCCCGACATGCTTGGCGATGGCGCGGGGCCTCATGCAGAAGAGGACCAGCGCGCCGGGACCGGCCTCGGCAGGCGACACCTCGATCATCATGCGCCGCGCGCCTTCGGCCAGAACCTCGCGCGGGCCGGTCTCGCCCCAGTCGCGGCTGTAAGGCAGAATCGGGAACGGCTCCGGCCCCACCACGTCGCGCCAGACCCCCCGCGCGAGCCCGAGGCAATCGCAACCGACGCCGCGCAGGCTGGCCTGGTCGTGGTACGGCGTGCCGAGCCAGGAGCGTGCGACGGCGACGACACGCGCGGGGTCGGCCGATGCGAGAGGTTGCGTCACAGCACGCCTCCCTCGTGGCCGCCATCCTTGGTGGCGTAGCGCAGCACGGCATCCTGGCCGGGGATGTGCGGGAACCCCCGGAAGTTGGCGGTGTTGGCGAACTTCGCGCCGCAGGTCTCCATGCGCTTGTCGCAACCCGCACGGATGGTGAAGG
>JBFWWD010000096.1:0-19479 GCA_050246385.1 Geminicoccaceae bacterium
TCATGCAGGAGAGGCAGGAGAGGCAGCGGTCGATGTGCTTGACGGTCTCGGGTGCCGGCGGGCCCCCGCTCTCGAGCATCTGCTTCATCAGGTAGATGCGGCCGCGCGGGCTGTCGAGCTCGTCGCCGAGCAGCACGTAGGTGGGGCAGGTCGCGGTGCAGAATCCGCAATGCACGCAGGTGCGCAGGATCTTCTCGCTCGCCCGGTAGGCCGGGTCGGTGAGCTGGTCGGCGGTGAACGTCGTCTGCATGGCCTCTCTCGTCGCCTGGCCAGTATGGATAGCCGGGGCGGGGCTATCTGTCGCGTACGTCGGTCTGGTAGCGGCGCTGCAACAAGCCTATGCCACCGTTCGCAGCCGGATCGGGTCGCCAGGTCCGGTCGTCCAGAGGTCACTGCGTGAGAGAGGATAAAGATGCGCGCCCGCGACACCATGCGCGATCTGCCGTCCACGGGGCCTGCCGAGGCCGCTGCGCCGCTGGACCCCCTGAGCGCCTATCTCGTCGATGCCGCACAGCGGACGATCCTGTTTTGGGACGTCATGCGCCGGCGCGGCAACCAGTATCGCGAGCACATGGCGAAGAAGGCGCCGAACGTGCTGCATTTCGGCGCCGAGCTGGTCATGGACGGGCGCACGCTGGACCGCCCGGCCAACTATGCCCTGGTCCGCATCCGGCCGCCGCAGGGCGTGACGATCGGCGAGGCCAAGCGGCCGTTCGTCATCATCGATCCGCGTGCGGGTCACGGGCCGGGCATCGGCGGCTTCAAGCCGCAGAGCCAGATCGGGGTGGCATTGGCCGCGGGTCATCCCTGCTACTTCATCGGTTTCCTGCCCACGCCGATGCCCGGCCAGACGATCGAGGACGTCATGGCGGCTGAGGCGGCCTTCCTCGCCAAGGTGATCAGCCTGCACCCGCAGGCGGACGGCGGGCCGGTGGTGATCGGCAACTGCCAGGGCGGCTGGGCGGCGATGATGCTCGCGGCGGCGCATCCCGACCTGGTCGGGCCGGTGATCGTCGCCGGCGCGCCCCTGTCCTACTGGAACGGGGTGCATGGCAAAGCGCCAATGCGCTATAGCGGTGGCCTTCTCGGCGGCAGCTGGCTCACAGCGCTCGCCGGCGATCTCGGCGGCGGCATCTTCGACGGCGCCTGGCTGGTCGAGAACTTCGAGGGGATGAACCCTTCGAACACGCTCTGGACCAAGCAGTACAACGTCTATGCCAAGGTCGACACCGAGGCCGAGCGCTATCTCGACTTCGAGACCTGGTGGGGCGGCCACGTCCTCCTCAACGCCGAGGAGATGCAGTGGATCGTCGACAACCTGTTCGTCGGCAACAGGCTGGCCACGGCCGAGCTCGTTACCCGCGACGGCATCCGGCTGGATCTGCGCAGCATCAAGTCGCCGATCATCTGCCTGTGCTCGCACGGCGACGACATCACGCCGCCGCCGCAGGCCCTGGGCTGGATCACCGATCTCTACGACAGCGTCGACGATATCCGCGCCAACGAGCAGACGATCGTCTACTGCATCCACGACAAGATCGGGCATCTCGGCATCTTCGTCTCGGCGAGCGTCGCCAGGAAGGAGCATGCCGAGTTCGCGAACAACATCGACTTCATCGACTGCCTGCCGCCCGGCCTCTATGAGGCGGTCCTGACCCCGATCCAGCCCGGCGACGGGCAGGAGGATCCCGAGATCGGCGACTATCTGGTGCGGTTCGAGGCCCGCGGCCTGGACGCGATCCGTGCCATCGGCACCAACGACGCGGAGGACGAGCGGCGCTTCGCCGCCGTGGCGCGGCTGTCGGAGGCCAATCTCGGCCTCTACCGCACCCTCCTGCAGCCCTGGGTCAAAGCGATGGTCACGCCCGAGACGGCGGAAGCCATGCGTCGCCTGCACCCGCTGCGGCTCCAGTACGAGCTGGTCTCCGACCAGAATCCGCTGCTGGCCGGCCTGGAGCCGCTGGCCGAACAGGTCCGCCAGCATCGCCGCCCGGCCGCTCCGGACAATCCCTTCCTGGTCTGGCAGGAGACGGTCTCGCAGCAGATCGTGGCGGGGCTGGACGCCTTTCGCGACCTGCGCGATGCCTCCTTGGAGGCGAGCTTCCACGCGATCTATGGCTCGCCGCTGCTCCAGGCGGTGCTCGGGCTGAAGGCGTCGGACGCGCCGCCGCGGCCGCGACCCGGCGAGGAGCCGGAAGAGCTCGAGCTGGTGCGCGAGCACGTCGAGACCCTGCGGCAGCGGCTGGGCGAAGGTGGGCTGCGGGAGGCGTTCATCCGCGCACTGATCTACATCCGCCTGCCGCAGCTCGCCGCCGACGAGCGCAGCTTCAACCTGCTGCAGCACCTGCGCGACGAATATGCCAGGGACATGAGTCTCGCCGATTTCAAGCAGACGTTCCGCGACCAGTTCATGATGGTGCTCCTCGATGCCGAAGCCGCCGTCGCGGCGATGCCGAGGCTGCTGGCCGGCCGTGAGCGGGATGTGCCCAAGACGTTCGAGCTGCTGCAGAGCGTGCTGGAGGTGGGCGGCCCCTTGCTGCCGGAATCGGAGCGCCGGCTGGCGCGGATAGCGAAGATTTTCGGCCCCCCTGCCGAGGGCGAGCCTGCGCCGGAGGCGAAGCCGAGCCGCCGGCTCAGCGTGGCGGGTGGCTCCCGCGCCGATTGACGATGCGAACGCCCGGTGGCCGGGCCGCGCTCGCGTGGGCGAGGGATGAATGGCCCCGACCCTGCCGCCATGCCCCATGAGTCTTGAAGCGGGGCCATACGTCGGGGCACAGTATCAGTTGTCGACTGATGGAGTTGCGATCATGGCCGAGGCTGCGGCAACCACTGTCCTGAACGCCAAGGATCTCAAGCGCATCTCGGACGAGAAGGAGACGGCGAAGCTTCAGGAGATCCTCGCGCGCCGGCGCAAGGAAGAGGAGGAGGAGCATCGGACCCGGCAGGATTTCATGGAGCGCGAGATCAAGCCGGAGGGGCTCGAGCGCTTCAATTCCTGGGTCCGCCGCGCCGCCGAGCAGGGCCGGAGCGAGATCGAGCTCATGCGCTTTCCCTCGCAGTACTGCACCGACCATGGGCGGGCGATCAACAATTTCGAGGCGAATTGGCCGGAAACCCTGACCGGGTTCGCGAAGAAGGTGCACGAGGCCTATCTGCACAACCTCAAGGCCCAGGGCTATAAGATCCGCGCCCAGATCCTGAACTATCCCGACGGCGGCCTCGGTGACGTCGGACTCTATATCGGCTGGTGACCGCTCAGGCCGCGAAGGGCCGGCTCATCGCCCGGATCTCCTCCGCCTCCGGATTGCTGAGGTGGACGTAGCGCCGGCCACAATATTTGCACAGGACCGCGCCGTCCTTCGCCAGCGTCATGAACTCGCGCGGATGGCCGAGCGGACCGTTGCCGCCGTCGCAGACCACGTTCATCGCGTCGGTCAGCACGACCTCGCGATCCTCGACCAGGAGGAACTCCTCGCTCGCCATTGGCTGTCTCACCCCTGCGCTGCCGCAGGCCTCCTGCCACGGCCGCGCCGGTGTCGCAACGGCTTCGCGAGCCTTTGACGCGCCCCGGCGATCCCCCTATATGTGTCGCCCACGCGCCCGTAGCTCAGTTGGATAGAGCGCAAGCCTCCGGAGCTTGAGGTCAGAGGTTCGAGTCCTCTCGGGCGCGCCAACACTTAGCGGAAATCGCAAACCAGCCTGAAAGAGCTGGGGATGCGGTGGGGATGCGGGTGAACCTTACCGTGGCGAGCGCTGGGCAGGTGGATTGCGTCGGAATCAAGATTTACCAGGTGATCCATGGCGTCGAGCGCATCTAAGCCTCCCCGACCTCATACCATCGTCCCGGCCCACCCGGGATTTGCGATCCGCTTCCTCTGGTATGAAGAAGGGAAAGTGGAATGCAGTGATCCAGAGCCGGTGATCGCTTGGTTCATCGAATCATATTCAACACCCGACGGGGATAACCATCTCTCCGTCGAAGCCATCACTCCGGACGGCACTCACCAGCAGCGCTATCTGCTCATCTATCCGGACGGCCAAGCTTCCCTACCGGAAGATAGTACCCACAAATCACTCGATGATGCTATGCAGGAACTTCGGGAGCGGTTGGAGAATGAGCGTGGCGGGCCTACCGGCGCCACCACAGTTTCTAGGTGAGGCGAAGCTTCTGGCTCGACCGAATGCCCTAGCGCCGCACCACCAGATATAGCCACTGGCCGCCCGGCAGCCGCCGCTGCGCCGGCTCGAGGTCACCTGAACCCTTCCAGGCACCGCGTAAGTGCCCACAGGGTGCGGGGGTGACGTTCAGGATCTCAGCCTGAGAACGGGCCAGCACGGCCCGGGCGAGGTGGTCGAGGCTTGGATTGTCGATGCGATCCAGCGCCAAGCTTCCAAGATGATAGGCAACCTCGAGCCCCGCGGCCGCGGCGGCAAGCCAGTGGTCGAGATCGAACTCGTCGACCAGCGCCGGTAGCCCGGCGAGGTAGCGGCGGGGATGCCAGAGTACCCCAGCCTCTCGCGGTCGAACGGGAATGCGCTGGGCCTGGGCGATCCGGCGGTCGCCGTGGATGCCTCGAATGGAGCGGAATGCCTCGATCGTCCGCGGAACTCGCCAGCTGAACTGCAGAGCCGGAACTCCCCCCACCGCCCGGCAAAGGCGATAGCGAGGCTTTCGGCATCAATATGCCGACTTCTGTGCGCCCTTTTGACCGCGGGCCAACGCCGGGATGGCGACGGCCCGCAACTGGCAGCGCGAGGGCCCGGGATGGGCCGCGGCGCGGCGGGGCCGGATGAACGTCGGGACGACGGGAAGGCAGGCCTTGGCGGCATAGGGGAAGCCCTGTGCCAGGGGATTGACCTGAACCCGGAGAGATCCCGTGCTCGGAATGCACGAGCTGCACAGCAATCTGTTGGCATCGCTTGGCGCGCCACCGGCCATCACCAGCGACAACACGGCAGTCGTTTGTGCCATCGTCGACATGCAGGGGCATAAGGCGCTGGAGTGGTATATCGCGACCGGCACGCTCGCCGACTCGGATGCTACCTTCGCCGTGGCCGTCGATCATGGCGACCAGGCCAACCTGTCCGATGCGGCCGCGGCCCCTTCGGAGTGCCTGGTCGGCACCTTGGCCGCAGCTGGCTTCCGCTACGACGACGATAGCACGATCAAGAAGATCGGCGTCGTCCCGGGCAGGGGCGCAGGCAAGCGGTACTGGCGCCTCACGATCACCCCCAGCAACAACTCCGGTGCCGCCCCGCTGGCGGTCCTGGCCCTGCGCCTGCCGCTCGGCCGGCCGGTCGCGTGAGGAGAAGACCATGGACCTGGAGCTGCGAGAGATCGCCAACGAGGTGAAGGCGGAGCTCGATCGTGTCGGTCAGGGCTATCGCGCCGGGATGCAGAAGCTGCAGTCCGAGCTGGACCATGTCCGGACGGCGATGAACCGCAGCCGGCGCGGCGAGGGCGACGCGAAGGTGAAGGTCGACACCGTCGAGGACAAGGCCTTCAAGGCCTATCTGCGCCGCGGCGATACGGCGCTAGAGCCGATCGAACGCAAGGCGCTGACGGTCAGCGATGACCCCCGCGGGGGCTTTTTGGCACCAGCGGCGACGTCGACGGAGATCATCCGGGCGCTGAAGGAAGCGAGCCCGCTGCGCCGCCTGGGGCGCTCGCTGGAGACCGGCGCGGGCTCGCTCGAGCTGCCGAAGCAGACTGCTGGCTCTGCGGCACAGTGGGTCGGCGAACTCGAGCAGCGCCCCGAGTCGAACCTGGACTTCGGCGGCGTCGACATCCCGCTGCACGAGCTCGCGACCTACGTCGACGTCTCGGTGCGGCTGCTCGAGGACGCCGCGTTCAACGTCGAGGACCTCCTGAACGAAGACCTGGCCGAGGCCTTCGCGGCAGCGGAGTCGACCGCCTTCCTGACCGGGAACGGCATCAAGAAGCCGATCGGGATCCTGACCTCCGCGGATCTCACGAGCGTGCCGTCCGGGGACGCCACCAAGGTGACCGGGGACGGCCTGATCGACCTCGTCTACTCGATCAAGCCCACCTATCGGGCCGCCGGCGCCTTCCTGATGTCGAACAGCACGGCCGCGGCCTGCCGGAAGCTCAAGTCGACCGACGGAAACTATCTCTGGAACGAGAACCGGCTCGTGATCGCGGGTCAGCCGCCGACGCTGCTCGGGTACGCAGTCGAGATCGACGACGGGATGCCAGCAGTGGCCGCGAACTCGCTCCCGATCGTCTTCGGCGCCTGGGCCAAGGCCTTCTACGTCCTGAACAAGCCCAACGGACTAACCGTGCTGCGCGACCCCTACTCGGTCGCGACCGTAGGCAAGGTCAGGTTTCACAGCCGAATGCGAGTCGGCGCGGCACTGGTCCGTGGCGAGGCCATCAAGGCTCTGAAGATCGCGACCTCGTAACGCGCGCATTGTCAGCAAGGGGTCAATTGCGGCCGCTCCCCCGGGCGGCCGCCTTTCTTCGGGGCCAGCCGTCATGTCGCGGACGCTGATCGCCAGCAAGGACGGGTCGGGCTACTCGGTCCCTCGGCACTCGGGCATCGTGCTCACCCACCGCCCCCATCCGTTCGATCTCCGAAGGGAAGTGGTCGAGCTGCCGGAAGGCCGGACCATCCTGGAGTACCTCGAGGCAGCGCAGCCCAACCCGGCGCTCCGGGCCTGCATGTCCGTTCGCATCGGCGGGCACGTCGTGCCCAAGGAGAACTGGCACCGCGTCCGGCCCAAGCCCGGCATGTTCCTCGAGGCCGTGCCGCTGCCGCAGGGCGGCGAGACCATGCGGACGGTTCTCATGATCGCCATCGTGGCCGCGGCGATGGCCACCGGCGCCTGGGCGGCTGGCGGCCTGGTCGGGGCCGGATATCTCGCCGCAGGCGGCATCGGGTTCACGTTCGCCTCGGCGGCGATCGGCGGGGCGTTGCCGCTCGCGGGGCACCTGGCGCTGGCGCTGATCCCGCCCGATCCGGTGCAGGATCCCGGCACAACCGATGCGGAATCGAGCGAGAAATGAGCAGCTCGGAGACCGAAAAGCCCGACCGCCCAAAGGGATCGCAGAAACCCGCCCCGGGGGTGCCGCACGTCGGGCGGCTCGACTGCCTGGCGCGTGTCAGGCGCGAGGCGAGTAGGCTTTACCGCGACGCACGCCAAGGCCGGTTGTCTTCGGCGGATGCGAGCCGGCTGGCGTCGGTGCTGGCCTTAATCGCGGCCCTCTTGCGGGACGGCGAACTCGAGGAACGGCTCGCAGCCCTCGAGGAAGCACAGGCCACGGGCGGCACGGCCGATGACTGAAGCCGCAAGCCTGGACGAGCTGAAGCGCGAGCTCGCGGAACTGCAGCGTCGACGGGAGGCCCGCCAGCACGAAGCTCGCCGGCTAGGCGTGGGCGCGGCGAACATCGGAGCTGACTTCGACATACTGTCCGAGATGCAGCGCGGAGAGCGAGCTGCCGAGGAGGCGCGCGTGCCCGAGCTGGAGGCCGCGATCGCCGCCATCGAGGCCGACCAGCCCGGCAGCCCGGAGCGGACGGCCGATGTCTGGCGGCAGCTGGAGGCCCGCGCTGCGCGCCGGCGCCAGGACGACGCGCCATGAGCCGCGGCACCCTCCGTGCTCGATTGGCGCGACTGGAGCAGCCACAGCGCAACCAGGTCGCCCTCCGGGCCGAGCTGGCCGCGCTGGAGCGCCAGTGGTCGCGGCTCACGCCGGAGATGATCGAGGCCCTGACGGACGAGCAGCTCGAGGACCAACTCGCGGCGTTGATGGCGAGGGGCGATGGCGGACCCCATGCGCGCATGGACGCGATCAGGCTCGCGCTCGAAGGCCCGCGCGATCGCGTCGCGCGCCTTAAGCGGGACGCGGAGCGCAAGGCCTGGGTCGACGGGCTGACGGATGCCGAGGTCGACGCGGCGCTCGCGGCCATGATGGCGCAGCCCGAAACCGTCGATTGAACAGCACCGGACTGATCCGAGCATCAACCTGAGGGCAAATGCTGACTGGAGGCGGGGCGGTCCATCGCCAGGAAATTCGCCACCGCGCGGTTGAGCCGCTGATGGCAAGTAAGCGGGTAACGCTCGGAAGGCGGTTGAAATAGTGTGATAATATCGACTTCTGAAAAATCGCGATCAGCGAAATCAGCCCAAGTTCCAGACCACGCGCTGCCGGGCGCCGGCGGCGTCGACCTCGGCCAACCACAACTCGCCGCCGATCGCAGGCCCGGCCCGGTAGAGCCCGCGGCGTGCCGCCTCGGCCTGGTTCTGCGCCAGCGCCAGGTGCAAGCCCTCCACGTCGGTGCCGGGGCGAGCGACATACCGTCGGTAGAGGTCCGCGTAGCCCGCGAGCGTCGGGTGCGGGACCGGGACCGCCGCCGTGCCCGGTTGCAGCTTGCGGGGCGCCCAGTCCTCGCCGGACCCGAGTGCGAAGGCGGCAGCCCCGAGGGCATCGTCATAGCCGGCGACGATGACCATGCCGGCCGCCGCGGCCGGGCTTGCAAGCTCGCGCAGTTTCCGAAGGCCCGCGACCAGCTCGCCGAGCTCGTCCTCGAGCGAGCCGCTGCCCCAGAGCGCCAGGATACCGGTTGCGACCACCGTCAGCAACGCGCTCCCTGAGGCAGCCACGATACGGCGCTGCTCGGCCAGGACGGCGATCTTCCTGCGGTAGCATTCGGGGATCGGCGGGAAGCACGGGCTCGCGGGGTCTGCGAAGTCCCTGGGGAGTTCCGCGGGGTCCGTCGTTGCGGCGCCCTCGAGCGGCGGGCCGACCAGTTCCGCGACCGCGCTATCCGCAGAGATGGCGACCAGCTCGGGGGTGACCGTGATATTGAGGATGGTCACGCGATCGGCGCCGCCGGATCGCAGGTGTAGCCGTGCTGGCCCCAGTGGGTGAGCTTTATAGTTGGGTCGGCCCAGACCTTTCCGCCGATCGCACGCCACCGGTGGCTGAAGCTATAGTCCTCGCTTAGCAGCTCGCCATCGACGATCATCGTTGCGAAGAAGTCGTACAGCCAAGGGAGCCGCCATCTGGATTTCTCGTGCGTCCTGCTGATCTTGCTGTCGGGATAGGCGGCAGCCAGCGCATCGAAGACTTGACGCTTGATCATGAGAAAGCCGGTTGCCGCGTACTCGATCTCGATGCACCCGGTGGTCGCGTCGCGTGGAGCATCCGACCAGCGGCCGAGAGGGCGTGCCGCGAGGTGCCCTCCTGGCCTCTTCACGGGATAGATCCCGCACACCACGGGCAGGTCGTGTGCAAGCAAGCGGACGATATCCTCCGCGCGCCACTGCACGTCCGCGTCGATGAACAGCAGGTGTGATTGTTCGGGGCGGGCAAGAAATGCGGCCGCGATCTCGCTGCGGCCGCGCGTGATGAGCGACTCTCCGGCGTTCGCGTGCACGACCAGGTCGGCGGGAATCCCTTGGAAGTGGTGCACGGTGCCGATCATCGAATCGAGATAGCCGACGGTCACCATGCCGCCAAAGCACGGCGTACCGATCATGACCGTGGCGCCTTCGGGAATCGGACGAGGCGCTCGACCGGCGACGTCCCTACTCGCCTCGACGATCTGGCGTGCAACAGGGCCCAGATCGGGGCCGTCGCGGATAACGAGGGCTGAGGCAATCTGCATCTGAGGAATGGACCGATGATACGCTTCCGCCTGGAACTCGGAATCGTAGACCACCTTGTCGGCGAGCACGGAGTTCTCGATCAGCGATACCGCTTCCGGCCCCGTCGGGGGCGGTACGTGGTGCAGCCACAGGAACGCGGCCTTTCCCGCGCCGCGGTAGCGCAATCCTTCGGGCTGCCGATGTACGATCAGCAAGTCATACGGCACGGCGAACTCCTGGGCTTTGAACCCTCGCCTGAGCTCGACGCCGCGCCACGAAAAGGGCGTGTCGGTATCGCACGCCACCGTGACGCGATGGCCTTGCCGCACGAGCTCTGCCGCGAGCTGCAGGCCGGCCGTCTCGGAGCCGCCGAGGCTCACGGCCAGTGGATCCGGGGCCGCGATCGGCAGGCCCTGCATGATCATACGGATGTCGAGCACGCTGGCCTGCCCGGCTGGCATCTCACGCGGCCGGCTGCCGCTATCGGGCTCGGTCATCTGGCTCTCTCCTGGATCAGAAGGGCAGCGGATCGTTGAACGCATCGTCGCTCTCCACACCATGCTCCGCAGCGATCTCTCCGCCGACGCGCTCCTGCCGTGCGCGGGTGCCCTCGCGCCGAGGCGCCCGGTAGCGGTCGCCAGAGGCCCGTGGAGCGCCGGCAGCCGCCGGACGGTCTGTTGCCCGTCCCGATGCCGCCTCGCGCGCTGGCGCCCGGCTGGCGCCGCTGGAGCCGGCGTCCCGCGGCTCAGGCTCTTCGGCGTAGAAGCGGATCACCCGGTGACCGCGGTCGTTCGGCTCGTCGGCCTCGAAACCGATCAGCCGGGCCCTGCCCAGCCAGGCCGAGTACCACTGCCGGCCGGTTCGCTCTGAGGTCCGGATCTCGGCCTCGAGCAGCAGAACGCGGGGCTTGCGGTCCGTCATCGAGTGCATGTCCTTGTGGCGGTCGCGCGAGCGCACGAGGGCGTGCCCGGCTGCCTCGCCCAGCGCATGGGCGAAGGCGCGGTCCATGGCACGATGGAAGCGGGCGCCGTGCGTCACGCCTTCACTTCGGGATCGTACTCGAGCGCCTGCCGGCCGGTTGCCTCCTCCCAGGCCTCGCGCGCCTCGGTGATCAGCTCGCGGAACGAGTCGAACGGCCCTAGGGGTGAGATGACCGTATCATCGGCTTTGGTGCCCGACGGAAGGGCGACCCAGCGGGACCGGTCCGCCAGCGCCTCCGCCGGGACGCCTGGTGCCAGCGGCTCGAGCTCGGCCTCCCTGATGCGCCAGGCCAGCACGTCCGAAATCTTCCACCACCATCCGGGATCGGACGGCCCGGCCCAAGCCAGAACCTTCCAGCCGGAGCCGGGCAGCATGCCAGCCGGCAGCGTCACGACAATCGTCTCGGCCTTCTCCGTCATCGTATTCTCCTCAGTTCGCCAAGCCGGCCGCAGGGAGGCGGCCGTAGTACATCGACACGATCCTGGCGGACGCCACGCACAGGTAGAAATCGGCGGACCACTCAAACCTGCAGGCGGCGATCTCCCGTCCGCCACGAATGAGCGACAACCAGGCCGGCGGCCCGGAGATCAGAGCGCGGTACTCGCCCAGCTCGGCCAGGACGAGATGGCCGTCCTCGACCGGCAGCGCGTCAACGCGCTCCGCGACGTTCGTGAGCGCGGCGTCGAACATGCCTTCCACATGCTCGAGCAGCTCGGCCGCGATCCGCACCGGGGGCCAGCGGCACACCGGATCGCGGGAGGCGATTTCGAGCACGATGCCGCCTGGCTGATCTACGAGGCGCCAACTCAGCCCGCGGGGACGGGGCATCTTCCAGCCGTGCACAGCTTCCACCTCCGCGGGATCGAGCACGGTCTCAGTCACGGAAGCTCCTCGCCGCGAGCCACCAGCGTCTCGAGCGCCTCCATGATGGCCCTGCGGCCGCCCAGGCGGCGCTCGATCAGGAGATGCAGCTCGTACGGCGTTGGGAAGTACTTCTCGTTCCGACGCCAGAAGCGGATCGCCCACAGCACGAGATCGGCGGGGTACAGCGCCAGCTCATCCATCAGGGTGTCGAGCCGGATCGCGAAGTCCGTCTGGTCATCCCGCCGTGCTACCGTGACGGCCCGCAGGCGGTTCAGCTCCATCGCGAGATCTTCCTCGGCCAGCGGCCGGCACAGCTCGCGGTAGCCCGTCAGGGCCAGCCGGGCCTGCGCCACGACTTCGGGCGGCGGGTGAAGCAGAACCTTGATCCTGGCCGGCCACGTCCCTTCGTAGCCGTGATCACCCACCGCCGTTCGTTCGTCGACGACGAGCAGCGACGACTGCAGCGGTTGCGGCAGCGTAGCTGTTCGGTCCAGCCTCTCGGTATCCTGCGGCACCGCCGTTGCCCGGATGGGCGCCAGCGCCGTTGCCGTTCGGGTGGCGAGGGCGCGCCTCTCGGCGGACCCAGTTTCGCCAAGTAGCCAGCCAATCGAGCTTGAGGGCGTTCGAGCCAGCGGCAGCGTGCCAGTGGTCACAGAACTGGGCGTGCATGTCCTCGATGGTGCGTTCATCGAATCCTCGCTCACGGGCGAAGGCCCGCAGCTCCTCGGTTAGTGGCCAATGCGACGGGAGGCGGGATGCCTTGGGCGGGGGTCGAGCGGGCTTGCCCGCGACCGTCTCCTCCCTCTCAGCAGACTCTACGTAAGACGTAGGGACTCCTTGGGAGGATTCCTTGGTAGGATTGGGTACCGACCCGTCGGTACTTTGAACTACCGACCCGTCGGTACTTTTCTCTGCCCTGGGCGCCAGAAATGTACCGACGGGTGGGTACTTTTCTGCGGGAAATGTACCGACGTGTAGGTACTTTTCCGTGGCCTCCTCGAGGCCATTTCGGTCCCTGGTGGCGTCACGCCATTGGCGATTGCCGAGCCGAGAGTGCGCGCCCGCGAGATTGAGGATCCGGACCTCGCATCCACCCCTTCGGCCCCGCGACGGCTCGCTGGCGATCACGCCGAGACTGATCAACCCGGCGAGGGCGCGCTGCACAGAGGAGCGAGCCATCCCGCTGGCGGTGGCGAGCACGCCCAGGGATGCGCAAGCTACGTCAGGCGCTGAGGCCCGGGAGCGATCGCGCGGCCGGGTCACGCCGGCCATGTCGAGCAGCACGAGGAAGAGCTTCAGCTCTGCCAGCGCCCTGAATGGCCGCGTCTCGACTGCCCAGAGCGCCAACGCCCACTTGTCGAGCAGCGAGGCGGAATTCGGCATTGAGCTGCGATCGGAGCTAGCAGGCGCATCCCCAGCCGCCGCCCCATGAGGCCTGCCGCCGCCATGTACCTGGCGCATCGCGGTTTACCGCTTGCTCGGGCGGCAGACGGTCAGGCCGCGACGTCGTTCGGGCGGCGGCTGTGTCGCCGGGCGATCCTGTCTCGAATCCAGCCCTCGATCTCGGCCCTGACGAAGCCGCGGCGCGAGGGAGTGATCACTACGGGTTCGGGGAAGTCTTTGGCCCGGACCAAACGCTCGAGAGTGCTGCGGGACAGGCTGGTCAGCCGCTGAGCTTCGGCGAAGTCGACCAGCATGTTAGTCGTCGGGCTGACCCGAGGCTCGGAGGAGAGTTCAGTCATTGCTGGGCCTTCCTGGCAAACCGTGAACGACCATTTTGTGCCAGGAAGAGATCGCGCCGAGATACTGAAGCTTTGCCCCGATTCGCTTCAGCGTTCGCAATTTGTTGTGGATAACTCGGCGCCCAGCATCGATTATTTGCCCCTAAGCTGACGACCGCTCCGATACTGGCCGGCCATCATGTGAAGGTACTCTCGAGCAAAAGCGTCGGGATCCTGGCCCGGCTGGAGCTTCGCCATTGCGGCGTCGAAGGCGGGTCGCTCCTCCTTCCATTTGAAGGCGGTGCGGTCCGACACCCCATAGCTTTCCTCCACCTCGCTGATACGGCGGGCCTTGGCGCCCCTTGCATTGCCGCCGGGTCCTTTGGCGATGTACCCGGCCGCGTAGGAGGTGGCTGTGACCTCCACGAGCCCGTGGAGGTTCCGGACACTCCCGTGAAGCACTCGAGCTGCATTGCCCTGGAGTGCTGCCTCAAGCTGCATGTGGAGCCAAAGGGCGACGGTCGCAGGGAGTCCCGCTTGGTTGCGGCTGTAGGCGAGTAGCATTGTCGATGCGAGCTGGAATAGGAGAGCTTCGCCTTCCTCCACGCCTGCAACATCACCGGCCGCGCGCAGACGCTGAACTGCGGCCGCGCCCTCTGCGAAACGCCGTAGGGTCGGCGTTAGGTCGCGTGTCTCTTGAACGTCCATCAGGGCACTCTCCCGGCCTCGGCTTCGAGCGCGGAGATCGCGCGCTCGAGTGCGACCTCCCCATACTCGGCCGCCGTCTCACCACGAAGGGCGGCAAGGGCGACCTTGAGCTGGCACAAGATCGCCTCGAGCGAGGTCGCGGGCCGGGCACCGATCATTCGGTAGAGCTCGTCTGCGCGATCGCCGCACCAGTTCTGCTCGGGGTCCTCTTGCGCCGGCTCGCGCCGCATGTCGGCGACCAGCTCCTCAGCGGCTGCCCACCATCCGGTGTGCGGACTGCCGGGGGTGCTGGTAGGGGTGCTGTCGGTCTGCATCGGTGCTTCTCCACCGCTGCGGGCCTGCCGGCCGGGGTTGCCGCCCCGGTCGGCGCCCTGATGCCCGGTGCCGCCGGGCGCGGATCAGCCAGCCCCCGCCGGCTGCATCTCGACCACTTTCCCACGCTGGCTGGTCGCGATCTGGCCGATGATCTCCGCCAGCTTTTCGACGGCCTGACGCTTCTCCATTGCGTAGGAGTGGCGATTGTAGATCGCGGCGACCATGCCGCCCTTGCCGGCGGACTCGGCGTGATTCAGGAGTTGCTCGACCACGACGGGTGCGACCTTGGCCTCGGCCAGCAGCGTGGCTGCTGTGCGGCGCAAGTCGTGGCGCGACCAGCCCGTAACTCCCGATTCCTTCGCGACCATCTTCGTGAACCGGTCCCAGTTTCCGGCCTTGGCGTCGAGCTTGCCGCCGGCCGTGTTGGTGAAGACGTTGGAGCCGCGGCGGTCGCGTGAACTCACGATGTCCAAGGCCTCCCGGCTCAAGGGCACCACGTGGCGGCGATCGCTCTTGTTCGTGCTCTGCACCCACTCGGCGCGCTCAAGGTCGACGTCGGGCCACTGCATGGTCGCGACTTCATTCGGCCGCTGCCCTGTCAGCAGGATCATCCGATAGATGCAGGCGTAGGCGGAGGCTGGATACCGTTCCAGCGCGGTCCAGACGGCCTTCAGCTCCCCGGGCGACAGCACTCGATCGCGCTGGCGCTCGCGCCGGACCGTGTCGAGCACCTCCTCGCGCGCGACGCTGGCCGTAGGATCAGCAGGCACAAGCTCGCGCCGGGCAGCCCAGGCCATGATCCGCTTGAGGTACCGGAAACCATGCCAGCCCGCGACGGGCGACCCTCGCTCCGCGGCGGCATCGAGAACCTTACGGATGTCGGCCGGCGAGAGGTCCGCCGCCGGCAGGTCAAGGTGGGCACGGTACTCAGCCTCGAGATGCTTGCGCCTCGTCTCCCATGACCGCTGCGCCTTGGGCTTGGCAACGGCGCGCTCGAAAGCGTCGAGCACGTCGCGCAGCGTGGTGGGCGCTTGGTCCTTGCGGCCCCGCACAGCCGCAGCAGTTCGGCGCTGTTCACGACGTTCCTCGACCGGGTCGGCGCCTTTCAGGATCCGCGCTTTCTCCTCTGCAGCTGCCTTCCTAGCCTCCGCGAGAGTCATGCCGCCGCTGCTCTCGAGCGTGAACCGCCGCTGAACTCCCTGTCGGCGCATTGAAATGGCCCACGACCTCGCGCCGGTACGCGACAGGCGCAGCTCCAGGCCACGAACATCGGTGTCTTTGATGACGAGCCGATCGGCGCAGCGGATGTCCTCGGGCCCGATCTCGCCCGCCGTCAGCTTACTCAGCACCTCAAGCCGGCCCGCAGCAGTCGAATCCTCGCGCCAGGCCTTTTCGACAGCGGCGAGTGCTGGAGCTGTAAGGCGGTCACCCTTCCACTCGCCCCGATAGACGAACTCACGCGCCATAACCCGAAACCCCGTTGCTGGGGATGCGCCTGGGATGCATCCCTGGCGAACTACCATGACCGGGGATGCGGTACTATGGCAAGGGGAAGCTTCAGGTCATGGGACGGAAGGCCCGATTTTGCTGTGATCCTGGTCAAACATGACAATCGATGGGGATGCGGACCTGATGCCTCCGGAGCTTGAGGTCAGAGGTTCGAGTCCTCTCGGGCGCGCCATCCCTTTCCCGCCGCAGTTTGCCTCACCACGCTTGTCCTTTCGGGCGGCGGGCCTCATATGACATACCGAGTGTTCGTGTCGCTTCCCTGGCGGCTGGGTTTCGGCCGGCCATCATCGAACTGATGTGAGGCTCTCACGCCGGTGCCTGTTGCCCGGTGTTCCCCAGTCATGAAGTGACGAGATGCAGACTGGTACGGTCAAGTGGTTCAATCCGACCAAGGGCTTTGGCTTCATCCAGCCCGATTCCGGCGGGCCTGATGCGTTCGTGCACATTTCCGCCGTCGAGCGGGCCGGCCTCGGCGAGCTGCGCGAGGGCGATCGCGTGGAGTACAATCTGACGCCGGGCAAGAACGGCAAGAGTTCCGCCGAAGACCTGAAGAAGGTCGGCTGAACCTGAAGGCCCGCGTCGGCGCGGTCGGCGCGGGCCTCCCATCATCCTCGAGGAGTTTGTGATGAGCCTGATCGACCGCCTGCCATCGATGGCCGACGCGGAGCTGAGCAATCTCCGCGCCAATGCTGTCCGGCTGGGCGAGACTGGCTCGGCAGCACAGCGCACCACCGCCGAGAAGCTGCTGCCGGCCCTGGATGCCGAGCTCGAGAGCCGCAAGGCCGCGAAGCAGCAGCGGCTCGCCGAGGCCGGCAAGGCTCGGGCGCGAGCTCGCAAGGCAGCCGCCCAGCCGGTGGACTGACCGCAAGCTTTGCCAGATCGCTGCCGGGACGATTCTCGGCGCTCAACCATGACGGTGCCTGTCTCCAGCTCGGAACTGTGGCGGGTGCGCGGCGTTTCATGATCGACTCACAGGGGGTGATCATGGACGAATCGCGGCGCGCGGAGATCGAGGCCCACGCCCATCGGCTCTGGGTCGAGGCGGGTCGTCCGGAAGGCCGCGAGGCGGCCTACCGCGCCCAGGCGGAGGCCGAGCTGCAGGCGTCGTTCAATGCCGCGGTCCCGCAGGACGAACGGTTGCCGGGGCGCGACGAGGAGAATCCCCTCAGCGAGCATGTCGAGAGCGTCGCTGAAGGTGCGGAGCCCGGCCCCGGCCGGACCAGCTTCGAGGGCGGCGACAAGGTCACCTGAGCCGGCGCGGGCGTTGCGCCTCAGCCGCTCGCGATGTCCGCTGGTCCGGTCGCGGCCTCCCCGGTGTGCCGCGCGAGTTCCTCTCGGGCTCCGCGTGAGCCGGCCTGGGCTGCCCGGCGCAGCCAGTCCATGCCCAAGGGCGGGTCGCGACCGATCCCCTGGCCGTTCAGATAGGCCCGGGCGAGGTGGAACATGGCGCCGGCATCATCCGCATCCGCCGCGGTTTCCAGCAGCGTCAAGCCCCGATCGGGGTCGGACGGGACGCTTTGACCCCGCAACAGGCGACGACCGAGCTCAGCCTGGGCCGGCGGATGGCCCCGGGCTGCGGCTCGCTCGAGCAGTGCCAGACCGGCCTCGGGGTCGAAGCGACCGGAGCTGCGGGCCAGCAACAGGTTGCCATAGGCCAATGCCAGCTCGGGCGGCGCGGTGGAGCCCGCGAGGCGCGCCAGCGCATCCTCGCCTTCAGGGCTCACGGTCCGGTAGCGTCCGCTTAGCAGCCCCTGGCTCAGCGCTACCGCCGCCGTGGTGTCGCCGCCGCCGACCGCCTGCTCGAGCCAGCGACTGGCCGTGTCGTCGTCGCCTTCGGCCTGGGCCCGTTCGGCGAGCTTCCTTTGCGCCTTCGGGTCCCCCGCCTTTGCCGCCACTGCCAGCCAGCTCTGTGCACGTTCTTGGTCCTGCGGCACCAGCTCGCCGGACCGATAGAGCCAAGCCAGCGTGCGCGCCTGCGCGCCGTTGCCCGCCCGCGCCCCGACCTCCAGCGCCCGCACGGCGGCGAGCCCCCTTGTCCGGACGATCGCCGGATCGACCGCCGGATCCGCGGCGACGAGCCTGGCGAGCTCGAGCGCGCTGTAGGGATCGGTCGTGGCGGTACGCTCATAGGCGTCGATCAGCTGCGCCCGGTAGGTCTCTGGCTCCTGCGCCCAGGCCTTGACGAGCAGCCGTTCCGTGCCCGGTTCGCCAAGCCGTCTCGCGCGTTCGAGCCAGACGATCTGTGCCTGAGGCGGCGCTCCGCGCTGCCGTTCGAGCTGAGCGAGCCACAGGGCCGCCCGCCCCCGCCGCGGCGAGGGCAGGGCATAGGCGCGCTCGAGAACCGCGCGCGCCCGGTCCAGATCCGGCGTGCCCGCCGCCGGGTCCATGAGACAGCGGGCATAGGCGATGAGCAGGGAGGGATGGACATCGCCGACCGCGGCTGCGGCCAGCTCGCTGCAGGCCCCGGCCACGTCGCCCTCCGCCTTCGCCACCTGCGCCCGGACCAGGGCCCGCTGCTCATGGTCGGTGGGTCGGGCATAGTAGGGCGTGCAGGCGGCAAGGCCCGCCAGGAACGCCAGCGCGAGCGCCGGCGGCGAGGAGCGGCGCAGCGTCATGGCGCGGGGTCTGCCGGGGTGCAGGCGGTACGTATCGGCATGGCGGGACCATGCTGCCGCGCAATCCTTGCCGGAGCGTTAGCGCCGCCCAGATGTCATGCGCGTCCGGTGCGCGGCGCGTGCTCGCGCAGCTCCCAGACCGGGCGAACCTCGATCCCGGTGACGCTGGCGGACGGGATGCGCGCGGCGATGTCGATCGCCTCCGCCATGTCGCGGGCCTCGATCAGGTAGATCCCGCCGACCAGCTCCTTCGCCTCGGCATAGGGACCGTCGGTGACGTGGCGGCGGCCGTTGCGCACGCGCACGGTCTTGGCCGTCGCCGGCGGCTGCAGCGCCTCGGCGAGCAACGAATGGCCGCTGCGCTTCAGCTCATCGTCGACGGCGACATGCGCGTCCGAGAACGCCCAGAACTCGGCCTCTGGCATGGCGCGCAGCTGCTCGTCGTCATTGTAGACCAGGCACATGAACTTCACGGTCGCCTCTCCCTTCGGCGATTGTCGAAATCCGGCGGCCAGGATCGTCGTCGGCATGGCGCCCGACGGCGTCGCTGGCGGTCGCGACATCGGATAGGGTGTGTCGCCAGCCGTGGCCATAGCCCGGGAGAGGTTCGAGATGGGCAGGCGGGTTGTCGTCCTGGTGGGAACGCGCAAGGGCGCCTTCATCCTGGAGAGCGATGCGAGCAGGAACGAATGGGTGCAGCGCGGTCCTTACTGCGAGACCTGGCCGATCAACCACCTCAAGGCGGACCCCGCCACTGGCGCGATCTATGGCGCGGGAGGCAACGAGTGGTTCGGCCCGGCGATCTGGAAATCGACCGACCTGGGTCATGGCTGGAGCCACTCGAGCGAGGGGCTCGCCTACCCCGCCGAGGACACGCCGATCCGAGCGGCGTGGAGTGTCGAGCCGCACGGCAATGTGATCCATGCCGGGGTCGAGCCTGCCGGCCTGTTTCGCAGCGAGGACGGCGGCCTGTCCTGGCGCCATGTCGCCGCGCTGCGCGAGCACCCGTCGCGATCCGACTGGCAGCCCGGCGGCGGCGGCCTGATCCTGCACACGCTCGTGGCCCATCCCGAGGACGAGCGGCAGCTCTGGGTCGGGATCTCGGCGGCCGGCGTCTTCCACACCGCCGATGCCGGCGTCTCCTGGGAGGCCCG
>JBFWWD010000097.1:0-19151 GCA_050246385.1 Geminicoccaceae bacterium
CGTCGGCAGCTCACGGTGATGTTCGTCGACCTGATCGGCTCGACCGAGCTCTCGTCCCGGCTCGACCCGGAGGAGATGCGGGAGGTCCTGGGCGCCTACCAGGATGCGGCCGCCGGCGAGGTCGCCCGCTTCGAAGGGGTCGTCGCCAAGTTCATGGGCGACGGCGTGCTCGCCTATTTCGGCTTCCCGCAGGCCCACGAGGACGACGCCGAGCGCGCCGTGCGAGCCGGGCTGGCCATCCTTGACGCCGTCGGCCGTCTCAGCGCGCCCACGGGCTCTCCGCTTGCCGCCCGCGTGGGCGTCGCGACCGGCTTGGTGGTGGTCGGGGACCTCGTCGGCAGCGGCGCGGCGCAGGAGCGGGCGGTGGTCGGCGAGACCCCGAATCTCGCCGCCCGCCTCCAGGCGCTCGCGGCGCCGGGGGCGGCGGTGATCGCCCACGGCACCCGTCAGCTGGTCGGTGGCCTGTTCGAGTACGCCGACCTGGGGGTTCGAGACCTGAAGGGTTTCGCCGAACCGGTGCGGGCTTGGCGGGTGCTCGGCCCCAGCCGGGCCGAGGGCCGATTCGAGGCGCTGCATCTTGGCGCAGCCCTGACCCCGGTGATCGGCCGGGAGCACGAGATCGCGTTCCTGCTCGACCGCTGGCAGCGCGCCAAGGAGGGCGAGGGTCAGGTCATGCTCCTCGCGGGAGAGCCCGGAATCGGCAAGTCGCGCGTGGTCCAGGTGCTGCACCAGCACCTGGGCGAAGAAGCCCACGTGCGTCTGCGCTACTTCTGCTCGCCCTACCGGCGTGACTCGACCCTCCACCCGGTGATCGACCAGCTCGAGCGGGCCGCCGGCCTCGACCCGAACGATACCCCCGAGCGCAAGCTCGACAAGCTCGAGGCCCTGCTCGCGCGCTCGACCGAAGATCCCGGCGGCGTCGCGCCGTTCGTGGCGGCGCTGCTGTCGCTCCCGGCCGGCACGCGATACCCGCCGCTGACGATGAGTCCGCAGCGCCAGAAGGAGCGGACACTCGAGGCGCTGGTCGGCCAGCTCGAGGGGATGGCACGCCGCGGGCCCGTGCTGGTGGTGTGGGAGGACGCCCACTGGGCGGACCCGACCTCCCTCGAGTTCCTCGGCCTCGTGATCGACCGCGTACAGACCATCCGCGCGCTCGTGGTGATCACCTTCCGCCCCGAATTCGTGCCGCCCTGGGGCCAGCATGCGCACGTCACCGCCCTGACCCTCGCCGGCCTGAGCCGCCGGCAGGCCGCCGCGATGGTCGACCGACTGACCGAGGGCAAGGCGCTGCCGATGCAGGTGCTGGACCAGATCGTAGGCAAGACCGACGGGATACCGCTGTTTGTCGAGGAGCTGACCAAGGCGGTGCTCGAGATCGGCCTGCTCAGGGACGAGGGGGACCGCTACGAGCTGACCGGCCCTCTGCCCGCGCTGGCGATCCCCGCCACCTTGCACGACTCGCTCATGGCACGCCTCGACCGATTGGCTCGTGTGAAGGAGGTGGCGCAGATCGGCGCCGTGATCGGCCGGGAGTTCTCGTACGATCTGCTCGCCGCGGTGGCTCCCTTCCCGGAAGATGAGCTGCCGGAGGCGCTCGCCCAGCTCTGCCGGTCACAGCTGGTCTTCGGCCGCGGCACCCCGCCCGGGGCGACGTACGTCTTCAAGCACGCGTTGGTCCAGGACGCGGCCTACGGAACCCTGCTCCGCGGCCGGAGACAGCATTTGCACGCCCGCATCGCGGGAACCTTGGAGGAGCGCTTTCCGAAAGCAGCGACATCCCGGCCCGAGCTGCTGGCCCACCACTTCACGGAGGCGGGGTCGGCCGAGACCGCGATCGGCTACTGGCTCAAGGCCGCGCACTTGGCCCTGGCGCGCTCGGCGACCGCGGAGGCGATCGCGCAGCTGAACAAGGGGTTGGCCCTCCTGGACGGGATGGACGAGGGCACCGGCCGCCGCCGGCTCGAGCTGGAGCTGGAGCTGCAGACGGCTCTGGGCGGGGCGCTGATCGCGGCCAAGGGATTCGCGGCGCGGGAGACCGGGCGGGCCTGGGCGCGCGCCCGGGAGTTGTGCAGGGAGACGACCGACAGTGCGCAGCTCGCGAAGGTGCTCTACGGGCAGTACGTATACTACCAGGTCGGCGGCCAGCTGGAGATCTCGCGGCAGGTCGCGGAGGAGCTGCTGCGGATCGGCCGGGACCAGGGTGACGGGTTCCTCCAGCTGATGGGGTATCGCACGGTCGGGATCGCCGCGATCACCGTCGGCGAGCTGCGGGAGGCGCGCCAGCATCTGGAGCGCGCGCTCGGCCTGTGCGACGCGGCGCGGCATCGCGTGCTGGCCGTGACGCATACCTTCGATCCGCGCGTGGCGATCTTGAGCTACCTTTCCTGGGCACTTGCGGGCCTGGGCCATCCGGATCAGGCGGCGACCTGCGGCCGCGACGCGCTGGCCGACGCCCGCTCCCTGGCGCACTTCAGCTCGATCGCCTTCGCGCTTTTTCTCGGGAGCGTCCGCTGCCAGCTGCTTCGCGACCGGCAAGGCGCGCGGGAGCACGCCGAGGAGCTGATCTCCCTGGCCTCCGAGCAGGACTTCCCGTTCTGGCTCGCCGGGGCCCGGGTCGTGCGCGGATGGGCCTTGGCTCACGAGGTATGCGCGGAGGAAGGGCTGGCCCAGATGCGCGAGGGCCTGGCCACCTACACCGCCACGGGAGCGGGGTACCTCCTGCCCTACTTCGGCGCGCTCCTGGCGGAGGCGCAGAGTCCGGCGAGCCTCGAGGACGGCGTCCTCGACGAGGCGCTGGCGAGGGCGGAGCGGAACGGAGAGCGCTGGTTCGAGCCCGAGCTGCATCGGCTACGAGGCGAGTTGCTGCTGCGCCGCCCTGACTCCGAGGGCGCCGAGGCTTGCTTTCGCCGGGCAATCGGCGCGGCGCGCGGGCGGGGCATGCGGCAGTGGGAGCTGCGCGCTTCCATGAGCTTGGCCCGGCTATGGGCGGAGCGAGGCAAGCGCGACGAGGCGCGCGAGCTGCTCGCGCCGATCTACCGCTGGTTCACCGAAGGCTTCGAAACGCCGGACCTGACCGAGGCCAGGGAGCTCCTCGACATGCTCGACGTGGATCGCGACGCTACGCCAGGGTCCTGACCGGCAGCGTCCGCATCGCTGCCAGCGTCGCGTCGAAGCTGGTCAGATTGGCGTTGGAGCCGAGGCCGGTGGCCACCAGGCCCGAGGTCGCGGTGGCGAAGCGCGCGCACTCCTCCAGGTCCCAGCCGCGATGCAGCCCGGCGATGAAGCCGGCGGTGTAGCTGTCGCCGCAGCCGCTGGTGTCGGAGACCCTGACGTCGAAGGCGGGCATCCGCACGCGGCCGCCGTCCGCCGCCACGATCAGCGAGCCCTCCCCGCCCATGGTGAGCGCGCAGACCCTGACCCCGCGGTCGAGGAAGAACCGTGCCACCTCGTCCGGATCGCTCCGGCCCGCCATCTCCACCGCCTCCTCGATGCTGGGGAGGAAATAGTCGATGTGCGGCAGCAGCGGCTCGACCAGGGCCAGGGTCCCGCCGGTCGCCTGGATCAGGTCGAAGGTCGTGGTGCGCCCGAGCTCCTTGGCACGGGCGAGCACGCGCCGGGTCGGCTCGCCGTCGAAGGAGCGCAGCAGGCCCGTGCCGCCGACATGGACGAAGCTGGCGTCCAGCGCCGGATCGATCTCCTCGGGCTCGAGCGTGAACAGGGCGGCGGCACCGGGCACGTGCCAGGCCGGCCGCTCGCCGTTCGGCCGGACGGGCAGCATGGTCGCCGAGGTCGCGACGCCCTTCATGCGGCGGACCTGGCCGACATCGATGCCGTGGCGCTCCATGTTGGCCAGCAGGAACTCGCCGCTGGCATCGTCGCCGATGGCGGTCACCGCCTGCGTGCGCAGGCCGAGGATGCCGCAGGCCACCGCCGTGCCGCCGCCGGTGCCGGCCACGGCGAGATTGATCTCGTCGATGTAGAAGGCGCGGCCGCCCGGCGGGATCGCCTCGATCGGCCGGCCGAGGATGTCGAGGATGTAAAGCCCGATGGCGCTGACGTCGTAGGTCGGCATGGCTGGTCCCGTGGTGGCGGCGCGCTCAGCGCCGGAAGCGTTGCTGGGCGATCGACAGCGCCAGGGCACCGACCAGGATCAGGCCGGCCAGCGCGTCCTTCACGTTGAAGTCGAGCCCCATCAGGTTGAGGCCGTTGGCGACCATGCCCAGGAACAGGACGCCGAGCAGCGTTCCGGGCACATTCGGCCGCGCGCGCGGGTGCAGCGAGGCGCCGATGAACACTGCGGCGATCGCCTGCAGGAGGTAGGCCGAGCCCGCGAGCGGCGTGAACTGGCGCAGGTTGGCCGAGAGGATCACACCACCCAGGGCACAGATCGCCGAGGCGGCGACGAAGGTCACCGCGAGATAGCGGCCGATGCGGATGCCCGCGACCTCGGCCGCCCGGCGCTGCAGGCCGATGGCGTGGACGCGCTTGCCATGGATCGACCACTCGAGCACGACCCAGCAGAGGATCAGCACCAGGAGCGCGATCACGATCTCGGTCGGCACGCCGAAGACGTCGCCGTTGGCGAGGTCGCGGTAGGATTCCGGCATCCGCCGGAACGAGATCGGGCCGCCGCCCTCGGTGTAGATCCGCTCGATGCTGCTGCCGATGAACAGCACGCTCAGCGTGGCCAGGAACGGGCTCACCCTGAGCCCCACGATCAGGCCGGCATTGACCATCCCGACCAGCGCCCCGCCCGCGAGTGCCGCCAGCACCGCCACCGCACCCGGCGCGCCATAGTCCTTGAGCGCCACCATGGCGAAGGCGGCGCCGAAATCCAGCGCCACGCCGACCGACAGGTCGATGCCGCCACTGGCGACGACGAGCGTCATGGCCAGCGCCAGGATCAGCAGGACCGCGTTGCCCTCGAGCAGGTCGAGCAGGTTGCCGGGGGTCAGGAACGAGCGTGCCGTCAGCGCGAAGAACAGGAAGAAGCCGATCATGATCAGCAGGAAGCCGTGCCGCAGCAGCCAGTCGGCCAGGGGCGCGCGCGGGCCGCTCATCGCTGGTTCCCGGACCGGATCGCCGCCGTCGCGACCACGACCAGGATCAGCGCACCCTTGATGCCGCCGATCCAGAAGATGTCGACATGCATCAGGGCCAGGCCGTTGGAGAGCGCGTTGACCAGCACGGCACCCAGGACGGCACCCCAGACGGTGACCACGCGGCGCGGCGAGAAGGCGGCCCCCAGGAAGGTCGCCAGCACCATCTCCACCAACAGCGTCTCGTCCGAGCCCGGCGAGCTGCCCGAGCCGCGGGCGAGGATGGTGGGGGCAGCGATCACCGCTGCCAGCGCGGCGACCAGGAAGGCCTGCACGGTCCGCCGGTCGGACGGCAGGCCGGAGATGTCGGCGGCGTCGCGGTTACCGCCGACGGCCTGGAGCTGCAGGCCCCAGCGGGTCCAGTGCAGGGCGTAGAGGAACCCGCCGCCGACCAGCAGCATGAGCAGCACCACGACCGGCACGCCCAGCACGCTGCCGTCGCGCAGGACGGTGACGAGCGGGCCGTCGAGATTGATCCGGCGGGAGGAGGTGACGACCTTGGTCAGCCCGACCACCGCCACCGAGGTCGCCAGCGTGGCGAGCAGCGGCGTCATTCTGACCACCACCACGAGCAGCGCGTTGACCACGCCGATCGCGAGCCCTGCCGCCGCCGCGAGCAGCAGCGCCACCGGCATCGCGACGCCGACATGGACGACGAGCTGGGCGACGATCGCGGCGACCATGACGGCGTTGGCGGGGATCGACAGGTCGATGCCGCCCTTCACCACGTCGTCGCCGCCGGCGATGACCACGGTGGCGAGGCCGCAGCAAAGTATGGCCAGGGGCACGCTCTGCTTGAGGATGGTTGCGAGGTTCTGCCAGTCGAGGAAGTTCGGCGCCTGCAGGGCGAAGAAGACGAGCAGCAGCGCGAACAGCAGCAGCGGCCCCTTGGCGACCAGCAGGTTGCGCAGCCGGTGCCGTCCCGGTGAGGCGACGGTGGCGGGTGCGATCATGCCGACAGGCGGTCCGGCAAAGCGCTGCCCGTGGTCAGAGCCAGGAGATCGTCGAGGCCGAGCTCGCCCGCCGCACGGGTGGCGACCACCCGGCCGCGCAGCATGACCACGACGCGGTCGCACAGGCCGAGCACCTCGGCATCGTCGCTGGACGACACGATGATGCCGGCACCGCGCGCGGCCAGCTCGTCGATCAGGCGGTAGAGCTCGATCTTGGCGCCGATGTCGACGCCGATCGTGGGCTCGTCGAGGATGAACAGCTTGGCCCCGGTCGCCAGCCAGCGGGCGAGGACCACCTTCTGCTGGTTGCCGCCGCTCAGGAACTTGGCGACCCTCTGGGTGTCGGGCGGCCTGATGTCGAGTCGGGTCACGAGCTGGGCGGCACGCCGGTCCGCCGCTCGCCGCCGCTCGAGCCCAGCCACCGCCACCTTGTCGAGCGAGGCGAGATTGACGTTGTCGGCCACGGTCATGTCGAGCACCAGCCCGGCATGGCGCCGGTCGCGCGGGACCAGGGCGAAGCCGTGCGCCAGCGCCTGCGCCGGCGAATCGATGCGCAGCGAGGCACCTTTCAGGGTCATGCTGCCCGCGGTCAGCGGGCGCAGGCCGTAGAGTGCGTCGACCACCTCCTCGCGCCCCGAGCCGACCAGCCCGGCGATGCCGACGATCTCGCCGCTGCCGACCGAGAAGCTGACCTCGCCGAACCTGCTACCGTCGGAAAGACGCTCGCACGCCAGCAGCGGCCCGGTCGGCTGCCGCGTCTTGGGCGGGAACAGCCCACCCAGCTCGCGGCCGACCATCAGCTGGATGATCCGGTCCGCGTCCTGCGCCGCGACCGGCCGGATGACGCCGACGTCCTTGCCGTTGCGGAACACGGTGACGGCATCGCAGATGTCGGTGATCTCGCCGATATAGTGCGAGACGTAGATCATCGCGATCCCGCGCTCCTTGAGCCGCCGGATCGAGCGGAACAGCTGCTCGACCTCGCCGGCGGCCAAGGGTGCCGTCGGCTCGTCGAACACCACCAGCCCGGCCTTGCCGTCGATCAGCGCGCGGGCGATCTGCACCAGCTTGCGCTCGGCCACGCCGAGATCGCGGACCAGCGCCGCCCCGTCGATCTCGGCGTGCAGCGCGTCGGCGAGGAACTCGGTCGCGGCACGCCGCATCCCCGCCTGGTCGAGCCAGGGGCCTTTCGTCGAGATGCGCTCCTGCCCGACGAAGATCGATTCCGCGACGGTGAAGTGCGGGACGAGCTGCAGCTCTTGATGGATGAAGCGCACGCCCAGCTGGTGCGCCAGCCGCGGCGTGACCGCCTCCAGCGCGCGGCCGCCGAGCGCGACCGTCCCGGCGTCGCGTGCGTAGACGCCGGCCAGGACCTTGATCAGCGTCGACTTGCCGGCGCCGTTCTCGCCGACGAGGCCATGGATCTCGCCCGGGGCGACCGAGAGGCTGGCGCCGGCCAGGGCCTGGACGCCGGGGAACGCCTTGGCGATCCCCGCCATCTCCAGGCCGAGGCCGGCCGGACTGGGCATCAGGACGGCACGGGTCGGCCTACTGGCCGTAACCCAGCTGCTCGTAGACCTTGGCCGCGGCTTCCGGCCCGTTCACGGGCAGCACGTCGATGTAGGTCTGCGGCAGCAGCTCCTCGCCGGCGAAGTGGCGCGCGACATTGTCCGCCGCGGTCTTGCCGATCAGGCCCGGCTGCTGGGCCACGTTGGCGACGAAGGGGCTGTTCTCCTCCATCATGATCTCGAGCGTGTCCGGCCCGGCGTCCAGCGCCGTGACCTTCACGTCCTCGGTGCGACCGGCCTCCTCGAGCGCCTGCACGACGCCGATCGCCGGCTGGTCCCAGCAGGCGACGTGGATCGCGTCCAGCTCGCCCTTGGGATGCTGCGCCAGCAGCGCGAGGGTCTGCTTGCGCGCGTCCTCGGGCGAGTTGGAGTAGGCCTCGGCCAGCTCGGGCTGGATGATCTCGATGCCCGGATAGTCCTGCAGCACGTACTTCCACAGATCGTAGCGCGTCTGGCAGATCCGCAGCGCCCCGGAGAAGGCGTTGAACACCGCCACCTTGCCCTTGGCGCCGATCGCGTCGGCCATGAAGCGGCCGATACTCGAGCCCATGTAGTAATTGTCCGAGGTCGTGTTGTTCACGGCGTTCGGCGACAGGTGGTCGACGGTGAACACCGGGATGCCGGCCGCCTTCAGCGCCGCGAACCTGGGCTCGACCGCGGCGTCGCCCAGAATGCTGATCACCGCGTCGACCTTGCGCGCCAGCAGGATGTCGTGATTGTCCGCGTGCACCTGGTTGTCGCGCCCGCCGTCGACCCCGACCACGGCGCCGCCCAGCGCCTCGACCTCCTTGACGGCACCATTGTAGGCTTCCCGGTCCCAGAAATGCTGGGTGCCGACCACGGCGACGCCGATCGTCTTGCCGGCGAGGCTGAGCTCCTGGGCGGCCACGGGGCCGCTCGCGAGCGCGGCGAGGGCGCATGCCGCCAGCGCGCAGCGCAGCATGTTGGTCCGACGGTGCATGTTCGTCTCTCTCCGCTGAGGCGCGCGCCCTGTCTGCCGTGGACGCTTGGCGACCGTCTAACGATACGCCCATCGGCATGCAAGCCGGCGACCGCCGCCCTATGCCATGCGGATTTCGCGGGTCAGTCCGCGCCGGCCAGGGTCACGGCCAGACGCTCGACGGCGACCCAGCGGTTCCAGTCGGCGACCACGCCCGCGAACGGCCGCGCCGCCGGCATCCGCCAGTGGAACACCGGCCGCGGCTTGATCTTCTGGACCCGCAGCCGCCGCCGCACCCGCTCGGGATCGACGCTCGCCAGCAGCGGCAGCAGGTCCAGCTCCCGGTAGCGGGTCGGATTGGCGTCGAGATAGTCGTCGATCAGGCGGCGCAGGTCCGGGCGGTAGCCGGGATCGGAAACCAGCGCCTGGTAGGCCGGCGGATAGGCCGTGACGAAGCCCATGCGGCCGGGCGTCGGCACGCCCATCTCGGCCCGCAGCTCGGGCACCAGCCGTACGAAGGCGTGCAGATGCGCGACGATGGAGGACGGCTCCAGCGAAGCTACCGCCGGATTGAGATGCGGGCCATCGATCCGCAGGCCCGGAGCACGATCGAGGAGCTCGCCCATCAGCAGGTCGAGCTCCGCGAGCCGCGCCGGCGCCAATGGCGGGAAGATCAGCTCGACCTGCGCCAGCCGGCTCGCGGCGAGCCCGACGGCGCGGGCGAGCCAGGCCTGCGGCCCGCTGACCACATCAGGCGGCGGATGGGCGAGGCGCAGGTCCAGCTCGACCCGGACATCGCCCAGCGCGCTGCCTTCCACGTCGAAGCGGAACGGGTCGCGCTCGAGAATTCGCCCGCCGCGCAGATCCCGCAACAACGTCGCCGCCGCCCGTGCGGACGAGCCCGCGAGCTCGAGCTCCACGCCGACCCACCGCTGCCGGCCGTCCGGGGCCGTCAGCCGGGGCGGGAGCTCGGGCCGTTCCGTCGGTCTCAGTCCTTGGGCCAGCCGAACATCTTGGGATCGCGCCAGACGAACAGCGATCGGTCGAGTTCCATACCGGTACGGACCTGCGACAGCTCGATGTGGGTCGTGAGCCCCTGCGCGTCGGTCACCGACCAGCGCTTGAGCACCATCGGATTGCGCGTCAGCGTCAGCACCACCTTGCCCTGGTCCGGCTCCTCGGTGCGGATCAGCGTCACCTCGACCTCGTCCGGCCGCTCGGCCACGGACTGGACCGTGACGTCGCCCGCGAGCTTGACGTCCTCGCTCAGCAGGAAGCCGAGCGGCGTCTCGCCGATCGGGATCACGTTCACCTGCTGGATGCTGCCGTCATAGAAGATCAGTCGCCAATCGCCCGGTGCGATCAGCAGGACCTTGGAAGGCGGATCGTAGTCGAAGCGCAGGGCGGAGCGATTGCGGTCGATGAACAGCTTGCCGCCCGAGATGCTGCGGTCCGGAGCCATCTGCACGAAGTCGGCCTCGAGCGTGCGGATGCCGTTGAAGTAGGCCTCGACCTGCCGCACCACGGCCTGCTGCTCGGGCGGAAGCTCGGCCCGGGCGGGTGCGGACAGCAGGGCGGCAAGGGCGATCGCCCCGAGCGCCCGCCGGGTGAGGTGGCATGGCATCGGCAAGATCCTGACGGGTCAGAACGGATCGTCGGTCGGTTGGTTGCCGTCGACGCCGCCCCGGCCCATCAGGACGTGGCGGCGACCGACATGGTCCGCCCGGCTGATCAGGCCCTCGTTCTCCATGCGCTCGATCAGCTTGGCCGCGGTGTTGTAGCCGATCGCCAGCTTGCGCTGAAGGTAGCTGGTCGAAGCCTTGCCGTCGCGCGCCACGGTCTGCACGGCCTGGTCGTACATGCCGTCGCCGCTGCCGCCGGCGCCCTCGAACAGCGGCCCGTCCGCCTGCGGCTCGCTGTCGCCGTCCTCGGTCACATCTTCGTGGTAGTCGGGCTCGCCCTGCGTCTTGAGGTGCCGGACCACCTGCTCGACCTCGGCGTCGGTGACCAGGGCACCATGGATGCGGCTGATCCGGTCGCCGGGCATCAGATAGAGCATGTCGCCCTGGCCCAGGAGCTGCTCGGCCCCCGGCTCGCCCAGGATGGTGCGGCTGTCGATCTTGGAGCTGACCCGGAAGCTGATGCGCGAGGGCAGGTTCGCCTTGATCACGCCGGTCAGCACGTCGACCGATGGCCGCTGCGTCGCGACCACGAGATGGATGCCGGCGGCGCGCGCCTTCTGCGACAGGCGCTGGATCGCGTTCTCGATCTCCTTGCCCGCCGTCAGCATCAGGTCCGCCACCTCGTCGACGATGACGACGATCAGCGGCATGGGCGTCATGTCGATCGGCTGCTCCTCGAAGATCGGCACGCCGGTGCCGGGCTCGAAGCCGGTCCGCACCCGCCGCTTCAGCTCCTCGCCGTCCGCGCGCGCCTTCATCAGCCGCTTGTTGAAGGCGAAGATGTCGCGCACGCCCAGATGCGACATCAGCCGGTAGCGCTCGTCCATCTGCCGCACCACCCATTTCAGCGCCACCACCGCCTTGGGCGGGTCGGTGACCACGGGCGCCAGCAGGTGCGGGATGTCCTCGTAGACCGAGAGCTCGATCACCTTGGGGTCGATCATGATCAGCCGGAGCTGCTCGGGCGTCAGCCGGTACAGCAGCGACAGGATCATGGCGTTGATCGCCACCGACTTGCCCGAGCCGGTGGTGCCGGCGATCAGGAGATGCGGCATCCGGGCGAGGTCGGCGACGATCGGCTGGCCGGAGATGTCCTTGCCGAGTGCTATCGGCAGGCGCGCGCCGCTGGCGGCGTAGACGTCGGCCTCGAGCAGCTCGCGCAGATAGACCGTGGCGCGCCGCTCGTTGGGCAGCTCGATGCCGATCACGTTGCGGCCCGGCACTACGGCGACGCGGACCGACAGCGCGCACAGCGAGCGGGCGATGTCGTCGGCGAGGCTGATCACGCGCGCCGCCCGCGTGCCCGGCGCCGGCTCCAGCTCGTAGAGCGTCACCACCGGGCCGGTCTTGGCGTCGATGATCTCCCCGCGCACGCCGAAATCGTCGAGCACGGTCTCGAGCTGACGCGAGGTCTCGGCCAGCGCCTCGGGCGAGTGCCCGGAAGTGGCCACGATCCTGGCCTGCGCCAGGAGATCGAGTCCGGGCAGCTCGAAGCCGGTATCCAGGGGCGCCGGCATCGGCTCGGGCGACGGCGCCAGCTTGCGCGGGCCGGGTGCCGGTGCGGTGGGCACCGGCTCGGCCTGCGGTGCACGGGCCGCGGGCTTGGGCGCGGGCGCCGGGCGCTCCTCCTCGCGGCGCTCCTCATCGCGGCGACCGAGGACCACCCTGCGCCGCGCCCGGCGTACCGGCGCCTCGGCTTCCTCGCCCTGCTCGGGCTCGGGCCGCAGCTCCGTCGGACGGCGGAGCCGGCCGAGCTCCATCCCGCGCCAGCCGTCCCGCACCATGCGGCCGGACGACAAGGTGGCGGCTCCGGCGGCGTCACCCAGCCTGCGGCCGACCCAGAGCGAGCCGGCGGCGAGCTTGCCGGCCGCCCACAATCCCTCCCCCAGCCTGACCCCGAGCGCAGTGACGACCAGAAGGAGGCTCGAGACCCCGGCCAGGATGGCATAGGGCAGGCTGCCCAGCATCGGCTCGAACCAGCGCCATTGCAGGTCGCCCACCGCACCGCCCAGGCCTGCCTGCAGCGGCCAGCGCTCCGGCGGCAGGGGTGGCAGCACCGCGAGAAAGGCCGCCAGGGCGAGCAGCGCCAGCGGCAGGCCCAGCACCGGCAGCCACGGCCAGCGCAGCATCCGGCCCAAGGCGAGGCGCAGCCCCCAGCTGAGCCCGGTCACCACCGGCAGCCAGGCCGCGAGCCCGAACAGCTGGTAGAGCAGATCGGCCGTGTAGGCCCCCGGCAGCCCGGTCGGATTCTGCACTCCGGCCGAGGTCGCCTGGTTCAGGGAGGGGTCGCGCCAGTCGAAGCCGTAGAGGGCCACCGCCAGCGCCACCGCGCCCGCGATCAGCAGGACTCCACCCAGGCGCACGAGGCTGCCGCGCAGCCTCGCCCGCAGGCGCATCCCGGCGAAAGCGTCAGCGGTCGTCGCGGCCATAGCCTCTCCTCTGGTTGGTGCTCATGGGTCCAGCACCGCGCACAGGCGGGCGAGAGCCTGATCGACCGTCGCCGCCTCGTCGACGAGTGCCACGCGGATGTAGGGGCGGCCCGGGCTGGTCGCCGGATCGCCCCCCGAGAGATAGGCGCCGGGCAGCACGCGCAGCCCGCCCTCGGTCCAGAGCCGGCGGCAGACCGCCTCGCCGTCGCCGACGTCCAGCCACAGGAAGAAGCCGCCCGCGGGCCGGTAGAAGCCGAACCGGTTGGACATGCGCCGCTCGGCGAGGTCGAACTTGGCCCGGTAGAGCGCCCGATTCGCCTCGACATGCCCCTCGTCGCGCCAGAGTGCGGTGGCCGCGGCCAGCAGCGGCAGCGGCTGCACCGGCGAGGCATAGGCGCGCAGCCGGACCAGATCTCTGATCACCGCCGGGTCGCCGGCGACGAAACCGGAGCGCAGGCCCGGGGCGCTCGAGCGCTTGCTCAGCGAGTGGAACACCACGACCTGGTCGAGGCTGCCGTCCTCGGCCAGCGCGGCCTCGAGCGCACCCGGCGGCGGCTCCTGGTCCCACAGCTCGCAGTAGCACTCGTCGACCGCGAGCAGGAAACCGTGCCGGCGGGCGAGCCGCACCGCCTTGCGCAGATAGTCGAGGTCCGCGACGGCACCTTGCGGGTTCGCCGGCGTGCAGAGATAGAACAGCACCGCCCGGTCGAGCAGGGTCGGGCTCAGCGCGTCGAGATCGGGCAGGAAGCCGGTCTCGGCGGTCGCCGGCAGCAGCACGGGCTCGGCCCCCGCCATCGTCGCGCCGCCGAAATAGACCGCATAGACCGGGTCCGGCATCAGCACGGCCGGATTGCCGCGTCCGGAGGTGACCAGGGACGGCAGGAGGTAGAGACCCTCCTTGGTGCCGGCGAGCGGGCAGATGTGCCGGTCGCCTTCCACCGCTCCGGGCGGCAGGGCGAAGCGCCGGGTCAGCCACTCGGCGGCGGCAGCCCGGAACTCGGGCGTGCCCAGCACCGGCGGATAGCGGTTCCACAGCTGCGCATGGGCGGCCACCGTCTCGGCGAGCAGGGCCGGCGGCGCGTGCCGCGGCTCGCCCAGCGCCAGATCCAGGGTCGGGCCGGCCGGCGCCGGCTCGCGCGCGAGTAGTGCCGCGAGGCGGCGGAACGGAAACTCGGCGAGATGTTCGAGGCGGTCGTTACGCATCTTGGGGCAAGGTCGTGCGGGTCGCGACGGGCGCTACCTGTTCGTCCCGAGTCTTAACATTGTTGGCGAACCCATAGCAACGCCGAGCGAAACCGGCGCGCTTCGGCCGGTCAGGCCATCGCCTGCCGCAGCGGCGTCCAGGCGAGGTCGAGGCTGCGTGCGACCGCCTCGCTGGTCAGCTTGCGGTCGACGACATTGACCCCGTTGGCGAGGTGCGGGTCGTCCGCGACCGCCTTGCGCCAGCCCTTGTCGGCCAGCACCTGCACGAAGGGCAGGGTCGCGTTGTTGAGCGCGAAGGTCGAGGTCCGCGGCACCGCACCCGGCATGTTGGTGACGCAGTAGTGGATCACCCCTTCCTCGACATAGGTCGGATTGTCGTGGCCGGTCGGCCGGGAGGTCTCGGCACAGCCGCCCTGGTCGATCGCGATGTCGACGAACACCGAGCCCGGCCGCATCCGGCGCAGCATCGTGCGGGTGAGCAGCTTCGGCGCCGCCGCCCCCGGCACCAGCACGGCGCCGATCACCAGGTCGGCCAGGGCCACCTGCTCCTCGATCGCGACCGTGGTCGAGTAGATGGTGTTGAGCATCGGACCGAACTGCTGGTCGAGCTGGGCCAAGCGCTCCAGGCTCTTGTCGAGCACGTAGCACTGCGCCTCCATGCCCATCGCCATCCGCACGGCGTTGGTGCCCGAGACGCCGCCGCCCAGCACCACCACCCTGGCCGCCTGCACGCCCGGCACGCCGCCGATCAGGATGCCCGGGCCGCCCTGCATCTTCTCGAGCAGATGCGCACCCACCTGTACGCTCATCCGCCCGGCGACCTCGCTCATCGGCGCCAGCAGCGGCAGGCGCCCCTGCCGGTCGGTCACCGTCTCGTAGGCGATGGCGACGCAGCCGGACTGCAGCAGGCCCTCGGTCTGCGGCCGGTCGGCGGCGAGATGGAGATAGGTGAACAGCACCTGCTCCTCGCGCAGCAGCCGGTACTCCGCGGGCTGCGGCTCCTTCACCTTCACGATCATCTCGGCCATGGCGAAGATCTCCTCCGCCGTCGCCACGACCGTGGCTCCGGCCGCCCGGTAGGCCTCGTCGTCGATGGCGATGCCGCCGCCCGCGCCGGACTGGACGTGCACCTGGTGGCCGTGGACCACCAGCTCGCGCACGCTGGCCGGGGTCAGACCGACCCGGTACTCGTGCGTCTTGATTTCCTTGGGAACGCCGATCAGCATCCTGCCATTCCTCGCGCGAGGCCCCGACGCGCGGTGCTTTGAAACGCTCCCGCCGGGGGATACTCCTAGACGCAATCGTTCGTACCCGCCACCCGTGCGGGCGTCGGCGGAGAGGTTGGAATGCGGCACAGGGACGGCGTTCTCGGGCGGATGACCGCAGCCTTGCTGCTGTGCGTCCTGCTGCCGCCCGCCGCGGCCATGGCCGACGCGCTGGACGATCTGCAGGGCCGCTGGGCCGCCTCGGCCGCGGGTGCGCCGGCGATGGAGTGGTCCGGCGCCGGCGACCAGTTCAGCGTATCGTTCACGCCCACCGGCGGCCAGGCGATCAGGCTGGATTTCGCACCCTCGGCCCGGCCGGGCGTCCTGGCCGGCCGGGTGAAGGGAGGCTGGTCGATGGGCGCCATGTTCGGCGGCGGCGGCCCGGTCGACCCGCTGGTCGAGGGCACGCTCTACTGGGCGCGCACCGCCGCGGACGCGGTCTATCTCTACAGCCTGGCGGTCGACGACGATGGCGGCTTCCAGCTCGACCGCTACCGCTGCGCGGCGCAGGGCGACACGCTCACCGTCAGCCTCGACCGCCGTACGGCGGAGGGCGGCGAGAACAGCGAGCAGCGGCTGGTGAGGGCCGGGTCATGAAGATCGCACTCCGCCTGGCGCTCGCCGTCGCGCTGCTGTCCCCGCTGGCGGCGACGGCGGCGCCGCCCGGCACCGAACGGCTCATCGGCACCTTTGTCGGGCTGGCGGCGGACGAGATCCACGAGGGCGGGCCGCTCGAGCAGCGCGACGTCGTCATGGAGCTCAAGCCCTACCGCGAGAGCGGCCTGCAGCTCGAATGGCACAACGTGACCCTCGTCGACGGCCGCCGCGACGTGCCGGGCGTGAAGTTCCGCCATGACGAGGTGCTGCTGGCGCCCGCACCCGGCCGGAGCTTCTTCCTGGCGCAGGTGAGCTACGACCCGTTCGCCGAGCGGCGCTCGCTGGATGCGCTCGCGGGCGATCCCCTGCGCTGGGGCGTGGCCGGCGGCGACACGCTCTCGCTCTACAGTTTCGCCATCCACGACGACGGCACCTACGAGCTGCAGATCACCCAGCGCCGCCCCGACGGCGAGGGCGTGGCGCTGGAGTTCGACCGCATCCTCGACGGGCGGGTCGTGCGACGCATGACCGGTCGCGCGGTCCGGGCGCAGTAGATGGCGGGCTGGCCGCGCCGCCCCCTGCTCGCGGTGGCGCCGGCGCTGGCCTGGCTCGCACCCCGGGCCCTGCGCGCCGAGGAGGCGCGCTACGTCCGGATCGCCACCGGCAGCGTCACCGGCACCTACTACCCGGTCGCCTCGGCGATCGCCGGCCTGCTCTCGCGCCCGCCCGGCGCGCGGCCCTGCGAGGAGGCGGGCGGCTGCGGCGTGCCCGATCTCATCCTCGTCGTCGAGGCCTCGAAAGGCTCGGTCGCCAATGTCGAGGCGATCGGCGCCGGCGAGGTCGAGTCCGGCTTCGCCCAGAGCGACATCGCCTGGGGCGCCTTCTCCGGCGAGGGCGTGTTCGCCGGACGGCCGCGGATCGAAAGCCTGCGCGCGCTGGCGAGCCTCTATCTCGAGACCGTCCATCTGGTCGTCGCCCCCGATTCCGGCATCGAGCACGTCACCGACCTGCGCGGCCGCCGGGTCTCGCTCGACGTCGAGGGCTCGGGCACCCTGGTCGACGCCATCCTGGTGCTGCGGGCCTTCGGCCTGACCCCCGCCGACATCGAGGTCGTGCACGCCTCCTCCGCCCGTGCGCTCGACCTGATGACCGCGGGCGAGCTCGACGCGATGTTCCTGGTCGCCGGCTATCCCGCCGCGATCGTCACCGAGGCCGCGCAGTCCCTGCGCGCGCGGCTGGTGCCGATCACCGGCGAGCCGGTCGGCCGGCTGCTGGCCGAGCACCGCTTCCTCTCCGTCGCCGACATCCCCGGCGACACCTATCCCGGCATCGAGGCCGGGGTGCCGACCGTCGGCGTGGCGGCCCTGTGGGTGGTCGCCGCCTCCCTGGAGGAGCCGCTGGTCTACGACATCACCCGCGCCCTCTGGCATCCGGACACGCTGCAGCGGCTGGCCGAGGAGCATCCCAAGGGGGCGGAGCTCTCGCTTCCCGACGCCCTGCGCGGCGTCGCCATCCCCCTGCACCCGGGTGCCGCCCGCTTCTACCGCGAGCAGGGCCTGACCGAGTGAGCCCGGGCCCGGCGGCGATCGAGGTCGTGGCTCTCACCAAGACCTACGGCGAGGTCACCGGCGTCGCCGATCTCACCTTCGCCGTCGCGCGCGGCCGCACCGTGGCGCTGCTCGGCCCCAACGGTGCCGGCAAGACCACCACCATCGCCATGCTCCTGGGCCTGCTCGAGCCCACCGCCGGCAGCGTCCGCATCCTCGGCGAGCCGATGCCGGCCCACCGCGTCCGCGTCCTGCCGCGGATGAATTTCACCAGCCCCTATGTCGACCTGCCGCAGCGCCTGACCGTGCGCCAGAACCTGCGCGTCTACGCCGAGCTCTACTCTGTCGCCCGACCCAGGGAGCGCATCGCCGAGCTCGCCCGCGACCTCGACCTCGTCGAGCTGCTGGGCCGCCCCTTCGGCCGCCTCTCCGCCGGCCAGAAGACCCGCGTCCTGCTCGCCAAGGCGCTCGTCAACGAGCCCGAGCTGCTCCTGCTCGACGAGCCCACCGCCTCGCTCGACCCCGACACCGCCGACCAGCTGCGCGGCCATCTCGAGCGCTACCAGGCCCGCACCCGCGCCACCGTCCTGCTCGCCTCGCACAATATGGGCGAGGTCGAGCGTCTGGCGCACCACGTCCTGATGCTGCGCCAGGGCCGCCTGGTCGATCAGGGCAGCCCCGACGATCTGCTCGCCCGCTACGGCCGCGACGATCTCGAGGACGTGTTCCTCGACATCGCCCGCCAGCGCCGCCGGCCCGCCCCGGTCGCATGAGCCTGCCGCCCCCGCTGCGCCGCATCCGCGCCATGCTCTACCGCCACGCGTGCCTGCTGCTCGGCTCCTGGCCGCGCCTCCTGGACCTGGTCTACTGGCCCACCGTCCAGATGATCCTCTGGGGCTTCATCACGCTCTTCCTGGTCGGCCAGTCCGGCTGGGTCGCCCAGGCCGCCGGTGTCTTCCTCTCCGCCGTCCTGCTCTGGGACACCCTGTTCCGCGGCCAGCTCGGCGTCTCGCTCTGCTTCCTCGAGGAGCTGTATGCCCGCCATCTCGGCCACCTGTTCGTCAGCCCGCTCCGCCCCGCCGAGCTGGTCATCGCCAACTTCCTGGTCAGCCTCGTCCGCGTCCTGATCGGCGTCGGCGGCGCCACCCTCCTCGCCATCCCTCTCTTCCACTTCTCCCTGATCGGCAGCCTCGGCTGGACCCTGATCCCGTTCTTCGCCGTCCTGATGCTGTTCGGCTGGGCCATCGGCCTGATCATCGCCGGCCTGGTCATCCGCCTCGGCCTGGGTGCCGAGACCCTCGCCTGGGCCGCGATCTTCTTCATCCAGCCCTTCTCGGCGGTCTACTACCCGGTCGAGGTGCTGCCGCCCGCGGTCCGCTGGGTAAGCTGGCTGCTCCCCTCCGCCCCGGTGTTCGAGGGCATGCGCACGGTCCTGCGCGAGAACCGCTTCGACTGGGCGCTGCTGGCGCAGGCGGCGGGCGTGCTGGCGGTGTGGCTGGTCGTGGCGGGCGTGGCGTTCGCGCTGCTGTTCCGCAGCGCGAGAAGGCAGGGGTTGCTGCTGCAAAGTGGAGAGTAGCGGCAACCGCTGATCGCCTCCCCGATACGCGCAAGGGTGTTTCCACAGCATGGTCATTGGGCTAGAGTAACTATTAATTGGTCAGATATGGAGAGTTGGCATGAGCGTCTTGGATGCACATCAGGCCAATCTGCTTCAGCGCGCTAAGTTATTCTATGTTGGGCATAAGAGCCCGTTTGAGAATGGGTTGCTGGTTCGGAGCGGCTGTGGTGGAAGCTCGGGATGTGGAGCCGAGAGAGCCGTGGCCGGATGGCCGAGATCGCGCGCAAGAGCAAGCGTTATCCCACCGATC